>NZ_JBSFMT010000051.1:0-78464 GCF_053599695.1 Streptomyces sp. NPDC000878 | reverse complement strand
GGCCGGGGCGCTGGTGGCGCCCCGGCCGCACCGGTTAGTCGAGGTAGTTGGGGAGGATCGCGGTGACCGCTGCGGCGGCGCGGGCCCTGAAGTAGGCCCCGGGCGAGTTTTCGAAGGAGTCGGCGATGGTGTGGGCGATGAAGGCGACGAGGCCCTGGTGGACGGTGTTGATCCAGGTGTCAGCGGGCGCGCTGGTGCCGATGCCGCTGGCGCGGAGGGCACTGATGGTGTGCTCGGCGCACTGGAGGGCGGCGTCACAGTGCAGGCCGAACTCGGCGACGGCGTTGTAGAAGGTCGGGTTGTCGAGGAAGGCCTTCGCCTCGTTGACCGCGTCGTAGGTGGTGGTCATGGGTGCCTTTCGTGGTTGTGGTGGTGGGCTGTCCCCCTCACCTCTTAGCCTTATTTTATAGGCATTCAGGGTGAGGGGGAAAGGTCACCGAAGGGAAATCTCAACGGCTGGACGTCATTTATGCAGGTCAGGCGGCCTCGGCAACCGAGAGGAGCCGCTGTGCCCGTTCGATGGCCGCAGCCATCGCAGCCGCGCCGGCCATCCGGTCGCGACGCTTCTCCATCTCGCGGCGGTGCTCGACCGCGCGGTTCCACATGTCGCCCTCAGCGAGGGTGTCGCCGCACGCCACCATCGCCATCGGGCCGAGGCCCCACACGATCATGTTGACCGCGCATCCCGCAGCCGCCGTCGGGTCGATCTCCTGCGCGAACCACGTGAAGTCCGCCGGATCGAGCCCCTTGTACCGAAGGTGCTGAGCGGAGGACCGGAACATGCCGCCCGTCCCGGCGCACGGGTCCAAGATCGACATGCCCGGCTTGGCATCCTCGAAGAGCCAGGCTGCCGACACATCACCGCGGCCCCCGTCGGGGCCCGCGAGACGGGACATCATGTCGGTGATCTCGGGGGGCGTGTGGTACTCGCCGAGCCCCTTAGTGGCCCCACGAGAGCGCAGGTTGGTGATGGTCCACGACATGAGGTCGATGTCGGCGTTGTCGTACGGGTCGCTGCTGCCGGTGTAGTCAAGGACGTTGTGGCGGATCGCGGCGCGGGCGACTTCGCGGATGGCATGGAGTTCATGCTTGGTGTGGTCGTCCCGGTCGGCCCAGCTGAAGATGGTGTGGGCGACCCCGATGAGATCGGGGCGGCGCATCCAGTGGTAGGCGGCGGCCTCGCGTACGCACTGGACGATCTGCTGTCCGTCGAGGCGGTTGAAGAACTGGGCGAGGTCTCGGGGGTAGTCCCTGATCGGCCACAGGGCGAGGGCTGCGACGACGCCGACGGGTATCTCCATGCGGCTGCCGCCGTGTGCGCGATGCCAGGCGTCGGCGATCGCTTCGCCGAAGGTGGGGCCGTCGCTGCGATGTACGGCGAACTGCGGCAGGCTCCGACGGCTCTCCGGTGTGGGTACGGCTTTCGTGGCGGGCGGTGTGGCGTCCGAGCGGGCCTGGAAGGTCGGCGGGACGGCGGGGGGTTCGGATTCGTTGCCGAGCTCGGCGAAGAGGTCGAGTTGCATGGTTGTCCTGTCTGAACGTGGGCCGCCCCCGGTGCGCGGCCGGATGGCCGTACGCCGGGGGCGGTGGGAGCTTCGGAGGGGGTCAGTGCGTGCCGAGGGCCTGGATAGCGGCGTCGAGGAGCGCGCCGGCTTGCTCCTGGTCACGGAAGGACGGGTCGCATTCGCGGAGGACCGCGATCATGGCGGCCTCGTCGTCGACGGCTACGACGCATCTGACGCTGAGGCAGGCGACCTCGAACTCCCGGAACAGCTCCTCCTGGTCCTCCAGCGAGTCAGGGACTTCGTGGCATCCGACGATGCCGATGCCGTCGCCGTCGTCGGTGTAGACCACCCACCAGGTCGTGGCCGCTTGGGGTTTGGTGAGCCAGTCGGCGATCGCCTCGACGCAGCTGGTCAGCTGGTCGACCGGCTGGGTCATCCAGTCCTGCTCGGCACCGGTTCCGTCTCCGGTCAAGAGCTTCCACCTGTCGGTAGGGCGGACGGGGGGACGGTCGAGGACCCATTCGTCGTCGTCCGAGTTGTGGAGCGACAGCAGGACGTAGGAGGCCCTTCCCGTGGCGGTGAGGGTTGTCGCAGCTTGGTCGCTGCTGATGACCAGCCAGGTGTTACCGGCGTCGCCATCGGTGTGTGCCGTGATGCCCCATTCGGCGAGGGCGGTGGTCGCGAGCTGCTCGGCGGTCTCCCCTACGCCTCCTTCCGGGGCGCTGCCGCCGTGCCGGGGGATCCACCGAAGGACAGCGTCCACGAGAGCGGCGGTGTCCGCTTCGTACGCGAGGTGCTGGTCGCGGGAGTCGTAGACATCGGCGAACACGCTTCCGCCGTCGCTCCACTGCGCGCTCCAGCTGTCGTGGTCTCGGACGGGGTGATGGATGCTGACGTCGGGGTGTTCGCGGTTGACGGTGGTGCCGGCGAAGGTGATGCGCGTGCCGTCGGCAAGCGGGACGACGGCGTAGTACCCGCCACTGTCGCCATCGGGCAGGCAGTGGACAGCTGCCGCGCGCAGCATGGCGAGGGGTGCCGTCACCACCTCGTCATCTGCGGCCGGGGCGGTCTGCACATGGATGTTTGGGGTCACTGTGTCTCCCTTCAGGTGTGGGGCCGTCCCCCTCACCACTACCCTTATTTTATAGGCATTCAGAGGGGGGAGAAAGATCGCCAAGGGAAAATCTCAACGGCTGGACGACCCATTACGGCCCGGCCGCGAACTCCTCAACTGGGACAATGTCGAGAAGATCGCGGCCTGACGGCCGTAAAGCGTCACGCCCAGAAGTCCACGCCCAGCAGGCTCAGCAGCCAGGCCACGACAGCGCGCACTCCTCCCGAGACGGCAGCCATAGCCGCTGCCGTAGCCCAGGAATCTCGGGCGGCCTCCCGGCGTCGCGGAGCACGAGCCCCGCGGTCTCCTCTTAGTGCACGGCGTCGACGACTCATCGCCTCCACCCCCTTCTTCCAGACGGTTGCTCCGGCCGGCTCCGCGTTCGTGAGGTACAGCGCGGGGCCGAGAACCATCGGATCAGCGCCCGGCCGGACCGACCCGGCAAAGGTGGGGGGTCTGTAATCCCCGCCCCAGGAAGGCGAAGGGAGTAGCGTCGGCCTGTGTCTGGCGATATGACGCCGAGTCCGGCGGATCAGCAGCTCATCGATCATGCTCAGCAGCACGGCTTCACAGTGACCGTGAAGCAGCTGGAGACCTGGCGGCGGCGGAAGTGGCCACTGCTTCCCGGCAACAAGGTCGTACGGCTCGGCCGAGGAAAAGGCACGGGGTCGCATCCAGAGCCGGAGGCGTTCGATCTGGTTGTGGCGCTGGCCCGGCTGGCGGGCCGAGGGCGGCGGCCAAGGGACCTCGCACTCCTGCTTTTCGCGGAGGACCTGCCTGTGTCGGAGGCCGTGGTCCGGGCGGCGTTCACCGCCGCAGTGGACGACATCGTCTTGAGCGACGGAGCCCCTCCCGACGAAGGGGCTGGCGACGGACGTTGCGGTGTCCCGGAGAGTGACGAGGAGCGGATCGCACAGGCCTCCGAGCGGGCCGCTGCTGCTGGCGCCATGACCTTGGTACCTGCCCGCGTGCGGCGCATCGATGAGCGCATCGCACGCTGGGCCCGTGAGAAGGGCATGCAATGGCCGCCACCGGAACTCGCCGCGTACGACAGCAACCCTGAACCGGCGGCCTTCACCCCGAAGGACGCCACCGTGGCGGTGGCGGACATCATGCTCACGGGTGGTCCGGCCATCACCCCGGACGGGTTGGGCGGTCTGTTCCGCGCCATGCAGCCCGAGGCAGGCGCCAATCCAATGGCTTCCTTGGCCGAGTACACCATGGCCGACGTGCCCGAGAGTGTGGGCGAGGCCGTCTTCGACGAGGAGGACGGCTTCACGCTCCTTCCTCGTGGCGACGTCCGGGATGCGCTCCGCAAGTTGGCGGCCACCGTCCCGCTTGAGGATCTCCGCGCCGCGTGGCAGGCAGATGTTTCTCTCCACGAGTGGGCGGTGGATCTGGCCGAGCGGGCCGAGGCTGAACTCGACACCGGCGAGCCCGGTGACGCCGTGACGGAATGGACACTGGCGCGCTGGTTGCCGTTCGGAGCGACGTACCTGCTCGCCGAGCTACGTCCCGCCCGGAACAGCCAGGCCGACCGCGCCCGCTCCTCCTTGTCACTGCTTCTGTCGCGCCAGATGCTGCGGGACCTCGACCAACGGGTTCCTGGCTGCCAGTGGGACCTGATGCCTAGCCTCGCTCCCCCACCGCTTCAGACACTGTTCTCCACGTGAGCCTTTTCAACGATGCCGCTTCCCTGTGGGGACGGTTGTGGGCATGCGCCACGAGGCCGAATCAGGTGCCATAGAGGGATGAGCGAAGATCGATCACGCCGCCGTCTGGACGGCCCGCGGCCGAGGGTTAGCGAAGGCCGCCGACACGGCGCCAGGATGTCTCCGTGGCTCATCGCCGGTTCCCTCCTGCCAGGCCTAGCCGCCGCCGTCGCGCTGATCTTCACCTGGAGAGACAGCACCGCCACCTTGGCCCAGGGCAACACCGAACTGCGGATCGCCGAGCAGGGACAGATCACGGAGCGTTTCACGGCGGCGATCGAACAGCTCGGCGAGAATGATGAGGAGCTAACCTTCGGCGGCATCTACGCGCTGGAGCGAATCATGGAGGACTCACCTCTTGACCAGTCGCGCATCGTGTCAGTGCTCTCTGCGTTCGTCCGGTCCCACTCTCGTGTCCCTGCCAGCGGCTTTGCTGTACAGAAGGCAGGATCCAAACCCCCGGGTCTCCCGCCCACGGTCCTGGCCGTGATCCGAGTGCTGGAGGACCGCCCACTCAGCCGGGACAGCCTCGGAGTCGTCGATTGGTCTGACAGCGACCTGCGAGGCATTCACCTCGCAGGTCAAAACACCGCACCAGGCGCACCTCCCCCTTCGTCTAGGTCTCCCTTCGGCGGAAGCAGACTGAAGAGCTCCGACCTGCGAGGCGTTGAGTTCACGCAGATGGACCTGAGCCGAGCCGACTTGACCAACGCGTATCTGGCCGACGCCAAACTCATCGCAGTGAACCTGACTGGCGCGGACCTGACGAAGGCGCGCGCCGAGAAGGCCCACATGGACGGTTCCGTATTCCGTGAGGCGAATCTCCGAGGCGCTCACCTCACGGGAACGACATTCGTTCATGCTGACCTAACCCGCGCGATCCTCGCCGAAGCAGATCTCCAAGAGACCCGCTTCTCGGACGAGGAAGGCAAAGGCGGCCAGCTCGCCGAGGCAAACCTTGAGGGCGCCGACCTGACGCGCTCCCATCTATTCAACGCCGACCTATCGGCTGCCGAACTCCGAAATGCGGACCTCACCTCTGCCGAACTTGGTGGGGCAATCCTTTGCGGAGCGGGGTTGAACAACGCGCAACTGTCGTATCCGCCGGACCTGGCGGAGGGTCAAGCCAAGCTCGGCGCCAACCTGACGGGCGCCGACCTGCGCCATGCCGACCTCAGCCACGCTAACCTCGCGGGCGCTCTTCTGACGGGCGCCGACCTCCGCGGTGCCAATCTGCTTAGCACCGACCTCACGGGCGCAACGCTGGCTGGTGCGAACCTGACCGGCCTCGACCTCAGTACCGTGATCGGCCTCCCACCTGGAACGGGCAAGGACAAACCGCTGTCACCCCCCACGCCCCGGCGCCCGTGCCCGGCACCCACAGACTCGAAACCGACCCCGGACTTGTAGGAGTGAACGCCGACGGCTTCGGGGTCGGCCAGCTCCTCTACCCGCCCGTGCTGGGTCCTCCGGGGGCCGGGGGGGAAGGCCCGACCCCCGGAAGGAAAGGGCGGGGCTAGCTGCTGGCGAACCCGAAGAAGAGGAAGCGCGGCTGGCCGTCCGAATCCGGGGTGACGGAGACGACGCCGGCCGGGCCCCACTTGTCGTCGATACGCTCGTCGCCACAATTCATGAGGTGGCTGGCGTACTCCTCAGCGATCGGCTGGTCGACCACGCTCTCGGAGATGACGGTGTAACTGTCCTTCTCGGCGATGCTGCCCGTGTAGCCCCCGTGGCCGTGCTCGAACTGGGCCTCCTCGAAGGCCGCGTCGAAGGCTTCCTTCGCGCTGGCGCCACTCTGGGTGACGCTGAATCCGGTAGATCCCACTCGGGTCTTCTTAGGAATGCGAGTAGGGGCACCAGCCCCTCCGCACACGAAACGCAACTCCGAAAGCCGGTCTGACGTTCACATCAGCGGTCACTATCGCAACCCTGCATCTCGGCAAGTGACCGGTGAAGGTACGTTTCCGCAATGGGGAATACGGACGCTTATGCAAGTGCCTCCCGTTGTAGCCTGGAAGGGGCTAATCTTGGACTGCGCTCAAGGGAAGATCATTCGGGGGAGCTATGGCCAATGATTCAGACGGTGCGCCGCAGGGACGACAGGGCGCCGTCAGGCGGGCCTGGTCAGAGCACCCGGAAGTGATACTGACGGCTATCCTCGGCGCAATCGTTGCCCTGGTGGTTGGATTTTTACCTCTTCTCACCAAAGAGGACTCCGGTGGAAAAAAAGGAGACTTTAGCGAAAATAATACAACCCCTGTCAGTACAGCCCCCGAGTCACCTCCTGATTCCTCGAGCAACCTCCCGACGGAACCAACGGTTGAACGGTCGAAGTCAAATACGCCTGAGCCGCCGGCCAAATCGTCGCCGCCCTCAGAAGCTAAGTCCCCCAAGCCCCGCTGGAAGGGGCCAATTAAAATTCCCGTGAACCTCAATTCCGTTTCTACTACGGGAGCTGAGCTTGATAGCGATGAACCGGGAAATCTCTCAGGAGTAGATGATGACTTGCGAGGAGACTACTCTACGACGCCAGCAGTATTGGTAATGACTGGTCGCGTCGCGGAAGTGGGTAAGCCTCTGGATGAGATTACCAAAGAGATATGCACGCAAAGAACACCCGCGCAACCCAGTGATCCGATAGGAGTCACGGCCTACCGCACGGGTACATACTGCTTCGCCACATCGGAAGGAGATACTGCCGCGTTTGCGGTGACATCACCACCAACCATCCAGGATATTCCCGACGAACTTACGATTCAGGTAGTTTTGTGGGAATAGTGCCGCCTTTAAGTAGTGTCCGGTGAGTCGAGCAGGACCAGGTCGTGCGTGCCGTGCCGCTTCGCCACGCGGATGGCTGCCGCGAAGCTGCCGATGCCGCCGCTGAATTGGATGACGTGGCGGGTCATGACGCTGCCCCCTGTGAGCAGGCGCAGACGGCGTGGGCGTCGTGGGCGACGAGTTGCTTCCAGCGGTGCCACGGGCAGGGGCTGACCAGGCCGGGCCCGGGCGGGTGCTGGGTGATCGCGAAGCGCGGGTCGTACGGGCCGCCCATGGCGCGGACGGGTTCGTACGTGCTGCACACGAGGCAGCGGCCGACCCGTCCTCCAGGCTGCTCCTGGTAGAGGACTGTGCGGGAGCCGGGGCAGTAGCGGGGACGGTGCAACTCGCGCGGGTTGAAGACGAGTTCGCGGCCTTCGGGCTGGGGAATCTGTCCCGCGCCAGCGGCGCGACCTTCGCAGGTTCCGCAGATGCGTTCGCCGGTGACGGGAATGGTCCGGGTCAGGTAGTCGCCCGAGACGTACGGACCGCACCACAGGTTGAGGACGACGCGGCCGACGGCCTCGCGGTAGCCGGAGCGAGGCCGGTGCCAGCGCGACATCGCGCGAGTGCGGACCAGTGGGGGCGCCTCCTCCAGGGGATGCGCGTCCGAGCGGTCGCGGCTGCCGGTGACCGGGGGCAGGAGCCGGACGGTCATCACTGGGCGTTCCGCGGCTGATAGGTGTTCGGCGTCGCGGTGACGATGACCTTGTTGCCCGTCGGTGTCTTCACGCCGTCGATCTCCACGTGGAGCTCGGCGATGTTCTCGTCCTCTTCGTCGCGGAACCAGAGGTACTTGGCGGTTCCCCCTTCGGGGACGAGACGGGAGCGGGCCTCGTCCTCGCAGTGCTCGCCGGCTGCTCTGAACCGGGTGTAGATGCCCAAATGTGCGCCGAGGTGTTCGGCTCGGTAGGTGACGAGTCCGCCGCAGGCGTCGAGTAGGGAAGCGAGCAGTTGCTGCCCGGTGAGCAGGTCGAGCCTGGGTGTGATGGTGGGCATGTTGGCCTCCTGGGGCCCGGCCCCTTGGCGGGGCCGGGCGGCGGGTTCAGGTGGTTGGTGGGTCAGGCGGCGAGGGCGAAGAGGTCCTGGCCGGTGATGGCTTCGACGAGGCAGCACATGAGGACCTCGGCAGCGGGCGGGGTGACGGCGTTGCCGTATTGGCGGACCTGTTCGCGCCGGGTGCCGAGCACCTTGTAGGTGTCGTTGAAGGCCATGCCGAGGCCGATCTCGTCGGGGTCGAGCATGCGGAGCAGGCACTCGTCGACGGTGATCGGCTTGGTCAGCGGCGGGGTGACCAGGGCGTGCCGCTCGACGGTGGTGACGGTGCTCAGCGGGTCACTCGCGGGCCGGGCGTTGCCGTTGCCGTAGTACGGGACGAGCAGGGGCGGGGTGACAAGCGCATGGTGGAGGCCGGAGGCGCAGAACGTGGCGAGGGGTTCGTCGACACCGCGCGCTTTCTTCTGTGATCCGCCGCCGCGCATTTCCGCGATGAACGGCAGGAACTGGCCGGGCCCGTAGGCGATGGCGGTCTCCTGGCGGGTGGTGAACGTCCGCATCGGCCCGCCGACCAGCGACCACGGTGACTTGCCGTCCCGGCCTTCCATGGGCACGGCGAAGGGCCAGCCTTCGTACCGGTCGATGCCGGCCTGCACGCGATCCCGGGTCTTCTCGACGATGGGCCGCTTGCGGGAGCCGATGGGGGTGCCAGGCTTCTTCCAGTTGATGGCGGCCGCGGCCGGGAGTACCGGTGGCTCGACCACCTGCTTGCAGCCGGGCGCCGGGCAGACGTATACGTACTGCGCCCGGTAGCGGCCCCACTCGATGCCGTTCTTGAAGGACTGGCGTGCGGCGATGACCCCGTGGTCGGGGCAGTCGGCCTCCGGGCTGAGCCACTTGTCCCAGTTCGGTTCGCGGATGCTCTTCAGCCAGTACATGACGTACATGCGGTCGCGGGACTGCGGGGCAAGCGGGCTGCCGAAGCGGGGCCTGGCGAACATGCTGTTGAGGTAGATGACCTTGATCTTGTAGCCAAGGTCCTCCATGCGGATCTTCCAGGAGCGCCAGCCGATCCAGTTGATGAGGTCGACGACGTTCTCGACGATCCCGCCAAGGGTGGGCTTGCCGCGCAGCAGCATCGCTTCGAGGTAGCGCGGAACGTCGTCCATCGTGGCGCGGCTGCGCTCGGCAGCTTCGGACGGGAGGATCTCGCCGAACAGGTCGGGCTGCCGGTCGGCGGCGATCCGGACGCCACGGGCGATGGAGTGGTTGGTGCACTCGGGGCTGGCCCACAGGATGTCGACCCGGGGGTACCGGCGGAAGTCGATCTGTGAGATGTCGGCGCAGTCGTGCAGGACGTTGGGGAAGTTGAGGCTGTGGGTGTCCACGGCTAGTTGCCAGTGGTTGGCGGCGAGGAGCATGGCGCAGCCGGGCACGCGGGCTATGCCGAGAGAGGCTCCTCCAGCACCGGCGTAGAAGTCGCCGACGGTGAGCACGTTGTTCTCCAAGAGGGAGCGTCGGGGCCGCAGTTGGGCCTCGCACATGGGGTGGTGGTCAGGTGGCGGCGCGCGAGGCCAGGTACTTGGCGCGGCGGGCGGGCGCCGTGAGTTCGTATGCCGGGGTGCAGGCCCGGCAGGGCTTCTCGCCCGCCCGCAGGTGCTGCCGGTATCCGTCATCGGTGCCGCAGCGGTAGCGGGACTCGGCCCGTTCGGCCAACTCCGTGTTGTCGGGCCCGGATTTACGGTGATCGAAGGCGGTCGCGAGGACCTGGCCGTCGCGCCACACCCGCCCCCCGCACACTCCGTCGAAGCCGCTCTGTCCGGGCGCGACCGCTTCCACACATTCCTGCCGGAAGGGGCAGCGGCGGCACACGTCGAGCTGGCTGCGGGAGTGGTCGACGCGTTGGCGGGCGTCGTCTTCCGCCGTGTCGGCGGTAGCGGTGGACGGGCGGTGCACGAAGCCGGCGATGCCCTTGCAAGGGGCGGCTTCGATCCAGCCGGTGCGGGTCACGGGTGTCTCCGGGCGCGAGTGATCGGGCGGACTAGAAGGGGGGTTCGTCGCTGAAGGTCCCGCGGGGGCGGCGGCGCGGGAGTGGGAGGAGAAACCGGTGGTGTTCCGGCCGCCAGCACCCGCAGATGACCCAGTTGGTTCCCCCGTAGTCGCCGTCCGGGTCCGCGTAGTCCTCGTTCCATCCGCCCTGTCCGTGGCATTCGGCGCAGCGAGGGCGGGGGGTGTCGGTGAGTTCGAGGCCGTGACGGGGCCAGCTGGTGAAACGAAGGCGGATTCGGTGGCCGCGCATGCAGGTCTCCAAGAGGTTGGTCCAGGGGCCCGCCCCTCGACGGGGCGGGCCGGCGCGGTCAGCGGTGGTCGGCGTGGCGGGCGTGGTAGTTGCCGCAGGTCATGCAGTGGAAGCGGCGGTTTCGGCGGTCCCAGCGGACCTGCTCCAGCACGAGGAAGGCGAGGCCTCCGGCAACGGCCAGCCCGAGCACGAGGAGGAAGTAGAGGATCGTCACGGCTGCTCCTTGCGGGCGGGGCAGTCGGATGCCGTGGTGAGGCGGACCAGGGCGACCTGGATGCCGAAGAGGTCGCCGATGGTGCGCGCGTAGTCGAGGTCCTCATTCAGCGCGGCCCGCTCGGCGTCGTTGGCCGGATGCGCGAAGAGGCAGTGGCAGGCGCTCTTGGCGGCCTCCGGCCGTGTCGGGGCTGCCTGGAGGCTGGCGAGGAGGGCCTCGATCCGGAGGTGGAAGTCCGGAAGGTGCAGGTGGTGCTCATTGCGAATGAGCCACTCGGTGATCGCGCCGAGCATCGGGGCGGTGGCGCTGCCGTTCTCCTCCTGGTCGCCGCCGTCGGTGGAGTCGTACACGAGGGAGTCGACGGTCGGGTTGTCATGGTGGGCGCGGATGACCGTCCAGCCCGCGAGTTCGGCGGGGTCAACCGGCAGGCATTCGCCAGCGGCGATCAGCAGGTGCGTGCCGTCGGGGAGGTCGGCGACGACGTTGTACTCGCCGCCGCACAGCTCGACGTCGGTGACGAGGCCGAGGGTGCGCAGCGGGGTGATGACGTGGCTGTAGTTGTGCCACAGCTTCTGCCACAGGGGGTCGTCGAGTCGGTTGTGGTCAGGCAGGGGCGCCAGCGCCAGGTTGTCCACGGTCTCCTCCAAGAGGCCCGGCGTTTACATTACAGAGTAAACGCCTATCTTTGAAGCCGGATCGGCCTTGCGAGTTCATCGACCCGAGGGGGTGGGTGTCTCACCCTCAACTCGATACACTTATTTTATAGGCATTACGGAGCGTGATCCAATCCCGGCAACTAGCGTTATCTTCTTGTGACTTGACGTCCAGCCGGGCGCTCCCTGTTCCGGATCGCCCCCTCACGGGCGGCTCTCTGAGCCTCCAGCCGCGCGTTCTGGTATCCCTCGGGGTCCGCCTCCCGCCGGGCCAGGACCTCCCGCCTGTCGGCCCGCATCTTTTCCAACCGCTCCTGCTCAGCCAGTCGCGCCGCGTCTGAGGCCTCCCGCCTGTCGTGCTCCCGGGCAGCTCGGGGAGACGTACCGCACGCCCGGCAGTTGGCTCCAGGCCGTTCCGTGTGTTTCCGGCAACGGGCAGCGGGAGCAGGCGGATTGCTCTCGGCGGCAGCGGGCTCCCCTGCGGCGTCAGCCGTGGGGGTAAGGGGGGTACAGGAAGGATCAGAGGAAGGAAAAGAAGGAAAGGAAGGGGTTCCACCGGTGGAACCGTCAGGGTTCCACGGTTGAAACTCAGTGGGTTCCACCGGTGGAACCCACTCTTCACGCCCATCCGGGTTCCACCCGTGAAACCCTGCGGCCGTCGAGGGCTCCTCTTCCGGGCCAGGATCCGGCTGGCCGCCCTGCTGGCCCCCGTCGTTGACGGTCTTGGCCCGGGCCGCCCTGGCTGCCTCACGATCCTCCACGTCCCTACGGGTCATCGCGGGCCTAGACGGCCGGGCTCTGGTCACCTCTCTGCGGGCCTTGTTCTGGTTCTTCGGCTTCGTCTCCCGCTGCGCCTTGCGCGCTTCCAGTTCGGCGCGTGTGGGCGTGTCAGGCACGCCGTGGGGGAAGATCCGGTAGGCGGCGGAACGGCCTTCCTTGCCCGTTACCAGCCGCTCCACCAGGCCCTTGGCGACTAGCTCGGTGACGATCGTGATGGCGCGTTTCTCCGTGACACCGATCCACGCTTCCAGGCGTAGCGCGCCGGGCCGAGCAATGCGAGTCTCGTCGTCGGCGCTGTCGGCGATCTTCATCAAGGCCAGCTTCTGCCCCTGGTTCACCTCTTCGGGCGGCAGGTAGGCGGCGGCGACCAGCAGGGCTATGGACATTCGGGCTTTCCCTTGAGCGATGCGGGGCGTGGCGTCGGGGGCTCATCCGTGTCGGAGGGATGGCACTCCGTCGGGGAAGACCCGGTAACTGACCTCGTCTTCGTGGCGGTCGACCGCAAGCAGTCCGCTCTCCGCCAGCTCCCAGACGATCTCGTCCGCCTGGTTCTCCGAGACGCCGGCCCATGACGCGATCCGCTGGAGGGTGGGGGTGGAGATACGTGTCTGGTCGTCGGCGCTGTCGGCGATCTTCATCAGGGCGAGCTTCTGCAAAGGGGTCACCTGCCTCGGCGACAGGTCGGCGGCGGCGAACAACAGGTGGACGGACATAGCACTCCTTGGGGAAAGCGCGATCGGGGAGAGAACGGCCGTGCACGCCACGCCGGAGCCCAGGGGCGCGGCGTGCACGGCGGTCAGTGGGAAAGTCGAGGTCAGGTCGTGCCGGTGCGAGCGGGGCTGACCTTGATAGAGCGAGCCGTGGTCCGGCGGACAGTGCGCATCGGCACGGCGATCCCGGCCTCTTGCAGCAAGGCCACGGCGCGGTCCAGATCCGGTTCCGTCGGCAGGTCGACGCCCAGCTCACGGAAGCGGTTGATGACGGCGGCCCGGTCGACTTCCTCGTCCGTGACGTCTCGGCCGCCCTGCCACTTCAGCTCGTTGTCGCCGTACACACCTGCGGCGGAGGCGTCGAGCTTGGCCCGGGCGAGCCGCTTGAACTTCTTGCCCTGGGTCTCCAGTTCGTGGCCGTGAACGTACTCGGCCAGCGCCTGGGCACGGTCGGCGTCGTCGTGGATGAGGATGGTCTGCACCGGGGCTCCGGGACGGACGCCGTGCCCCCAGCACCTGGTGCGGAAGACGCAGTAGTCGCAGATCGCGTCGAGGCCCGGCCCGTCGAAGTCCCGCTCGGCCTGCTCCGGGTGCTCGTAGCTGCGCACGAGTTCAACCCACCAGCGGGCGCGCTGCGCCTCCGCTTCGTCGTAGGCGAACTCCTGGATGTGCTCCTCGCCGTTGTCCCGGCACACGAATCGGAATCGGATGCGCTGCACATCGATCGGGCCGAGCCTCGACAGAGGCCGCTGGCCCCATCGGTCTTCGAATCCCGCGGACCGCAGCAGGCCCGCGTACAGGTACACCTGCCGGATCTCGGCCTCGGTGGCTCCGTAGCGGACGACGCGGTCCCACACGAACAGGCTCTTCGTCTTCACGTCCTCAACGGTCACGACGTCGGCCGGCTGCTTCGGTCGCAGCCGCTTGGGCAGTCGGCGCGCGGTGGCTGCGTCCAGGTGGACGGCGTCGATGTGTCCACGGATCAAGTCGTCTCCGACCGCAGTCTCGATCAGCCAGCCGTACTCGCGCTTCGCCGCCGTGAGGAGGCCCTCGTGCAGGTAGGTACCGAGGATCGCGGCCCGCTTATCGGAGTCGTCAGTCGGCTCGCTCTCGTCGAGGATGTACGCCGCGCGTCTTTCGCACACGGTGTCGGACGCGCCCAACTGTCGCTGGCGGGAGCGGGATCGTCTTGCGTCCGCTTCGTGTGCGGCAGGCCAGAGCGATGGGGCCTCGGTGGTGAGTGTGGTCATCAGGTCTCCAAGAGGGACCGGGCCCCGCCCCATAGCAGGGCCCGGTGGGAGCGGAGTGTCAGGCGTCGTGAACCGGTTCGAGCCGGTGGGCACCGCAGTGGTCGCAGAAGTTCGAGGTGCCGTTCATCGGCCCCACGAAGCCGTGCGGCTCAGTCCTGTTCAGCGCGTCGATCTGCATCTGTGCCACAAGGAGATCTGCGGCCAGGGACAGTCCTTCCTCCCGCAGGACCTCGATGGCGCGGGCCATCCCCGCAGTCGTCGGGTCCTGAGGCGGAAGACCGCTGTCGTTCGGACCGACGGGGGCAAGGCCCAGTGCCTGGCAGTGCTGCTCGTCGAACGCATGGCCTACCGGCCGTCCGTCCTGTGTGACGCAGCGACCGGTGGAACTACTGGGCGTAGTCGCGTAGTTGGGAGGCGCGACGGCCAGAGCCCGGTGGTTTGACGCTGGCGGCACGGACTTTGCGGGCGACAGGAGCCGCATGCCCTCCCACAAGGCGATCACGGGGGGCAGCGCCCGATGGTAGGCACCCGTGACCCAATGGTTGGGCGTGTAGCCGCTGGTACACGAGACCGGCCAGGAGGCGCAGTCGCAGAAGTCCTTGTGCATCGCGTCGGCTACCGCTCGGTTCGCGACCCGGGCGAGCGCCGCCAGCTCCACGTCCGACAGCTCGATGCGAGGAAGGGCGGGCCAGCCCTCCGCGGAGCCAGCCTCCTTCTTCCAGTCCGTGACCGCCTCGACCCGCACTGACGCCACGAGTTGCGTCGCCATGCGCTCGGTCCAACCGGCTTGCACCATGGCCTCGATCAGGAGATCTCGCGCGCTCACGCCACCGCCTCCGAACGGCCCGGTCCGGCTGCGGTGTTGTGCGCGTGCTGCGCCTCGCCGATGAACCGCCAGGTGGCGATCGTGTTTTCCACGGCCGCGAGCGTGGCCAGATCGTCCGAGCCCGCTGCTTCCACGGACAGCTCTTCGAGGAATGCCTCCAGATCATCCGCGTCGAGATACCTCGCCCAGACAAGCGCGGGCGGGTAGTGCTCCAGGCCCTCGACGGCCATCCGACGGAGTAGCTTGACGGCGTTCGCCCGGCCGGGATCGAGTTCGGTGTCGGGAGGAAGCACCTCGATCGCGTCGGCGGCCCCCAACAGGGCGTTCACCCAGTCGGGATCCTGCTGTGCCGAGGGCGTGAGAGCCCTGATAAGGGTGTAGCTGCGGATGCCGTCCACCTCGTGCATGGTCAAGAATCCGCGCCGGTGCAGGGCCTGAAGGTCCCTGCGCGCGGTCCGGCGGCCCGGTGCTGCGGAACCGCGCACGGCCTTGACCCTCGCCGTCGTCCACCGACCGCCGTACATCCGTATCGTGTCGAGGAGTTGCGAGAGGCGTCTCGGCAACGAGGCAGCTCCGAGGCCCTGATTGCTGGTGCAGCCTGGCGCCGGAATCCGCCGCTCCGCCGCCTGGATGGCTACTTGCTGCGTCATGCCGCCTCACCGCCCTTCTCACGCTCAGCAGCTGCGCGCAGCCTGGCGGCCGGGTCGTCGGAGACCGCTTCGGTGAAGTCCCGCTCCGGGGTGGTGATCTCGGTGTGCCTCGCGCTGATGGCACTCTGAACGATGGTGGCCTCACCGCGGGTCAGCCCGGACTCATCGGGCTTGGTGGCCCGCCACAAGGCGCTCAGCTCATCGACGGTCGCGCAGGCAGCGACGCGTTGCAGCCAGGGCTGTACTCGGTCCCCGGCGAGAGCGGGCATCACGCGCGGCGCGGAGGCGGTGGAGCAACCGAGGCTCTCGAAGACGAGCGTTTCGATGGTGAAGTCCGGAACCTTGAGCGGCCGGCGCTTCTCGACGCGCAGTTTGAGGGAGCGGGCCTTGATGATCTGCGGGTCTTCGTCCCGCAGGAAGCGGACCCACACGGTGACGTCGAACCCGAGGTCCTTGTGGCCGCTGACCTTCCACTCCTTGCGGCCGGTGACCGGGTTGCCGAAGTCGTCGACGGCCGAGACCTGCTTGCCGCGAGCAAGGACGATGGCGATGCCGGGCAGAGTCTGAAGCAGGTGCATGATCCGCTGCCAGCGTTCGACAGCGTCGTTCCAGAGGTTCATGGGGATGTCGACGGCACTGTCCGGATCTTCGGCGAGGGCCTTGGCGTTCTTCTTGGTCCGGCGTGCTCGCTCCTGAGTCCAGTTCGTCAGCAGGCGCCACAGGGCGGACACGCTGTCGATGGTGAGGACGACGGGCGGTTCACCGGCTGCGGCAGCCTCGCGGGCAGCATCATGCACGGCTTCGATCTGCTCAAGGATGTCCCGGTAGGTACCGTCGTGCTCGATGATCACGTAGTCGGCGCCGGGGATGGCCGCGTATTCGTCGGCGCTGCCTTCGGCGAGGTCGATCCAGTACATCTGGCCGATGCGCTTGGAGGCGGAGAACTCGGCGGCCGAGTAGGTCTTGCCGCTCGCCTCCTCGCCCTCAATGAGGATCAGCGGCCACGGCACAACGCCAGTGGGCTTGCGGGTCTTGAGTTTGGGCCTGGCCGGGCGGGCCGGGGCAGGGGTAGTCACGTCTCTCTCCAAGAGGCAGTGGCTGGTGGGAAGTTCAGGAAGAGCGCAGAGCGCGCAGTTCGAAGAGGCGGGCCCATTCGGGGTGCTGCTCGATGAGGAGCCGCACGTACCGGCTGCGGAAGTTGTTGTTGAGCCGGAATGGATCGCCTTCTGTTGCCTGTCCGTACCGCCAGCGCAGGACCTCGAAGAGCATGCCGATGCCGAGCTGTTTGAAGCCCTTGTCGGCGCAGTCCGCGGTCATGCGTTCCAGGGCTCGAAACACCCACGGGTTGAGGTCGTGGAATGCCTCGAAGCGTTCCTGGATGGACTGGTCGGCGGTTTGGGCCGGGGCCACGAGTCGCCGGATGGCGTCGTCTTCCAATCCAGGCAGCGGGGTCAGGCAGCGGTTCACGAACCCCCCTCTAGGTTCACTTTGTTTTGTAAACACCTATCTTGCGTGATGAGTGTGCGCTGTCAACCTTCAAGGGGTGGCGGATCAGGCGGACCACAGGCGACACCTAGAGCGTTCGAGGCGGTCCGCGACCTGATGCTCGACACCGCCGCACACACAGGGCTGGAGCCTGAGCTTCGGCGTAACGACATCGAGGACGGCGACGATCGGGCCGTCATCGCGTTCGATGATGCGCACGTGTATCCCTTCTGGAATCACCTCAACTGACACACTTATTCTATAGGCATTCAGGAGGGGTGTCCACACAACAACCTTGCCCCTGCCAGGAGTTCATGGCAGGGGCAAGGGCAGGGAGCTACGCCTTCGAGGCCTCGCGGGCAGCCGGCCCGCGCGGAAGGATCACCGAGCCGGGACCGTCATACCGCCGCTCACGCAGAGCCGCCACGACCTCCCGGTCTGCGGCCCAGTCCCGCCCGCGGCTGATCGCCTTGAACGCCGGCCCCAACTGCTCAAGCGCCGTGTCCAAGAGCCAGAACTTCGACCCCGACAAGTCGTAGTCCACTGGCAGTTCTTTCAGGCTGCGCACCCGCTCCGCCAGCGTCTGCTGACTTACATCCCACAGCGCCGCCCCCTCCTGGAAACCGACGAGCGGCGGAACGTCGGCAATCGAGCTGACCAGGGCACCCCCAGGTTGCGACGCCTTGATCTCGTCGACGACGTGCTCGTTCGGCTCCTTGGGGCGCGGGCGCTTGGGGCCGAATTCAACAGCGAAGCTCAGGAGCCAGTACGGTGCGCCGGACACGATCACGGCGTACTCGTAGTCGAGGGCGCCCCTGGTGATCCACTGCGACGCCTGCGCCGGCTTCACGCCGTAGAGCGCGCCGAACTCCTGGAGCCCCACCAGAAGCGGCTTCTCCACCTTCTCCGTCATCAGGACCACCTCCTCACCATTCGCCATTGCGCCTATAGAATACGGGCACCGTGTGATCGCGTGCCCGTGGGGGAGCCACCAGCGGGTGTTACGGTGAAGATCTCCAAGAGGCGAAGCCCCCACATAGTGGGGGCTTCTCCCTTTCCCGGCTGAGCCGAGCGTCAGGCCGCGAGGTCGTACGACGGCGGCTTCGCATATCCCAGAAGCCAGCCGAACCGCGGGGACAGGTGCTCCTCGGCGAAGCGGAACACGCCGTAGTAGGCGAAGGTGGCGATCGGGGTGAGCACTCCGGTGACGGCAGTCGCGTCCAGGTGGAGGCCGTGGCTCAGGGCGACTGCGACGAGCCAGCCGGCCACGGCCGGGACTCCGGTGCGCAGGAGTGAGGTGTAGAAGTTCACGATGTCGTGCTCCTTGGTCCTTGGTCTGAAGTGCGGGTCAGGAGAAGAGGCGCCGCCAGGTCTCGGGGCCGGGGTAGCCGTCGGCGTCGGACCCCGTCCAACCCTGGGCGCGCTGGAAGGCCACGACGTTGAGGCGGTCCGCCTCCCCCCAGTCGCGGGACGGCCCGACGCGGTAGTGCTTGCCGAAGCCCCAGCGCACGAGTTGCTGGCCCAGCAGAAGGATCGACGCGTTCGACTTGCCGGGTCCGAAGGCGTTCCGCCCCGGGAACTTCGGCGGACTGGGCTTCGCCGGTTCAGCCGGGGAGTCGTCCTTGAGCAGCACGGCAACACGAGCGCGGAAGTCGTCCATGTCGAACGTGGGATCGATCTTGCCCGGCTGCCACTCCCTGTGCCCGATGACGGATCCCGCCGTCCAGCCGTGCTTCCGACACAGCGCCGCTGCGGCGCGGGCCGCAGCTTCGACCTGCGCCTCGGGCCACGGGTCCTTCCCGTTGCCCGCGTTGATCAGTTCGAAGCCGTAGAAGTGCGGGTTACCGTCGGCGTTGCCCTGGTCGTCGACGGGGAGCTTCGTCTCGGCCTTGACTGCGTCCAGCACATCGCTGTCGCCTCGGCCGGCGTGGTTGGCTCGGCCCCAGCCGACGAGGTGTACCGCGCCCGTCTTATCGATCACGCCGTGGCACACAGGTCCGGGGAGATCATCCCGGCCGTTGTAGCAGAGGGCGACCATCCCGGCGGTGGAGGAGTATGGGCCAGTGTGGTGGATCATCACGCCGTTCACCGGCCCCCAGGCCCCGACGTGGTTCCGGTTGTGCGTGGCCCACGATCGGACCTCACGCACGTCCAAGCCCTCCGCCTTGAACGCGGACAGGGCAGTAGACGCGGACAGGGGTGTCGCCATCGGCGCGCTCCTGCTTCTCCCCCGCGCCTGATCAGGCTACAGGCCGAGCTTGCCTGTTACGGCGGCGACGATCACTCCGACGACGATGGGAGCGACCAAAGCCGTGAGCGCCAACCGCCGGACATTTCGAGCCTCTTGGTGCTCTCTATCCCGTTCGCGCTTGATGGCCGCGATGTCTTCCTCAAGGCCTTTCATTCTCAGCTCGTCGGCCCGGCGGTCTGCGTCGTACTGGATCTTCGTGACCATTTCGGCGAGCCGAGCGCCGAGAGCAGCGAAGTCGGCACGAAGGTCGTCGCGCATTTGCTGCATGGCCCTCAGCAGCTCCCACGGCGTGGGGTCCTGACCCTGCGGCTCGGTCACGGCGGTCCTCCGGCATCCCCGCGCCGTTGAAGATCAGTGTAGGAGACGCACCATTAGAGTCTCCTAACTGGCGTGACCGTCCAGCGTTTTCGGTGGCAACACATCGCTCTGACCACTACTCGGGCTTCGAAGGAGTTGTCTAGTCGACTGCCATTCCCTCTGGAAGCTTGGTGTCTGCGTCGGCATAGGCGCTTTCGAGGTTGGAGGGGTGGAGGTTCCGGACTCTCCTGAGGTCTGTTCCGTACAGACTTGCCCGGGGCATGGCGCCAGGAAGCTGGGCATCGGTGAGGTCAGCGCCGCTGAATACAACACCGGGCATGTTGGAGTTGTGCATGTCGGCGCCTGCAAGGTTGGCGCCTGCAAAGTTCATGCTCTCTCCATAGATGTCGACGATCACTGCCCGGGCAAGGTTGGCGCCTGCCAGGTTGGCATGACTCCACTCTGTCCCGGTGAAGTGCGCGTATGAGAGTGGGGCGCCTTGCAGGTTAAGCGTGTAATGCCCTTTGCCGGTGTATGGGATTCGATGGCCCAGAACAGTGAGGGCTGCTTGCCTGTCGCCGGGGAGGTTGTTGTCATTTCTGCGCTTCGCCGGGAGAGGTTCACGGAGGAAGGCAGCGAGCACTTCGACAACGGTGATGTAGTCCTTCTGCGAATCGCCCATGATTCGTTGTAGCGCGTAGATGCCGCCGAGTCTCTCGGTGATCTTGTCAGATGCCAGGAGTTTGACGGCTTCGACGTAGCGGCCAGTGACTTGCCCTTCGCGGGTGAGCTCGGCCTGCTCGCGGTCCTTGTCTCGCGTGTGGTCGAAGAGCCTCTCAGTCTGCCGGTGACTTCGGTGGGTGTAGTAGAGGCCAAGTCCGGCAATGATGCCGGCGGCGAGGGCGACGAGTCCGGTGCGGAAGCCGGTGATGATGGCCCCGTCGGCGGCTTCGAGATTGGTCTTGCGGAGATGGCTGTGATCAAACCACCAAGGGCCTTGCCAGAAGAGCAAGATGAACATGGTGACGCCGGAGACGCTGCCTAGTGCTGCGCGGATGGCTTGCCGTTGCGCATGCCTTTTGCGCTCGGCGTCAGTGGTCAGCGACAGATTAGAGCGGTCGCGGTGTGCGGACCACAGGGCGATGGCGAGGACGACGGCCGCAAGGATTAGTCCAGTTACGGGCAGGTACCGCGTCTCGATCCAGCCGACAAGGCGTGCGGGGTTCATGCTCGGCATGATGTCCCCGTCCCGGCCGCAGCGCGCGGTAATTGGCCAGGCTCAGAGCACATGAGTTGCCCCAGACCACGCACCCGGAACTTGCCCCGCCCCTCCTCCGGCGGGGCTCTCTGGGGCCGTTCGCCTGCACTACGCCGCGGTCAGCTGTGTGTGCAGCTGACCACAACGGCCGCAAACGCACTCATAGTTGGGGCCGTACAACGTGACCTCATACGCGATACCTGCGACTGGGCACTCTTCCGTACGGCACACCGCAATGAACTCTGCAGAAGGCGGAAACTCCTCCTCGACCACGTCTCCCATCAGCTTCCAATCACCATCCAGTCCACGTTTGTGCTTGTCGTGTTCGTCCTCGTCAGCCAGACCGTCAGACCCGCCGCCGACACGTTGGTCACTCCCACGCCCGTAACTGAGGTGCCGGGAACGGATGTTGATGGCGTCGCGACGGCCCGGAAGGTGCTCCCCTTGACGTTCAATCCCGTGATCGTGACCGACGTCGGCGTGTTCGCTGCACTCGGAGTGATGGCCACGCGGCCGGTAACGATGTTCCCGGCCTTGAGTACTCCGGAGACGCTGAAGCCGCTCGAGGTGAGCTTGGCGAGGGACGCCGCGGAGGCGGTCGGAGCGTCGCGGACATACAGTTCGATGGATGATCCTGCATCCGATGTGTCGGCCCCGTAGCCGTTGATGTACGCGACTCCCTTGCCGCTTGTCTCATTGGCGTAGAGGTTGAACACGGCTCCCGAATAGCCAGGTATGTCACCCTGGAGGAACAGACCTGTCTCCTGGGTCGTACCGCTCACTTGGGGGGCGGTAAGGGAGACGCTGGGGATCTCGTAGTTCACGGACCCTTGCGAGCCGTAGGCGATCGCCGTGTTGAGTTCTGCCGGGGCTGCCTCGTCTGCACTGCCCGAGTAGAACTCGATCGATCCGGTCTCCGCGGTGGCGTTGCCCGGGCTGATCACAACCCTCTGCCCGCTCGCCGCGGTTTGCAGGGTGCTGCCGATGATCACTGCGCCGTTGATCGTCTTGCCGTTGATGGCATCCGCGTCGAGCTTCTCTGCGGTGATCGCCCCAGACTTGATATGGGTGGCCTCGACCGCACCTGCGGCGATCTTGGTTGCGGTAATCGCATTGACCGCGATCTTGTCGGCGGTCACCGACAGGGCATTCAACTTGTCGGTTGTGACGGCGAGTGCTGCGATCTTCTCGGCCGTGATGGCCAAGACTGCGATCTTCTCGGCGGTCACAGATCCGGCCAGCAGCTTGGGCGCGGTGATGGCTCCGTCGGCGATCTGCACCCCAGTCAGCAACGGCCGGACAACCGCGTTGTCCCACAGAACCGATCCGGCTGTCCCCGTGTACGACTCCACCCAGATCGTGGCCGCCGTCGTGTTCGCCGGCGCAGTGACCGTCGCGGCGAGCCGCTGCCAAGTGCCCCGGTTTGGGGCATCGATCTGGGCTACGCCCCAACCGAGGGTCGCGCCGGTGCCGTCCAACCAGCGGGCGTAATACTTGAGCGCCCCACCGGTCCAGTCCGAGGACGCGTTGGCGTCGATGGCGAGGTACAGCTGGTCACCGCTCAGGATCGGCAGCGACGTGAGCGTCAGCGCACGGGTGGTGGCCGTCGTTGCTGTGGCGTCGACACGGAGCGCCTTCGCCGAGCCGTTGCCGCCGGAGACGACAGACCATTCGTTCTTGGCTATCGCCGCGGTGTAGGCGCCCTCGAAACTCGGGTCGCTGAGCACATTGGTTCCACCGGCGACGATGAGCTTGTCGGTGGAGATCGAAGCGGCTGCGATCTCGGAGGCCGTGACCGAGTTCGCGGCGATCTCTCGGCCCGTAACGGAGTCGGCGGCGATCTTCCCAGCGATGACCGAGTCCGCCGCGAGCGCGGCCGCGGTGACCGATCCGCTCACCAGATTGGTGGCGTCGACGATCCCCGTCTTCAGCGCCTCGATCGCGACCGCATCGACCTGCATGACGGAGGTGGAGCCGGAGACGCTCTCCGAGCTGTAGTTCAGCCACAGGTACGGGGTGATGTAGCGGACAGAGTCGTGTACGGCCCCGGGCGCACGCGGGTCGTTGTTGGTGCCAGCCGAGCCGGTTGCCGCCCGGTCCTTCAGGTAGCCGACAACCGTGACCCAGCCGTCCGTTGTCGGCAGCGAGCGCCCAGAAGCAGCCACGTAGTAGTGGCTGTTAGAGGAGTTGGCCCCGGTTCGGTTGACGAGAGTGGACTTGTCCGCGCCAACGCCGAGAACCCCGACGTAGAACAAGTCCGGTGCTGTGGGCAGCTGCGCCGTGGCTCGGACGCGAGCACTGATGCGGTACAGGACGCCAGGCTCGTAGGGGACGAGGGTCGTTCCACGGAGTCGTATGAAGCCGTGGGCCTCGCCGACGGTCTGGCCGGTGGGTGCGTCTGTGACACCGGAGAGATGGCTCCAGGTGGCGCCCGTGCCCTGCGCGGTGCTCTGCCAGACGGCGACTTCGCCCATCGCGTCGATCAGGCGCTGGCTGGTGGAGTCCGCCAGGGCACCGCCGAGGGCGCTCAAGGTCACCGCACCGTTGGCGAGCTTGCCCAGCGTGACGGAGTTGGCGGCGAGTTTCGCTGCGAGCACTGCGCCGTCGGCGAGAGCCGTCGAGTTGACGGCCCCGAGCGCGAGGGCTGCGTCGGTCACCGCGCCGCGTGCCAGTTTGGTCTCGTCGATGATCGCGTTGACGAGGTCGTCCGGGACCGCTTTGCGGGCCTGCCCGGATACGGCGGTCGACGGTTCTCCGGCTGTGCCGGAGGTGTTGACCGCGATCAGCCGCACCCACACCGTGTCGTAGGTGTCTAGGGCGACGGTGACGCTGCCGCCGACCGTGGTCTGGAACGCGGCCACGGGGCGGGCCGTGTCTGGCTCGGCGTCGGCGGTTGCGGCGATATGGACCTGGACTTCGGCCAGGTCCAGGGGCGCCGTCTCCGCGTCTGTCCAGGTGCCCGGCCAGGTGATCGTCAGCCCGGACAGCGTCGGCTCAACCGTCGGCGGCGTGGGGGTGGGGGGCGGCGGCCCGTTGTGGGCGATGAAGCCGACGGTGCCGTCGTCCTGGAGGCCCATGCTGCCGCGCAGAGTGCCGTCCTGGTCGTAGACCTCGATCGCGCCGTCCTCGATGGACGAGTACGCCATGCGGGCGGTTCGGGTGGTGCGGGCCAGCTGCCGTTCCAGGACTGCGACTCGGGCGGCCAGTCGGGTGATGTCGCTGCTCACGCGGTGCCTCCCCCGTAGGTGAAGCGGTCTGCGCGCTGGAGCTGGATGACTGCCTGCTCGGGTGTGTCGCCGGAGGCGGGCCGGATCTGCCAGCCGACGATGCGGGACCAGGCGTCGAAGTCGGTCCACTGGTCGTGGACCCGGGCCCGTACGTCGTCGCCGATCTGCCAGGAACCGAAGGGGGCCGCTGGGTGGTCGTGGACGGTGATCTCGGTGACTTCGCCGATGACCTGGCGGGAGATGCGTTCCGTACGGGCGCGTGCGGTCAGCCGGTCGTTGGCCTTCTCCTCTGGTACTTCGAGCAGGTGCTCCAGGCGCAGCCGACCGTCTCGTACGGCGTCGACGGCACGGCGCCGGTTGCGGCCCTCGCCGGCGCCGAGCGCGATGACGACCTGGGCCAGGTTGTCGGCGTCGTACTCGACAGGGACTGCATTGACGACGTTCACGCCGGACTCGAAGTGGATGTCCGTGCGGCGGCGGCCGAGGCGGGGCCAACCGATGCGGACGCGGCCCTGCGGCGTGCCGTTCTGCCAAGCAGCTTCTTCGGTCCACTCGGGGCCGCCTTCGACGGCGACCATGTCCGAGACGACGTCACCGAGCGAGGGGGTGTCCCACCAGTCGATTCGGTAGGGGTCCTCCGGCGTCCCGACGGTGACCTTCGAGGTGATGTCGTCGACCTGGATACCGAGCTGGCCGTCCGGGGTCTCCTGGCAGTACGCCCACACGTCGCGGATGACCTTGCAGGGATCCGCGTAGGTGTAAGGGCCGCGTGCGTTGAGCTGGCCGTGAAGGTCGTAGCGTCGGTAGGGGTAGGAACCCCATCCGGATGCCTCGATGTTGAGCTGCTGGCCCTGGGGATCGGCTCGCCAGATCAGGCCGCCCCACAGCAGCCGCCCGTCACGCTCGGCGTAGATCTTGGTGTTGCCGGGGTCGAGTTGGGAGCGGACGAGGTGGGCCAGGCGGGGTTCGACCGCGCCGGTGAGGCTGCCGGTCGCGGACAGTGCGGGCCCGAACTCAACGCCGGTCAGGGGCAGGTCCCAGGCGAGGACCTTGTTGGTGAGTGCGTCGGTGGTGAGGTAGCGGTACGACGGCGACGCCATCAGGCGCGTTCCTGCTTCTCCCCCGCGCCGTGGTGTGGTGGTGCCGGTGTCGAGTCAGATGACGCCTTCGGTGAACTCCACGTCGGCGATCAGGGAAGTCGCGGAGTCTACGCCGAGGTTGCCCCACTCGGATTTGGAAGGCTGGGTGCGCACGAAGAGCTCCTGGGTTGTGCCGCGCAGGGCCGCCGAGAGGGTGATGGTGTCGGCGAGGACGACGGTGTTGCGGCGAATGTTGGCGCCCTGGTCGTCATCGATGGCGGTGGTCTGCCCTGTGTCGGTGCCCAAGGAGGTCTGCATGTTGGCGAACACGTCGGATTCCGAAAGGCGCAGGCCCGCAAGAGTGACCAGCAACTTGGCGCTCGTCGCCCAGCTCGGGATCGGGACCTTCCAGCGGGCGGCGGCCGGCCAGTTGTACCACTGGCCGTTCTGCGCGACCAGCCGGTTCAGCGCGCTGGGGTAGGCGGTGTACAACGTCCGCACGCGTCGGGGGTTCGCGATCAGCCGCAGGTCCGTGACCATGGCATTGGTGATGGTGGCCGTGTTCGCCGGGATGTCGAGGCGTGCCAGCGGGATCGCCGTCATGCCGGACGGGACTGCCTTCGCGGTCGCGGAGACGCCGGAGACGATGTGGAAGTAGCCGATGTCGTCGGCCGCCGGATCGCGGTTGCCTTCGTACTCCGGGTCCTCAACCCGCAGGCATACGAGGTCGGATCGGGCTGAGGAGCCGGTGGGAGCGATCGGGACGATGGCGTCGCCCACGTTGTACTGGGTGTAGGAGCCCTGGCCCCACGCGGCTCCCGACACGACGGCCGAGCCGTCGCCGACGCGAACGCCGGCACCGGGGGTGGACCACTGTCTGACCTTCAAGTCGTTGCCTTCGGTCACGCCCTGGTTGCCGGACGCGAGGTCTCGCACCATCATTCGGAAGGCGCGTGCAGGGTGGGTGCCGCCGTGCGTCAGCATCGGCGGCTGGATCAGTGCCATCTGAGAGTGCTCTCCTTTACAGGGCGGTGTAGGCGTCGCGCCACGAGACCGCAAGGCGGGTGGAGTTGGTGTAGTCCGCGCCGGTCCACCGGACTTCGCTCGTTCCGGGCGGGATCTGGAACAGGTCCAGGCGTGATGCAGCGGACAGGGCCGTTGCGACGTTGCCGCCGTTGCGCAGGACCCAGCGCGTTCCGGGGCGCGTGTCAATCTGGAGGGTGTCGCTCTCGCCGAGCGTCAGCGCCAGGTCGAGGCCACGGCCTGTCTCCGTGATCCAGATGCGGGGGTTCACGACCGGGCCCTTGATCTTCAGGGAGGGCCAGGCGGGCAAGTCGCCAGCGTTGGTCGCCCACCCGGGACGCTCCACAGGATTGGATACGCCGGTCGTGATCGGCGCGGTCACCGGAGCGGTGAACCCTCCGTCGTCGCCGCGTGCGAGGGGAAGGGTGACCTGCTGTTCGGGCTCTCCCTGCCATACCGGGTCGGTCACTTCGAACACCAGGTTCAACGGAATCCAGCCGTAGATAGCCTGTGCCATGGACACCGGCTCGACGTCGCGAATCCTTCCCAGCACGCGCTTGGGTCCGGCACGGCCCGGCCAGAACACACGAAGCGTCTGCAAAGCCCCTGCGGTCTTGCGCGTCGTGGGGTCCGACGCAGCACGCTTCAGGTCAGCCAGGGCATCGGCAGCGGCGGCCGGATCACCCGGTGTCCGGATGCCGGCCTCGATGGTCACCGTCTGCGTGCCGTAGTAGTCCACACCGGGGAACGCACCATCCTCGGTCGGCAACTCGACGTCCTGGGAGCGGACTTTGGGCGTTCCGAAGCCCGTGATGTCGCCGACGGGGTATCGCGTTCCGGGGCCCAAGAGGACACCTGCAAAGTCAATTTGCCACTCTTGGCTGATCGTCGCCATCAGAGACGCCCTCCTCGCTGGGCGTTCCGCAGGCGCCGCATGATCTCCGTGCCGACGCGGTCGGCGGCTTTCGCGTCCGCGCCACCGGTGACGGTGATCGGCATGGAGCCGACCAGCGCGGCGGGCTGTTCGCGTACGACGACGACTTGCACGGCGCTCGCCGGCCGAGCGTCCACGAGGGGCATCGGGCCGGTGACTCCGCTGGGGGTGAGGGTGTAGCCGAAGCGGTGGGCGACGTCCTTGAGGACCGCGGTCGCCGAGGTCCTCTTGTCGGTGCCGAGGGGCAGGAACGCTTCGCCGCCGGTGGCGGGCTCGGCAAACCGCACGATCCCGTTCGAGGTGGCGTAGATGCCCGGGGTGAGGATGCCGCCGTGGAGGTAGGCCAGTCCCTTGGACGCCTTGTCCAGGTCGCTGAGGAACCGGCCAGCCTTGGAGCCGCGGGCGTCCTTGATACGGGTGCGGCCGAGGGTGGCTACCTCGATGATGCGGTCCTCGTCCAGCTCGGTCTTCTCGGCGACGGCGTGGATGCCGACCTTGCTGGAGGTGATGGCGGAGATGATCGCGACGAGGTCGGGCAGGTCCTCGTCGGGAACTGCCTTGGAGGCGGCCTTCGCCTGGCTGTTGGCCTTCTTTGCCTTGCTCGGTGACTTGACGGCCTCGGCGGCCAGGTCCTCGGCGTCTTCGTCCCCCTGCTCGGCGAGCATCGTCGCGAGGTCGCCGTACCCCATGGCGGCGAGCTTGGACAGGTTCTTCTCGAAGGCGGCCTGGTCCTTGACGGCCTGCTGGAGTTGGGTCGTGTAGTCGGAGAGGGTGGCCCGTACGACGAGTCCCAGCTTCTCCAGGTCCTTCGTCATCTCCGCGATGTACTTGGAGCTGCCGGTGGCCATCTTGTGGGTGAGTTCGACTCCGTCCTCTCCCATCGCCTCCAGGGCATCGGCCACGTCCTGCCCGGCACGGCGGGCGACGGTGGCGAGGTCCTTGCGCCACTTCTGGGCCTTCTTCACCGCCTTATCGAGGTTCTTCTCAAACAGCTTCAGGTCGAAGACCTCGATCTCCTTGCCTTTCTTCTTCACCGTGCGCATGGAGTCGGAGCGGATCGAGGAGACCGACACCAGCTCCGAGGTCGTGGACGGGCTGTACGACCAGCCGCTCAGCCCGCCGTCGGCGTACCACTCGACGCCCTTGCCGCCGAGGCGTCGTACGACTTGCTCGGTGATCGCGCGGGACCGGGTCCGCTTGTTGTGAGCGAGCGGGATGTACGCCTCGGGGCCCGCGGCTTCCTCCGCCCAGACACGCCAGGTTCCCTGCCGGGCGATCTGGGCGACGTGATCTTCGCGGACACCGCCGTCGGCGTAGAACTCCAGGATGGAACCGTTGGCTTGTTTACTCGGCGCCTGGATCGAGTCGGGAACTCCGTTGGCGTCCTTGTCCCACGAGGTCGCCTGCCGCTGGTAGATCAGCGGCACGAGGACCGGGGCGGGTGGCGTGGCGCTGACGGTCACGGTGACGGACTTGGACCCGGGGATGTTCGTCACCGAGACGCCGATCGCGTCCAACTGCTGCTGTACGGCCGCCATGTCGCCGGACAGCAGGGCGCTGGTGAGAGCGGACGCGGCTTCGGTTCCCTTCGTCGCCGCGACCTGTCGGATTAGTTCCAGTGCGCCGGACCATTCGGCGTGGGCGTCATTGCCTGCCTTCCCGAACGCGGCAACTACAGCCGACAGATCGGGGGCCGAGATGGGTACGTCGGAGCCCCAAATGGCCTTGAGGCTGTCCATCGCGCGCTCGGTATCTCCGGACAGCAGGGCGTCTTGGAACGCGGTGGCGGCGTCCTGCCCCTTCCGTTTGGCTACGTCTGCGAGCAGGCCGAGGCCGCGTTCGAACTTGTCGTTCGCCTTGCCCACGGACTTCTCGACCGCGTCGCCGAGGTCGACCATGGCCATCTGTTCCGTGACTTCCTGGAACGCGACGGGGTCGTTGCGTTCGGAGGCCTTCGCCCAGGCGCGGCCGATCTTCTTGCCGTACTGCTCTGTGACCTGCGCCGTCTTCTCAAGGCCCAGCTTGTAGGCCTCCGTTGACCGCTCTGCGTCCTCGGTGACGATGGCGCGCAACTCGTCCGCGACCTTGGTCTTGCCGTCCTTCAGCTGTCGGACGAGTTCGTCCAGCATGGGCGCCGCGTCCACGCCGAGCTCAGCGAAGTGGCCGGCTAGATCGTCGTATCCCTGTACGGCGAGCTCGGACAGATTTCCCTGGAAAGCGCGCTGTGCTTCCAGCTGTTTGCGCAGCTCCTCCATGTAGCCCGACAGCTTGACCTTGGCGTTGTCGGCGTCCTTGCCTGCCTTGCGCATCGCCTCAGCGGCGGCGGTCTGCGCGTCTCGGAAGGCCTGAGACGGGTTCACGGCGTCGCCGACCGCGTCCCCGAGCGCCTTCATCTCGTCGGTGATCTTCGCCGCGCCGGTCTTGTCGATGTCGGCGAGGCTGAACAGGTCGAAGAGGCCGCCGCTGGCCTTGGCCTGCTGCTTGATGCGGGCCTCCACGATGGCCTGCTGTTCGGCGAGTTCGGCTTCCTTCTTGACGGCGTTCGACCACACCTTGTGCCGCTCCTCGAGGATCTTCTTCGCCCGCGACCACCTCGTCAGGTCGTTCGCGGACTCCTCGCCGGCGCGGACCTTCACGTTGAACTCGAAGGAGTCCTGGTCGAGGCGGGCCTTGAGAGCGGCGAGTTTCCCGCCTCCAGCGGTGATGGCGTCGATCGCTTCCGTGGCGGTGACGCCGACCTTCTCCAGGTCGTCCAGGGCTCCGTCTTCGGTGAGCTGGTCGACGAGTTCACGGATCCCGACGCCGGTCGTGCCCTCGTCTCGCTCTTCTTTGAGGGCTTTCACGAGTTCTTCGGTGGCGTCTTTTGCCCGCTGCTTGGACGCGGTGTAGGCGGCGTATCCGGCGATGCCGAGCGTGAGTACGCCGAGGAGGCCGGTGACGGCCAGTCCTGCCCCGGCGAGGACGGCGGGCATTGTCGCTCCGCCGGCGGCTGCGGCTGCCTGGGCTGCGCGGAACGCTGCGACCTGGGCGGTCACCTTGGTGTACGCGCCGCGCAGGAGGAGTAGCGCGGCGGAGGACGCGAGGGTCACGGCCAGCGCGGTCTTCATCGGGGCAGGGAGATCGTTGACTGCGCCCACGACGGTGTGGAGGACGGTGCCGATGGCCTTGAGCGCGGGCAGCAGGGCCCGCCCGATGTCGATGCCGAGCGCCCGCGCCTGGTTCGCGAAGATCGCCCACTGGCCGGACACGGTGTCCGTCTGGATCGCGTAGGCCTTCTGCGTGGCCTCAGCGCGCGCCACCTCGTTCGCGATGTCCGCGTACGTGTCGGCGTAGTTCTGGCCTCCTGCCGCCGCGAGTGCGAGGGCAGCCCGAGTGGCGCGGATGTCCTTCCACATGTTGGCGATGCCCTCGGCGGTGTTCCCGGCCGCGCCGTTGAGCTTGTTGACGACGACATACAGCCCGTCCTGCTCCACTGCGGATGCCGCCGACTCGTAGCCGAGGTCCTTGACCGCCTGCCGCAGGTCCTGCGTCGGCTTCATCACGCGGGTGAGCAGCATGTTCAGCGCCGTGACTGCCTCGGCGGCCGGGATGCCGGACAGTGTGATGGCCGCGAGTGCCGCCGACATGTCGTCGAACTCGACGCCTGCTGCTGCGGCCATCGGCACGACGTCGCCGAGCTGCTGTGCGAGTTCCTCGTAGCTGATGACGCCGAGGTTGACGGTCTGGAACATCACGTCCATGACGTCGTTGGCCTGGCTGGCCTCCAGTCCGTACGCCTTCATCACGCCCAGCAGGGCCCTCGCGGACGTCTCGGTCGTGGTGAGGCCGGCCGATGCGCCCCGGGCCGCGACTTCGAGAATCTGCATGGCCTCGGAGCCGTCGAAGCCGGTCGAGACGACCTGGTAGAGGCCGTCGGCGAGCTGTTCGGCGGTCTGCGGCAGCCGCGTGGACAGCTCCACAATCTGGTCAGTGAACGCGGAGACGTTGTCCGAGTTGATCTGCTGGGAGATCGTCATGACGTTCGCCATGGCTCTCTCCAGCTGGATCGCCTGCGCGACACCGACGCCGAGCGCGGCGCCTATGAGCAGACCGTTCTGTGCCAGTGACGCGGCCTGTGCGTTGCGGGCCGCCGCAAGTTGCGCTTCGGCGCGGGCGGTCTGACGGGCGGCTGTCTGCGCCGTTCGGCCAGCCGTGGACTGCGCCTCATCGCGCAGGGTGACTGCGGAGCGGGCGCGGGTCTCGGCAGTCGCGACGAGGCTGCTGGCTCGGGCCGCGGTCTGCTGAGCGGACGCGGCGCGGGCCTGTGCCTGGGCGTGGTCTTGTGTGGCGCGGGCTGCCGCCGTCTGGGCGGCAGCGGCCGTACGGGCAGCTGCGGCAGCGCCGCGGCCGGTGGTGGTTGCTGCCCGGTCGGCCATCCGCTGGGCGAGGGCCTGGCTCCGCGCCGCCCTCTCCCCCGTCGCGAGTTCGGCGACGCGGGCCCGCTCGGCGCGGGCCGCCGTACGGGCAGCGATCCCTTGGGCACGGGCGGCGTTCTGCTGAGCGGTCGTAGCCCGCTGCACGGCCTGCGTCGCGCGCGACTGGGAGGCCACGATCTGCGCGGACGCAGCCGCTTGGATGCGGGCCAAATTCTGCGCCGCCGCTTGGACCCGGTTCAACCGGCCGTTGGTAGCGTCGAGTTGGCCGTCGAAGGCGCGGAGCTGGGCGGCTCCTTGCCGTAGGCCTGTGGAGAGACCACCGGTGGTGGCGAGCAGGTTGACGTACAGGTTGTACGCGCCGGCCATCGGCTACTTCTTCCTGGGCTGTAGCCCGATCTTCAACCCGCGCCCTTCAGCCCCCTGCGGTATGTGCTCCCGCTCCATCTCGATCAGCTCGCACCCCGGGCAGCGCACCGGCTCGGCGACGTAGGCAAACCGGTCCCCACCGGCTTCCTCGTCCCACTCGGCGTGCCTGGTCCCGCACTCCCGGCAGACGCTGCGCTGGTAGGCGAGGTACGCGAGCGCCTTGGCCCGGTCCAGCGCGCTCCACCGGCCGTCCCCGGCGCCGGTGAATTGGGAGTGCGGGATCCCGTAGGCGTGGCACAGCTCCATCTCCGCCCGGAATCCTGGGTCGGTCGTCAGCCTTTTCCCAGGTCAGCCCTCATGGTCTGGTTGACGAGCAGGGCTGTGGTGAACAAGGCCTTCGCGTCGGCGTCCGACCATGTGTCGAGGAGTTCTTGTGCTTCGTCGACGCTCATGCCGTCGACGGAGCAGGCCCCGATCAGTGCTGCGGGGAACGACTCGACGTTGTACTCGTGCCCGAGATCGGCCTGTGTCTCGGTTGGCGGATGCTCGCGCAAGAGCTGCTCCCACTCCGGGCGGGGCAGCCCTCGGAAGGTCAGCTTCAGCGTCCCTTCCTCCAGTACCGTCTGCGCCTGGGTGAGGGCCCCCTGCGCGGCCAGCACGGTGGGTTGTCCGTCCACCCAGGTCTCGCGGTCCGCCTCCGAGACGCCGCGCTCGATCGCGTTCGAGATCGCCGCGGCTCGGGCTTTCGCCAGACCGAGGGCGGTATCGGTGACGGTCTGCTTGAGCACGGGATCGTCGATGAACGACACCGTCCGCTCTGGAAGTCGGCGGGCGCGGAGGCGGGCCATCTTCGCCGCCCAGTGCGCGTCCCGCGCCACCGCGGCTGCCGGGGGTTCGAAGGTTGTGGTCATACGGTGCCCCCTGCCGGTCAGGCTGCGGCCGGGACGGCGGCGTCCTGGACCGGCTTGGCGGTGATGTTGAAGGACACCTTGAACTTGGCGGGCTCGGTCGCCGTGGTGTACGTCGCCGAGCGGGCGCCGACCCGTACCGGGAAGATGTCCATCGACTTCGAGCCGACGACATCGCCCTTGCGGAGGATCACCACGAAGCCCTCGACGCCCTTCGACAACAGGGTTTCCAGGGTGGAGTCGACCTTGTCCTCGTAGAACGTGAGCGAGGAGTTGTCGGCCTTGTCCTCACCGGCGATGTTGCTGGTGAACTCGGACGCCATGTCCGGGGTGTCGATCGGCGTGTTCTCCAGGGCGAAGCCCTCGACGTCGGAGATCGTCGGCGACAGGTCGGTGGCGCTGGTCAGTTCAGCGCGGATGGGGATGAAGGTCTTCGCGGTGATGGTGTCGAGGAAGAAGAACTTCGTGACACCGCGCCGCATGAAGCGGTTAGACACGGGGAGGGTCTCGCTCTCCGGGGACCGTACCCAGGGGAGAGCGCCTGCCGGCGGGCCGGTCCCCATATAGGGGATACGGCCCGAGCCGGGTGGCTGAGCGTCCGCGCGGTTCCTTCGCGGTAAGGAGCGGTCTTGGTCAGCTGCTGGTACTCACGTGCAGCTTGAACCGCTGCACATAACTGTAGTTGCTCCCCGACAGTCCAAGACCGTCCTCCCGATCGGATTCCCGTCCGATGACCTTGTAGCCGGTCAGGGTGATCGGGAACGCCCAGTCCGTATCGGCCGCGTTGCGCTGAAGGAAGGCCCGTCGCACCTTGTCCGCGGTTGCCAGGGCGATATCGGCGGTGGAGGCGTAGCTGGTGACTTGCAGGAGCACGGCAGCCTCTGAGGCGGGGTCGCCGAACGGGGCTCCGGACGGGGTCTGTCCGAGGTCGTAGAGCACGGTGTACGGCAGGGCGGATCCGGTGGGAGTCGCCGTGGACAGAGGAATTGCGCCCAGTCCACAAGACCGGGCGGTCCCGCTGACGATGGTGGCCTGCGTGCCGAGCGCCACCACTCGCCCGTCCACCGTCACAGCTCATCCCCTTCGTCAGAGTCCACGCTCGGGGTGGCGAGATCCGTCAGCGCGAATTGGAGGAGACCAACCCGATCCCAACGCGGCATGTCCTTCGGCGAGGTGCCGATCAGTAGGCCCAATTCGCCGTTCTCTTCGACGACTTCGGCTATCAGCATCAGCCGAGATAGCAGTCCGAACTCGTGCCGCTGGCAGACGTCCGCAACGGCCTGGTGGAGGTCGGTGGTGAAGGTGTTGCTCACGCGTCGCCCCCGCTCGCGGCGATGTCATCCATGGCCGCCAGGAACAGCGGGCGAACCTCTTCGATGGCCGGGCCGACGTGCGGGTACGGGCGCTGGTTGTAGCGCCTCCCCAGGGAGTCTTCGCCGACGAATCCATACTCCAGACGTCTGGCCTGGGGCTTGTTGGTGCCGGTGGTGCCGATGACGGTGCTGCCGGCTACCAGGACGGTGCGCGTCCACGATCTGCGATAGTCACCGGTCGGCGCGTTCGGGCCCGGGCGCCCAGAGGCGTGAGCCTTGACGCGGGTCTCCAGCAGCATCGTGTAGTGCCGCACCACGGAGACCGCCATCGGCAGGGTGAGGGCGGCTCGCCGCTCGAAGGCGGCGGCGATCTGCACGGCGTTGGAGTAGGCCCCGGATTCAGGGTGCGCGTTCGGGTGCGGGTTCAGGGGTGACGGCATCGGCTGGCTCCCATCCGGCCCAGTCCCCGCGCACCATTTCGATCAGTACAGCCAGCATGGCTCTGCTGAACTCGTGTGGCTGTCCGTCCAGTAGATCATGACGAGCGAGCGTCGCCTTCTCCAGTTCCCGCCCGTCGATCGCCGCCAGGAAGGCAGCAGCCGCGGGTCCCGGGTCCGGCGGCGAACCGACGACGACACGTGCCACGCCTTCCCACTCGACGCCAGCCCAGGGGGCGAGTTGCACGAGGAGCTGGGGTGCCTGGCCGGCCTCCTGCATGAGTTGGTAGCCGCGTACATCACGTGTGACGTCTCGGCCGTTGACCTCCACGCGAGCGTGTCGTGCATCGGCCGCGACTCTTACCGGCACCGGTTCGTCGTATCGCATCTCGGTCACAGGCCCTGCCCCAGCGTTCCGCCCTGCTCATCAAGGCGCGTCACTCGCGCGAGTTCCCACGTCGATGCCTGTGTGCGCGCCTCGGCGTACCAGGTCCGTCCCTCGAACGCGGCTGTCTCGTTGGCCGCCGCAACCACGGTGACGTGGTCGCCGGGCTCTGCTGGCGGGGAGGCCAGGGGCGTCAGGAGCTGGTACCAGGCAGCCGATTCCCCGGCCCAGTCGACGCCGAGAATCTGGGTGACAAGGAGCTGTCCGTGAGTCGACAGCAGAGCACCGGGCCCCTCGTACACGGTGTCGGGCGACGAGGCACCGTCACCGCCCGTTCTGGGGCGGCTGATGCGGACCGTGTCCACCATCAGGGCCTCCAACTCAGCCTGTCTCGTCGTCGTGTCGTACGTGGGCATCGGGTCAGCTCCCGTCGTTCGCGGAGGAGTCGTAGGTCAACCACGTCACCCGGACCACGGGGGTACTGCTGCGCTCCACGCTGTCGACTTCCCAAATCCTGCCGACCGCGTCGGCGTCCCCGGAGGCCGTGAGCGTCACCGAGTGCTCGCCCTTCGCGACGGGCGCGTCGACCGGGGTGAGCATGCGGTATCGGCCGGAGGTGGCGACGGGCGTACCCGTGCCGTCGTTGAGGCGCACGGTCACGTCGGGGGAACGGTCGGGCTGGATCGCCCCTGCCCCTTCCCAGATGATCGTGGGCTCCCCGGGAACTTCCTGGAGGGTGTCAGGGTCGATGTAAGGCTCGCCAGGCAGGAAGAACCGCACCGTGTCGGCGAGGAGACGTGTCTCCACCATCCGGCGGGCAGCTTCAAGCGGCAGCCCCCCGGCTGGTGTTGTCATGATGATCAGCCTACGAGACGGCACTGACACCCAGGTCGGCATCACGACGTTGGGCTGCCCAGTTCCTTCGCTGTCAATGAGAGGCTGAGTGCTTTCTCGCCGGTGTCCAGAGCAGCCGCGAGGTCGCGGTGCAACGCGTCCGGTAGTGCCCCCGAGTCGAGAGCGCAGCTCCGGAGTAGATCCTCACAGTCCTGTCGTTGTGCGTCCTTCCCGAGTACGCCGAACAGCGGGTGGGCCAAGATCTCGCGAGCCGCGTATCCATTGCGTGCCTCTGTCGTTCGCCGAACGAGGTTGTCAGCGAGAAGACGGGCTTCAGGGCGTTCAGCTGATCCGACGACGTCCAGAACGGTGAGGCCGAGTCGGACATCGAAGACGGTCGTACCCGGCTTCGCCTCGTAGTTCAGGTAGAGGTTCGTCAAGGACTCCACCGAGTCGCTGGCTGGTTGGTGCGTGTCGCGGTGGCACAGGGCCGTCAGGCACGTGGTGACAACCTGTTCCCATGGCTCACCTGGTGCCGTAGCGGCGAGCAGTTCGTCAGCGCGGCTGGTCTGGCCGGCGGTGAGAGCTGCGATGACGGCGACCTGGCGGCCGTCCAACATCCTGGTGCCCACGCCCCGGTGCCGTTCGATGTGAGCCAACGCATCGTCCCATCGCCCCGTGGTGGTGAGGGTCCGTGTGCCGTCCGCGAGGAGCACGCGCCATAGCCATGCCCGCACCTCTTGCTGGTCGTCAGCAGTCGCGGTGATGTCGGCTGGAACCGTGATGCCTTCGAAGGACACAGCGGTGGCTGCCCCGACAGCCTCGTACAGGTCCAGTAGTCGCTGGCGCCCGTCGTCGGTCCGGCCGGCGCGGATCTGCAAGCGGGCGAGGTTGACCAGAGGCTCCAGCCCACGGATGGCGCTCATGGCAGGTAGGGGGCCTGCGCTCATATAGGCGTTGGCGTGCCGATGGCAGATCGATCGGGCGAGATCCGGAAGGCCGAGATCGGAGGCGACGAGCGCCGTCTGGTTGAAAATGGTGGAGGCCAATCCCTGGTCGCTCCGTTCGGCGGCTCTTTCTGCCAACTCGGTAAGGGAGCGCACACGGTCGGGTAGTGGCAGGCAGGCGGGGCGGAAGCGGGCGATGAGTGGGAAGCGCCTTGCTATTGGGCCGTGCGGATCCATGGTCCCCCCGGGCGGCGTTGGCACGATGGCGGGTGAACGCGCGGGGCGGTACCGGTCGGAGTGGCCGACGAGCACCGCCCCTCGTTCATGAGCGGTTGTCTGTACGGGTCGTTGTCACTGCCAGTCGACGACGATGCGGTTGAGCGGGGTGTCGAGGGCGAAGAGTCCGGGGCGCTGCTCGATCGCCGGGGCGTCGAGGGGTTGGATCTCGAAGGTGGCCTCACGACCGCGGTACTCGCGGTCCCATGCACGGATCGCGTCGGCGACCTTCGTGGTCAGCTTGTCGCTGCCGGGGCCGTGGCCGATGACGCCGAACTCCCAGAGCTTGCCGCCCTCGGGGGTCTTCCTGTCCGAGAGACGGCGGGCAAGGTAGGTGATGGCGCCCTGGTCGACGGCCGCGGTGGAGGAGGGGTAGGGGTCCTTTGTGAGGACGGTCCCCTTGGCTTCCTTCGGGAACAGCATCCTGATCAGGCCGCCGGGCAGGGAGCAGGACACGAACAGCTCCATCCACTCGGGCGACTCCATGGCCTGGACCGTCATCCCGGTCCACTCCTCGGTGCGCGACTTCTCCAGCACGCCGGCCAGCGCGTCGCCGTCGAAGTGCTGTCCGGCGGGTGCCTGGAGGCGCACGGTGCCGTCCGTGCTGAGCGGGATGACACGGCGGTCGTCGTCGGCGATACCCCGGCGCAGCGGCATGAAGGTGTTCATCTTGCTGCTGACGCTCGTCCAACGGCCGTCGCGCTGTTCGTAGGCGATGGATCGGGACACGCTGCCCTTGAGGCGCTGGGGCACGACGAGCCTTCCGCCGGTGGCGAGTTGCTGCATCCAGGCGTGTGGGACGCCGTGTGCGCCGACGGTGGCGATGATCCGGTCGTACGGGGCGCCCTCGGCGTGGCCGACGGCGCCGTCGCGGGTCAGGGCCTGAACGTTGGTGAACCCGGCCGCGTCGAGGTGCGCTCGGGCTCCTTCCACGAGGTCGTCGTCCACGTCGATGGTGGTGACGTGACCGCTCTCGCCCACCAGGTGGGCGAGCAGGCCCGCGTTGTAGCCGGTGCCGGCGCCGAGTTCGAGGATGCGTTCGCCGGGCTGAACCTCCAGCTGGTCGAGCATGAGGGCGACGATTCCGGGCTGGGAGGCGCAGGAGATCGTCGTGCCGTCGGTGTCGTACTTGATGTTGACCGGCACGTTGGCGTAGGCGTCTTCGAGCGAGGCGTCGGGCACGAACAGGTGCCGGGGGACGGTGCGTAGCGCAGTCTCGACGGAGGCGGCGCGGGCATATCCGGCCGCGCGGACGTGGTCGACCAGGGCGTTGCGGAGCCGGGTGGCCTCGGCGTCCGAGGTGGTGATCGTGTCGGTGTTCACCGCCTCGACGCTAGTGGTTTCGGACGCACCGTCGGCGGGCGACGCGGTGTTGTCACTCGATCCCATGACTGCCTCTCTTGCGAAGTTGAACATGGCCCTTTGGTCTCCGGAGGGGAGACCTGCGCGGTTGGCGTGGAAGATCAGGTGGTGTGCGATGACGGCTCGCAGACCGCGGGTGAGATGGCCGTCGGCGGCAAGCCGGGCGAGCGTCGTCCCGGCCTGCTCGAAGGCGGTGACCCAATCGGTTTGCCCTTCGAGCGGTCCGCTCGGACGGCACAGACTGTGGGCGTCGGCCGTCATCAGCTTCTGCATCGCCGCAGTCAGGGAGGTGGCCCGTTCCGGAGCAAAGGGTTGGGCAGCCGACCGGAACCCGGAGGCTTTCGCCCATACGTCGCCTTGCTCGAACCAGTCGAGTCTGGCGGCCCGCATCAGGGTGCTGATCAGGAGTACGGAGGTCTCCCGGCGGCCCAGCCGTCCAGGGTCGGGCTGGTAGCTCAGCAGATGACGGCTGTCCTGATGGAACAGGTCGTGGGCGGCGTCCATGGCCTGTGTACCGCCGAAGGCGTCGGTCTCCGGTTCGTAGATTTCGTGTGCACACGACGTTGCTGTGCCGTCGTTGACGAGGTCGTTCAGCAGCAACTCGATGAGCGGGGATGGTTCGGGGGCGCGGTATCGCAGCCGCCATGGCTGCTTGTTCATGAACCACCAGTCGGTGAGCTGGCCGTCTTCTTCGGCTGTGCGCAGGGCAGGGCCGAGGCGTTCGGTGATGGCGCGCTTGCCGATCTCTCGGTCGGTGAAAGTGATGTTGTGCTGCTGCCAGGGGTCCGGGAGCATGGCGGTGGTCCTTCGGTGGGTGGGTCAGGCGATGAGTAGGCAGGCGTCCCAGGAGGTTCGGGGCGGGGCCTCGGTCGCGGGGACCAAGAGCGCCAGGGCGATCCCGGCGGCGCCGTTGAGGAAGCCAGGCCCGGCGTCCTCGTCGTGCACGATCGCCGTGGCGACATCGTCCGGATCAGTGCCCGGCGGGCAGAGGACAGCCAGGAGGGCTGGGATCGCTGCGCGCAGTTGGCTTGCGGTCGAGGGGTCTGCGTCGTCGGCGGTCCGGGCGGCGATGTGGGCGAGGCCGGCGAAGCCGTGGCAGAGGCCGTTGTCCGTGGTGGCGCTGAGCTGCGCGGAGTCACTGAGGGCGGCCACGAGCGCGTTCTCGGCTTCGATCTGACGGCCGGTGTCGCCGAGGGCGAGGGCAGCGAGTTGCTGTGCGCGGGCCAGTCCCGCGGTGCCGTAGCACCATGACGGTCGCCGTGGCGCGGACGGCGCAAGGAGCCCGGTCCGCAGTTCGTCTCGCCGAACCCAGTAGGGCCAGACGTGGCCACGGTGGGTTTCGTCCTGCCAACGGTCCAGCCAGGCCAGGATCGTCCGCAGGGCTTGATGGTGATGACCGACGGGGGTGCCGCGACAGGCGGCGAGCGCCAGGAGGGCGAGTACCCCGCCGATCCCATGTGCCATGCCGGTGTTGCCGTGTCCGTCCGGGAACCGGCTGTCCGGTCGGCCGGAGGGGCCGGTTGGTGTCCACCAGCCGGGCAGGACTTCGCCGTAGTGAGTGACCGGTTCGGTAAGGCGTACGCAGTAGTCGAGGATGGCGTGCGCTTCGTCGCCGGTGGGGTCGCGGCGCAGGAAGTAGGCTCCGTATCCGGTCAGGCCCCGGATCGTGTCGAACTCGGCCAGTTCCGGCAGTTGTCCGGCGTCCATACGGCGGTGCGCGGCGTCCAGCCTGCGGCGGACGTCTGCGGCCAGTTGGCGGTCGATCAGGCCCAGGGCGCGCTGGTAGGCGCCGGGCGCGTGGTCGGCGGCGCAGGCCATGGCGTGCGCGAGGGCGGGCACCCCGTAGAAGGGGTGGCTGTCGGGGCCGCTGGTGAACGGGGAGCGTGCGGCTGCGTCGAGCCAGTCGTGGGCGCGCTGCCATGGGCCCAGGCCGGACGCGGCCCGCTCGATGTGCAGCAGGGCGATGCCGGTCGGGCCGTACGCGAGGTGCTGACGGGCGGAAGTGCCATCCGGCGCCGGTAGTTCTGCGGCAGGGTGGGCCAGCAGATCGGCGACGGCCTCTGTCACCTTGAGCGTAATCGGGTCGTTCACCGTGCCCTCCGGGACATCCAGGCCATGGCGGTGGCGCGCGTGAGGTACAGGCAGGCCGCTTCCTCTGGGAAGTCGACCGCGACGTGGCGTACGAAGTGGACGTGCAGCAGCGAGGAGAGGATGTCGTCCTCCGCGATGCCCTGGGTGTCCGGGCCTGGGGCCTGGGTTCGGTAGGCCATCAGCGCCGTGTGCCGGTCGGCCCACGCTTCCACGATGGCGTGCCCACCGGGCACACCGCGCAGCGCCGTCCACTCGCCGGACGGGTCGGCCAGCCGGACCGCTTCCGTCAGTTGAGCGCGCGGGACCGGTGCGGGTGCGGTGCGTGGAATGTGGTCGATCAGCCAGCGCATGCCGGCTTCGGTGCTGCCGAGGAATGCGCTGGCGATGGCGATGCTGTGCGCGGCCACCAGTGTGCGCTGGTGTGGACGCTGAGGCTGGCGGAGCTGGGCAACGACGGCGCGCGAGTCCGCGCGGAACACTTCCTCTGCGGCGTCCCAGGCTGCTCCCGAGCCCCAACGGCCCATCTCGCGGTACGAGGTGGGGTAGCGCAAATCCGACAGCAGCCCCTTGGTGCGCAGTTCGTCGGCCCAGATGCTGATCGTGTGGACAGACTCGGTGAAGGCAGTGGAATCGGGCAGGGCGATACGCACTCGCAGGTGCTGGTCGGGATCCCGGAAGCGGATGAACCACCAGGGTGGAGCACCGAGTTGGTTCATCAGGTTGGGGATGTGCTGGGTCAGTAGGAGGTCTTGGCGCCGTACGTCTCCATACAGGGTGGCCAGCAGCAGGGACGAGACGCCCGGAGTCTGGATCTGTGCCGGGGAGAGGGTGCGGGCCGGGGTAGGGGCCGGCAAGCGGGGCCATGCTGGTGGTTTCGTCGCCTTGAGCGGCACGACCACCTCATGCGCACGGCCGCCGCACCAGTCGTAAGCGCCGAGCGGCGGGGCTTCCACCAGGAGGGCCGAGCGAGCACGGTTCAGGTGCTGGCGCAGGAGGGTGCGGTGACTGGCGTGGTCGAGGTCGAGGAGCAGGCGACGGTCGTCCTCAGCCAGGAACACCTGGTGCGGCATCCGCCGTCGGGTCCGCCAATCGTCGAGCGCCGTGTCCCATTCGGCCTGGGAGCGGTCACGGCCGGGAAGTTCCGCGGGCTCCAGCCGCCACCGCGCGGGGGCGAGCACGGTACGCCCGTAGCGCAGCCGGGGCAGGAACGGCATGGCCGTGGCCGCGCCCCAGTCGAACAGGGTCACTTGGGCGCACTGGGCACGCGTCAGCTCGGTGAGGAATCGGACGAGCGGCGGGGTATGCGTGGCGAGATTCAGCGCGTGCATGCCCACGGCTTCGATCCGGTGCCCGCGCTGGGGGACGGCCAGGAACATGCGGCGGCCGTCGCACGCCACCGCCAGGTCGTCGGGCGCGAGTACAGCGCCGCCGGGGGCGCGGTGCTCCTGGACGCTGATCAATGTGGGCAGGATCTGTGGAGTGCGGGTGACATGGGCGCTCGTGGACAGGAGCGGGGGAAAGGACAGCTGGGCAGGGACGGTCCCGGTATCCGCCGCCGGCAGGTCGGCCAGCTCCGCGCCCAGGGCGGCACGGTCCTGGGGGGCTAGCACGCTGAGGAACCTGCCCGAGGTGACGCCGACGCCTCGGGACACGCTCACGATCTCCACTTGGAATCGCCCGCTCTGCAAGTCGTCAGTGTCGGCGGCGTGTACGCGGACACCGATCTCCACGTGCGGCGGCACCCTTGGGCGCTCGGGCCCGATGTCCATCGCGGCGATCAGCGCATCGGTGAGGACCACTTCGTCGCGGCCGTCGAGCACGGCGGCCTGAGCCAGCCCGACCAAGGTGTCGTCCCGCACGGAGGTCCGTCGGCGACGTACGTCTGCTGACGTGCCCGGGTATCCATCGGGGAAACCGGTGCCGCTGTCTGCCACGACTTCCTTGAGGGGAACCATGGTGCCGATGCCGTACCGCTCGTAGAACCGTCGCTGATACGCCTTCCAGGCGGCAGTCCCGTACGGGAGGGCACTGACCGTGGTCAGCACCCAGGCAGCATGCTCAATTTCGCGGGCCACCGCCTCAGGCAGCTCGACCTGGGCATCCAGACGGAGATCTAGAGCCAGCGGATGGCGGCGAACCCCTGGAACCAGGGCCCGCATCCGCACCGCCGTGGCGACGCGGCCACTGCGGGAGCCGCATCCGCGCAAGTCGGCCTGCACCAGCCGGAGTTCGCCGACGGTGGCGGCGACCGGCGCCACCGTTTCGGCGTGCACGGCGTCGAGACTGCTCAACAGGTAGGCCAGTGCGTCGGTCTCAGTGCTCGGCGCGTGCAGGCTGGAGATCAGTACCTGGTGCCGCATCAGGTCCTGCACGAGCCGGAGCGCCTTCTCCGGCCCTGCCTGGGGGAACTCCGAGACCAGCTTGTCGGCCAGATCGCCCACGCGGATCGGTGATCGGGCGGCATCCAGGATCAGGCGCACCGGCGCGGACAATCCAATGGACGCCTCGACCGCGTGCCTCGGGTCATCGTGGGTATCGGGCCGGTACGGCACAACGAGCCGATCCCCGCGTTCCACGACGACGTTGTTCAATACCACCGGCAGGCGCCCAAGCAGATCCGGGCACGCCTCCAGCTGCTCAATGACGGCCGCCAGCCATTCTGCGCTCGCCCGGCCGATCGCCACATGATCTGACCCCCACACCGTGGCAGCTCGTGGCCCGAGAGACGCCGTGGTCACCCCGGCGAACAAGCCGAATGGAGTCGCCCGGTGCTCGGCACGCAGCAGGTAGCGGGCCACGGAAGCGACCGCACGGCGCACATCCCGTGAGGCCGGAGTGCCGGATGAACTCAGGGTATGGACCTGGGACGTGAGCGCCGGGCTGGCGTGTTCCAGAGCCTCGACGAGGTCCTCGTGGGACCACACCTCTCTCAGCCACGCGAGCCGGGAAGCCGCAGCCTGGGGGGAAGTGTCATCAAGGTCAGGGCACGGAGAAAGGGGAAGTTCCGGCCAGGCAACTGCACGGACAAGAGCGGTCTTGCCGGCGCGGTAGCCGGTACTCGAAGCCATCACAACCTCCGTGATCCAGACGGGCGGCCGGTGCCCGCGCAATGCGAGTTGCGAAGGCACCGGCCTGTACTGACGTGCGCCTTGGGTCAGGCCACGTTGGTGGTGCAGGCGCCGCAGGTCTCGCCGCAGCCGTCGTCCGTGAGGTTGATCAGGCCGGCGACGTCGGCGACCTCGACCAGGGTGACGTCGAGGTCGAAGCCGTCCGTGGTCCCGGCGCTCGGCGCGAGCGCCTTCGTGCTGTGCTGAATCTGGGGACTCATGTCAACTCCAGTTCTTTGAAGGTGAGTTGCGGATAGTGGTTCTGCCGGGCGCGTGCTCGCCGAGCGTCTTGAGGTCACTTCGTCGAGCGGTGCTTCCCGGCCACCGGCCCGAGGTGCCGTGCCCCGATCTTGGAGTGGATCGGGGCCGCTTTTCCCTGGGCTGGTGTCCTGCGCCGCCCTCTGGAACCGCGCTCAAAGGGAGCGATTCCTCAAGGGCGGCCGTCTGTCAGGCCATCCCGGTGTCCGTGCCGTTCTTCTCGGCGCTGTTCAGGAGGCTGCGGGCTGAGGAATGGACGAACGTGCCCTTCTGCCGGGTACCGCTGAGGATTCCCCGTTGCTTCAGCGGCCTGAGCGCGGACTTGAGCGTGCCTTCGGTGGTGCCGAATTCCTCGGTGAGCGCCTTGGTGCCGGGGATCCTGCTGCCTTCCGGATAGGTGCCGTTCTTGATCCGCGCTGTGACCACGTCACGGATGTGCGGGGACTGGGTTCTCGGCAGGGTCCAGGTCTGTATCTGGCCCGATCGTTTGCGTACCTGGAGGGTGGATCCGGTGGGCGGGGCGTCGGGGTCCATGACCACCGTGCCGAGAGCGGAGATGCCGAGGGTGAGGCCCGCATGGGCCAGTCGGGCCAGAGCCCGTCGCACGGAGTCGTCGAGGACACCGAGTTCCACGCACAGCCGTTCCCGTGAGGGGAGCACGTCACCGACCCGGTAGGTGCCGTCGGCGATACGGGCCCGCAGGACCGTTTCCACCCGATGGGCCCCGCTCGCTTCGTCCAGGCCTTCCCCGAGGTCGACGAGGCGGTGCACGAGCCCGGAGGGGCAGCCCAGGAAGGCGGCGATGCCGAGCATGGATCCTCCCGCACGGTGGGCGGCGGTGACCGCGTTTGCGTAGAGCGCACGGTCGTCGTGGGTGAGCCGTACGCCCGGTGTGTAGACGGGCAACTCTTTGAGGTGCTGCTGCCAGGGCGGAGCGCCGCTCGCGAACGGGCGTCGGGGCGCTTCGCCACGGGCGTCGGCGCCCATCTGATTGACGGGTCCCGCGTAGGGTTCGCCGCTGGTCACGGTGGTCTCCATCGGATGGGTGCTGGATGGGTTGAGTACCGGTCCTGCGCCGCTGCGCCCCAACACGGTGGCGTAGGACCGGAAGCCGGCCAGTCGTTCCCTGAATCACCGACGGGCCAGGGAGCGACGGGCCGTGCCCTCGTCGTCGAGGGAGGTCAGGACATCGCTCGACGACGAGGTGTTGAACCCGCGCGCGGCATTTGGGTTTCACGGGGCTGCCGCGCGCGGGAGCTTTCAGGTGACCGGGGATCTGAGCCGGTCCTGGGTGTGGATCCCCGCCTGTCGGCGGCGGGATGAGCCGTGATCCAGGGCTCGGGCTCCGAAACAGGGGTCATTGGATGCTCACGGGGTCTGGTCGGCCGGTGTGCTGTGGGCTGTCATCGTCGGGAGTGACTGGCTGTGTGTGCGTTTCCGGACAAGAGGGGTGGGCTGCCTTAGCCAGGCGGCGTCCGATCCAGACGACGGCTGCGCCGAATGGGAGGGCCAGGACGAGCCGGTACAGGAGCGGGATCGGCAGAAGTTGGAGGGAGCCTCCGACGACGTCGAAGACGAAGTGGGCGACCATGAACGGGATCAGGCGGCCGTACTGCCGGTACAGCCAGACGCGGCCTGCGGCAAAGAGGATCATGCCGATGGCGGGGAGTCCGAAATACGCGTGCAAGAGGACTTCGGGTACGCAGACCAGGGTGTAGATCTGCCACGCAGGTCGGCGTACAGCCGTCAGCAAGGCAGTGGTGCCCGCAACGATCACGACGTCCTCGATGGCCACCGTCGCTACCACTCCGATGACGAGAATCCCGGGGTTGTCGATCCCGAGCGCGGACATCTGGCCGCCCGTCATGACCGGCATGTCGATCTTGGTCCAGTGAACGAGTTGGAGGAGCAGGAAGGTGAGACCTCCGCCGGCTACGCAGGTGGAGAAGACCAACTGTGTGATGTCCCAGTCGCGGAGCCGGTCAACTGCCGTACGCGGGCGGGCCAGGTCCAAGGGGACGCCGTGTCTCCGGCACACTTCGAGGGCGAGCCACGCCAGCACGCACGCGTAGACGGACTGGCCGAAGACCCGTGCGAGCACGCTGGGGAAAGGCGCGGTCGCGTAGATGGCCGCCGCCCCGCCGAGTACGGCGGCGCCGCGCTGAAGTAGACGCCGTGCGGGGGTGACCTGGCTGAGGGGAGTCCGGGCTATCACGAGCCACGAGAGCCACCAGAACACGACGACTGCAACGCCGTATTGGGCCCACACCATCATGTACAGGCCCTGTGTGGTCCATTCCCACGGCAGGCCGTACATGTCGCCCAGTGTCATCGCCTCGTTGACGAGGGGAAGGCCGCAGGCCAACAGGAGCAGACCACCCGTGTCCCGCACCACGCGACGGGCCGGGGCGTCGGTCAGCGGGGAGGGCACCGCGGCAGGGCGCTCTATGTGATCGAGTAGGGCCACACCACGGAATCTCATGCCTGCCCTCCGCGTATGAAGGGGGCGAACCCGTCGGCGTCGTAGACGGCGAGCGATGCCCACGGGTCCGTGGCGGAACCGAACCGGACCGCGGCTTGGGTGAGTTCGAGCGGATCGTGGACGGTGAGGGGTCTCCACGGGTCAAGGCCGACGACAAACCGCGCGGTCTGCTGGGTCAGGTCGAACAGCAGGTCCAGCACGACATCGGTGATGCGGTCCATGCGGCTTGAGCCGTCGAACTCGGTGAGACGGAGCGGGAGGTCAGACACCGAGATACCCCCGCTCGATGCGGCGGACCCAGGCGTCGGGATCGGCGATCTCTTCCTCGGTGGGCAGGAAGACCGCGTCCTTCCAGACCTGGTTGACCAGGTCGGTGCCCCCTGCGGCCACGGCGCACGCGATGAGCCGGGAGCCCTGCTCATACGATTCGCGGCTGGGGCCAAGGCGCTGGATGCCGGGGAGCGCGTTGTGGGTGCGGTAGCGCCAGGACTTCGGCGATTGCCGGTGATCGGCCAGGGCACCGAACAGGCGGGTGGTGGCTTGATGGTCGGCCCAGTCGGCGTGTCCCTCAAGGACAGCCGAGGCGCCGCGCCCGGTGATCCCACGCTTCTGTGGGAAGAAGGTGGTCCACACCGCACCGCTTCGCCCGTCGGCCTGCACCTGATGGACGAGTTCATGGGCGACTACCTGGTGAAGGGCAGGTTCATCGGCCAGCAGCCCGCCATGGTGGAGGGCGCGGGGAGCAATGATCGTCTCGCGTCGGCCGTCGGCAGCTGTCAGGGTGCTGCCGAGTACCAGGGGCCAGACCAGGACGGGGACGAATCCCATGATCCTCAGCCCGGCCCGGACGGCGTCGATCTCCTGCGAGGTCAGCTCCAGATCGGCGATGTCGCGGGCCAGGGTGCGGTGGTGGCTCTTGCGGGTCTCCTCCCGCCACGCCTTGGGAGTGAGCAGGCGGAAGCGGACCTCCTCCGGGAGGGGGAGGTCGGTTATCTCCGTCACCGTCGGCGCAACCCGGTGGAGTATCCGGTCGATCTGCTCGGCCAGGTCCGGATGGCGTTGGGTTTCGTCAAGCACGGTGAAGCGGGTCTGGGTCACTGATGGTCCTGTCCAAAAGGGATTCGGTCTGGTCGGCTTCTTGTGGCCCCCGTCCCCCGGGCCACCGTCTTGTCCCGGGGAACGAGGGTGTTTGGCGTGCCCCGTCGCCGAGCGGGGAGTCGTGCTCGACGACGGGGCCGGGGACCCGCGCACGGCAGTGGATGACGACGGGGCTGCCGCACGCGGGGGTCGAGGTGTCAGGCCGTGGCGAACTCCCGACGCAGGTCGAAGTCGGTCACGGCCATCCGGTGAGCGGCTATCTCTTGCCGAGCAGCGTTGGTGTAGTGCTCGACGCCGGCGACGGTGAGCAGGTCGGACGCGGGGAGGGGGCTGCTCTGGAGCGCGGCGAGCGCCTCCTCCAGCGAGCGCGGTACCGGCGGGGCCCCGGTCTCGGCGAAGGCGTTGCCGATGCACGGTCTGGGGGGTTCGAGTTTGTGGTCGAGGCCGTGCTGGACAGCAGCAAGGACCGCCGCAAGCGCGAGGTACGGGTTGGCGTTGGCGCCGGGCAGGCGGATCTCCAGGTGGAGGTTGTCGCCGCGGCCGACGACCCGGATGGCGCAGGTGCGGTTGTCGCGGCCCCAGGTGAAGTTCACCGGGGCGAAAGTTCCGGGTACCAGCCGCGTATAGGAGTTGAACGTGGGCGCGTACAGCAGCGCCAGGTGAGGCAGGACATCGAGGAGTCCGGCAATGGCGTAGCGGGCCAACTCCGGCATATTCCCGTCGGTTTCGGCGAATAGGGGGATGCCGTCGCCGACCAGGGAGAGGTGGATGTGGCAGCCGCTGCCAACCCCGGTCATGGGCGCGGCCATGAACGTCGGCGCCAGGCCGAAGCCCTCGGCGACGGTCCGAGCCGCGTGCTTGAACAGCAGGTGTGTGTCCGCCGCCGCCATGGGATCGCCGTAGGGGAAGGTGACCTCGATCTGCCCAGGGGCGCTCTCGGTCTTGATCGCTTCGATCGGCCGCCCGGTTCCGGCGAGACACTCCTCCAGGTCCTCGAAGAACCGGCTCATCACCCGCGGGTGGTCGAGGGCATAGTCCAGGTTGCCGCTGGTCACCGGTTGTACCCCACGATGGCCGGTCTCCTCGGCGTCGGCGTAGCCGTCGTGGCACAGCACGAACTCGGTCTCCAGCCCGACCTGGGCGACGACTCCCCGGTTGGCGAGGCGGGTGAGTTGCTGCCACAGGATCTGCCGGGGAGCCACAGCCACGGACTGTCCGTCGTGGCCGATGGCCTCCGCGAAGACCAGGGCGGTGCGCGGCATCCAGGCCAGTTGGTAGACGGCGTCCGGGTCGGGGAGCAGGCCCACGTCTCCGTAGCCGGTGTCGAAGGAGGCCAGAGCGAATCCGTCCAGCGGGCGCATGTCGACATCGGTGGCGAAGACGTACGCACACATGTCGGTGCCACCGGCCGCCACGCGGTCGAGGAAGTGGGCCGCGCCGATGCGCTTTCCCTTTAACCTGCCCTGCATGTCGGGCACGGCCAGCAGGACGGTGGTGACGGTGCCGCTCTCCACCATGCGTCGCAGGTCCTCGAATCCGCTAACTGCCTGCTGTCCGGCCGCAGTTGTTGCTGGGGAGTTGAGGGGCTGGCTCATACGACGTTCTCCGCCATGTCGTCGCGCTCGGCCGCAGTGCCGTACTCGGGGATGCCGTAGCTGCGGCGGCCGCGGGTCGCCCACAGGATGGCGGCCAGGGCCAGTACCGCCAGCAAGGCGAGGGGGGCGTAGTTGAAGGTGTCGACGGTGACCGGGCTGACCGCGGGGAGGCAGAACAGCACGGTCACGAAGCCGACCCACACCACGGCGACCCAGCCGATCGGCTTGCTCCAACTGCCCAGATGCCACGGGCCGGGCGTGAAGCGTTTGCCCGCTCGGAGCCGCAGGTAGATCGGGATGGCGTACGCGGGGGTGATGCCGATCACGTTGATCGAGGTGATCGCGGTGTATGCCGTGACGGAGTACAACGACGGCAGCGCGATGACGAAGGGCACGGCGACCGACAGCCACACGGCCGCGACGGGGGTCTTGGTCCGGGCGCTCAGGCGCCGCCAGATGCGGTGGAACGGAAGGGCCCCGTCGCGGGAGAAGGCGAACACCATGCGGCTGGCGGAGGCCAACCCGGCGTTCGCGCAGAACAGCTGCGCCATGATGACGACCAGGAGCAGGACCTTGGCGGCCGTCGGGCCGAGAGCGTCTAGGAAGATCTGGGCGGGCGGAACTCCGGTCGCGCTGCCTACGGTGCCGGCGTAGTCCTGGATCGCGAAGAGCATCCCGGCCAGCAGGACGAAGCCCACAACCCACGACCAGAAGATCGAGCGGACGATGCCTCGGGCCGCGCTGATCTGGGCGTGCTTGGTCTCCTCGCTCAGGTGCGCCGAGGCGTCGTAGCCGCTGAAGGTGTACTGGGCCAGCAGCAGCCCGAGCAGGCCGACGTAAAGGGGGTTGCTCCACCCGGTGCCGTTGGAGAACTCGCCGAACACGAACCCCGGCGACTGATGATGGGAGGGCACCAGGACGAGCGCCCCCACGATCACCGCGACACCGGTCAGGTGCCACCACACACTGATCGAGTTCAGTACGGAGACCAGGCGCACACCGAACAGGTTGAGGGTGGCCAGCAGCAAAAGGATGGCTGCGAAGATCCCCAACGTCCTTTCCGGGGTGGGGGTGATGCCCCACTGGAGGTTGAGCCAGGCCCCCGCGAACAGCGCGGTGCCGTAGCAGCCGCCGGCCATCCCGCCCAGGAGCCCGAGCAGGTTGAACCACCCGGTCACGTATCCCCAGCGCGGGCCGCCGAGCTTGCTGGCCATGAAGTACAAGGCACCGGAGACCGGATAGGCCGAGGTGACCTCGGCGAGCGCGGCGCCGACGGCCAGCACCATCAGACCGACGAAGGCCCAGCCCCACAACATGACGGCCGGGCCGCCCGTTATGAGGCCGAACCCGAAGAGAGTCATGCACCCGGACAGGACGCTGATGATGGAAAAGCTCAAGGCGAAGTTGCCGAACGGGCCCATGCGCCGGGCCAGTTCGGGCTTGTAGCCGAGGCGCCGCAGCGTCTCCTCATCGTTCAGAGGGTGGCGGCTGGTTCTCGGGGAAGACAACGGAGGTACCTCCGGAAGCGGGGGACGGTGAAGGGGGCGAGCTACTGCGGAGTGCCGGTATGGCCTCGGGCAGTGGACGAACGCCGGCGGGCGGGGCTCGGCAGGTGCTGCGGTGACTGGTCATCGGCGTCGCCCAGCGTGGAGCGGCCCAGCTCTCGGCTCCCGTAGGTAGCGACTGCGCGCCCGCTCGAACTCCTCCAGCCACCGTTCTGGTGCATCAGCGACGTACTTCCATGGCACGGGTGTGACGAAGGGCCCGATCGCTTCGAAGACCTCGCCGGCCCCATCGCCGAACCCACCGGAGTGCAACGCCTGCGCCAGATGGTTCAGGTCCAGCGGTGACCAAGAAGTGGCATCGGCCTGCGGGAACCACCAGGTCAGCGCCCGGAGTGTGTAGTGAGAGACCGGGTCCCTCGTCCAGTACAGGGGCGTGAGCTGGCCGTTGGCCCGCTGCTTGCCGTATTGCTCAGCGTGGAGATACAGGGGCAGCAGTGCGAGCGGTGACCCTGTCGGTGCCCAGGTGGACACCCACCGCACAAAGTCGTGCGCGTTCGCCCCGTACGCCTGCATCGCCTGAAGCATGCGGTGCCACGCTTCGCGGTTGCCCGGATCACGCTCCTGGACCTTGTGCAGCAACCCCCAAGGGCCGTACGGCAGCATGTACTCCCAGGGGCCCATCCGGTGCTCCGGCCGGCGTTCCCCCACATCTGGGGAGTCCACCTGCGCCAACGCAAGCAGACCCACCCACGGCACAGGATCCTCAAGCCAACGCCGAGCCGCGTCCCAGCACGCCGTCCGCGCACGATCTGCAAGCAACACCACGCCTTGCTGCCCGGCACGGTGCGCGTTCAGCGTCCGTTCGACCGCCACCCGCGCCTGCATCGTCACCGCATTGACGTTCTGAGGCTCCTCCTGCACCCACGCCTCGACCGCGTCACCATGGGCCGCTGCCGCCGCCAGGACTTGAGTTCGTGAGGTCCTTAACGCCCAGGTGTCACAGGTCTCCAGCAGAACCCTCATCGAACGCCATCGGCCTGCCCGTACGTCGTCCAGGACGGCGCGCAACCGGCTGTCGAATCCAGCGGGGTGGAACTGCGGCTGTACCGTTCCGCTCACCGGCGTATCCCGTACCTGCGCGGGCGGCCCGAAGTCTCTCCCGTACCAGCCGCTCGACGTCTGGTGGTGAGCAAGACGAGCGGCTGGGAGCAGGGCGCCAGCGCCTGTAAAGGTGTCATCAGAACCTCAGGGGTATCGGTCAAGGGGAGTTGGCTGCCCGATGTAAGCGTCGATGGGGGCACCAGAGCGGTCCGGCAGCCTTTCAGGGGGTAGGGCGTACGACGGGGTCAAGCAGGTGTGCTCGGCCTGATCAGGGCCTGGACGACCTTTCCGCCCGAGTTGGGGGAAAAGGCGATCTCGGCGCCGAGCTGGCGTGCGACCCACAAGCCACGAACAGGCTCGCCTTCAGCCGGCTCCCACTTCGTCACCTCATCGAAGTCTGGAAACTCGCGACGAGCGTCCTGCACCTGGATGACGAGTTCACCGGTCGGGAGGAGAGCCCAGTGCATGGGGATCTGGGCGTATCCGGGGACACCTGAGTAGGCGACCGCATTCGCCATGAGTACGTCAGCAATCGCGGCCGCAGCCTCGATGTTCACGGGGACGGGCTGCTGAGTGAGGTACATGCGGGTGTAGTTGCTCGCGTTGCTGGCCGCATGCTCGCCAGCCCGGAACTGGGAATGCCGCGTCCATACAGACTCATCGCGTCCGAGAGCAGGGATCGGGACGATGCCCCGCTGTTCCATGTCACCGCTCCTTCTCAAGAAGGGGAGGGAGCACCAGGTCGTCGTACCGTCGGAGCTGACGCCCCAGTGGTCGGCCATGGAGGCGACGAGTAATAGGCCGCGGCCGTTCTCGTCGTCGAGAGCGGCGTTGCCCAACACCGGAAGTTCGCGAGATCCGTCCCGCACTTCGATCACGAGGTGGCTAGCAGTGAGATACAGGCGTACCCCCACATCGCCGTGACCGTGCTCGAACGCGTTCGTGACCAATTCGGTGGCGAGGAGCTGAGCTGAGTCGATGAGTCCGGGCAGACCCCAGTGCGTCAGCCTGGCCCGGATGATGAGGCGTACACGATGTGGCACAGCCCGATCTACTTCCGCGATGGCTCCGGCCATGGAGCCGCTGTCGCGGGCGAAGGACATATCAATTTCGGCGTACGCGCCGCGCCGAGTGGGGACCTCAGTGTCTGTCCGCGCGACCGTAGTCAGGGACATGCCAATCCCTCCGTGTGTCCGGGAGCTGCGGACGCCGGACACATCGCCATTCGTTCGACGGGGCAAGTCGAAAAGGCTGAAATTGCCCGTCTTTTCTCCCGCACCTTCGCGGGGAGGGTTGCGGTGCGATGCGTCTCCGGCTTCACGGGGGGACTCCCTGATTGCACGCTCTTGTACCTGGTCAAACACTCTCTGCAAGGGCTGGTATGAGCGTTGCAATCGCGGCGATACGGATCCAGTCCCATCCCTTCATCGGTTCTTCGCACAGAGCTGACGTTCTTCCTCGCCTGTTCCTCGGATGTGCCTCGACCTCGCTAAGTACCGTCTGCAGGGGGCATGTTGATGTGGTGAGCGACTTACCGTCGTAGCAGTGATGTGTTGGGCAGACAGGATGGGAGGCACGGTGCGCACGTTCTTCCGGTGCTGGCTCGACGAGCGGGAGCTACGCGACCACAAAGACTTCGTGCAGCCATTCCTAGAGGTGGCCACACGGATGGGGCTGAAAGGCTTGGAGCCTGCTAAGCCGACCTTTCAGGCCTGGTACTACGGGACGCGAAAACCGCAGGGCGACTTCCGCCGAGTGATCGTCACCTGGACCAACCACAGCATCGATCAGCTGTGGACTGAGGTTCCAGAGGGGACGGTTCCCGACTTCCGACCCTTGTCCGACACGTCATCCACTGCACGTCATGCCGATCTCGGCATGGATCTAAGCGACATGAAAAGGACGGGCGCGATGGCTGTTCGACGCGCGAAGGAATTCCTGCTGGGAGCCGACCGAGACAGAGTGGGCACGGACACCCTCGACCTGCTCAAGGACGACGTGGCTCGACTCGTCGCCGCGTACCCACGCGAGCCTCTTTCGGCCATCTGGACCGATCTGCTGGATTCACATGGCGAGGTCCTGCGCCTTCTGGAGGGCGGCAGGGTCCGGCCGTCGCAGCTGCGTGAACTCAACTTCATGGCCGGCGCCCTGTCCTTCCTCGTGGCCAAGGGCTTCAACGACATGGAGGACCGGAATCAGGCGATGACGATGGCCCGGGTCGCCGCAGCCTGCGCGAGGGATGCCGAGCACCCGCCCCTCGTTGCCCTCGTCGACGGGCTCAAGTCGCTGATCGCTTACTGGGGAGACCAACCCGGGGATGCTCTCCATTTCGCCCAGCAGGGCGCAGCAACTGCCGCCGATCACAAAGGCACCGTGGGCTTGTGGTTGTTGGGTCTTCAGGCACGCGCAGCGGCCGTCCTAGGCGATGAGGAGACTGTCCGCTCGGCGAACCAAATGGCCACTGACGGACGCGACCACGTAGTACCGGACGAGCTCGACTCCCTCGGAGGCCTGTTCACCTACTCGGATGAGAAGCAGCTCTACTACGTGGTGGAATCCGAGGCTCTCCTCGGCCACGGTGATGCGCAGCTCGCCGCGCAGGCTGAGCTTGCCGTGCAAGGCTTCAGCGATCCCAACGCTCCGTCATGGGCTTTTGGTGACCTGGCCGGATCGCAGTGCGACCTTGCCCTCATCCGGCTCTACGGTGGAGACGTAGAAGGTGCCGCCGCAGCCATTCGCCCGGTCCTGGATCTGCCGTCCTCGCACCGGAACAACGGCATCGTCGTGTCAGCCCAACGCGTCCGCCGGGCGCTCACGAGCGATCTGGTACGCACTGCCATCGCTGCGCGTGATCTCCGGGAAGAGATCGAGATCTTCCCGCCGACTCGCCCTGCGCTTCCGCGATAGCCCGCGGGTAGAGTCCCCGGCATGTACCCGGTCAAGCGTTCCAGCCAACGCCTGGATCTCCGCGAGCTCTCGATCGACGATGTGGACGCGGTGTTCGCGATCTACGGAAGCGACGAGGCAACGGAGCATCTGTCGTTCGAGCCGCGCTCCCATGCCGAGGTAGGCGGCATCGTGGCCAGGTCCATAGCCTCAGCCACCGCGACGCCCCGCATCGAGTACGCACTCGCGGTCGTTGAGCGGGACACCAACGAACTGATCGGATTCGGTCGCATCGCCACAGATCCACACCAGCAGCGCGGAGCTACCTTCGGCTTCGCGCTCCGCCCAGATGCCTGGGGCGTCGGCTACGGCGTCGAAACCGTACGCCTCCTGCTGGCCCTCGGTTTCGAAGACCTCGACCTGCACCGTATCTGGGGCGCCCGCTCCCCGCTCAACGAGGCCTCAGCGAAGACCATGACCGCCGCAGGCATGGTCGAGGAAGGCACCATCCGCGAGCACATCTACAAGGCCGGGCAGTGGCGTGACTCAGTCGTGCACGCGATCCTCGATCACGAATGGCGTGATCTCCAGACCAGCTGACCCTAAGCAACATGATCAGGGCGCGGTCCGAACGCGCGCAGGCACCGCGGATGGGAGATCGGCCACTCGGCCGCCTCCTCGACAGTGCGTACGGAGCGGTTGGCCTTGTCGGGGTCCCGGTGGTTGGTCCATCCGCAGTCGGACCCGTCGAAGACCTCGACGTGTGTGACGCCGGCTTCGCGGCTCTTGTTCAGTGTGCCCGTGTTGTAGGCGACCGCGCTCTTGGCGAGCGTGGCTGCCTCGGCCCACGTCCGGACCGGAACTCGTGTCCCGTTGCGGTACACGACGTGCGTGAGGGACTGGGTGGCCAGTTCATCCGCCAGCCGCTTCGCGGCTTGACGGGCGGTGGTGTTCCCTGCGGCCAGGAGCGGCACCTCCTTGCGGGCCGCTGCTCGCGCAGCGCGATACCACTGCTCGGCCATCCGCTCTGCTTCCTGGGATCGGCGTAGGAAGTCGTCGTACGTGTCGGAGGCGAGTGACTGAAGCGCGTCCACATGGGGTTGTGTCCACGTCCATGTGTTCCCGCCGACAGCCTCGGTGGCGGCTCGGGCCCCTTGGTCGTACAGGTGGGGCAGCTGTCGCTGTACGTATGCTCGGGCCTCGGTATCAACGCGGGCGCGGAAGTCGGTGATGGCGGCCTTGAACTCGTCCAAGGCCGCCAGGACGTACGGCAGTCGCCAGCGGGCCACGATGCCGGCGATCACGGCCTGCTGCCTGTCGGCGAGGCGCTGCCATGCGTCATCCAGGACTGCGGCGACCCGGCGTGCAACTTCCTCCGGGTCACCTGGAGTCAGAGGGGGCCACTCGTACGGCATCAGGTCACCGCCTCCATCCCGGAGGCCTGATCGGCACGGGGGTCAGTACGGGCACGCCGTCTTCGACAACAGCTTCTTCGTCGGGCCCCACGATGTCGTTGAGCGCGGCGATATGGCGTTCCGTGCCGGTCAGGTTGTTGGACTGGTCGAGGGTGACGACGCCGTCCACCGTCATGCGCAGGGGATCGGCGAGGAGTGCAGCACGGCGTTCGGCGAGGACCTCCAAGGCCACCGCGCGCGCGGCGCCGAGCCGCGTGTAGCGCGCTTCGAGGTCGGTCGGGTCGGTGCTGGGGCCGAGCTGGGCGAGCAGCCAGGCCTCTACGGTGGCGTCCACGAAGGGCTCCAGGGGGGATAGGCGCGAGGCCCAGCGCCTCGTGGTGCTGGGCCTCGCCGTCGGGACTACCGGGCATCAAGCCATCGGATGGTGGTCACGTCTCCGCGAGCGTGCGGGAACCTACGCTTCTTCGGGCGCCTTCCGGCTGTTCCGTCGCCTCGTGGTCTTCACGGGCTCCTGCGCCGCCTCGATCTCCGGCTCCGGCTCCGGCTCCGGCTCCGGCTCCGGCTCCGGCTCCGGCTCCGGCTCCGGCTCCGGCTCCGGCTCCGGCTCCGGCTCCGGCTCCGAGGCAGGATCCACCGTGGGCGACTCCTTCTCCTCGTCGTCCACATCGGACTCGGCCGAGACATCCGCCTGTGGCTCGGACGCTTCCTCGGCCCACGCAGCCGGGTTCGGAATCAGCTCGACGAGCCGTTCGGGAACCTCCTCGCCCGCGTCCAGCCGGATCGTGCCTGCCTGCTGGGGGTCCCGCACGAACACCGTGCGCTGCAACTTCGCCATGGACAGCCCCTCTTAGAAGACGGTCGCGGCGATGTGGATGTCCGGCACGTACAGCACGGGCATCGCGGCGGCGGCAGAGATCGTGGACAGCTGTACCGGGGTGCGCGTCTGTACGTGGGAGGTGACCACGATGCCTGGGGCCTGTTGGGCGGTGATGACGCCCTTGCCTCGCAGCTCGATCGCCTCGGCGGTCAGACCGTACTGTGTCTCGCCCCACTGCTCACGGCGCGGCGGGATCATCGCCCACAGCGACTCCGGCGTCGTACGGACCAAGTTGTCGCTGCTGTCATACACCTGCACGTCGTAGGTGCTGACCGGGGGCAGGTTGTACTTGGCACGGACCCGGTTGACCTCCTCCGGCGCGAGCATCCCGGTCGGGATCTGGTCGGTGGACGGCGAGTTGTGGAACGCAGCTCGGTACTCCGACGTGGAGCCGAGCAGGGACAGCGCCTTCTCCGAGGTGATGACCCGCTCCGGGCGCGGTGCGCCGATGCTCTTCAGGTACTGGATCCAGGCCAGCTCGTCCGTGATCGGGCTGGCGGTGCCGGACTGAGACCACGGTACGGCGACCGTCGGCCGGTTGGCGGCCGGCACCCGCCAGTCGACGTCGAGGGCGACGCCGGGCAGGGAGACAACGCCGGTGGACAGCATCTGCCCGGCGGCGATCTCCATGGCGGCCTTCGTGGCCTCCACATGCTGCTCGATGTCGTCGTACAGCAGGTCGAGGAACTCGCTGGTGTCCTGGCCTCGGTCGACGGCGGACAGGATGATCTGGAGCTCGGAGAACGGCAGCTCCTGACCAACCCATGGCAGCATGCCCTCGTTGATGACCTGCTCGGCACGCCGCTTCGCGAGCGCCGGCGCGGCCTCCCACGCACGGAACCGTGCCGCGTTCACGCGCCGCTTGCTGCTCTTCGTACGGAACTTGACGTTGTCGATGTTCCGTTCGGCGAAGACCTCACGGGTGAGGAGGTAGTCCTCGGGCGTGGTGATCGCTCGGATGAATGCCTGAATGTCCTCGGCGACGATCGCTTCGAGGAGCTTCTCAAGAGCCATAGGGGTCCTACCTCCTTACCGGTAGTGGATGAACGCGGTGGTCGACGCGGCGGCCGGGGCCGTGAAGGTGACGGGCAGCTTCGAGGCGTACACCTCGCCGCGCCACAGCAGCGCCCCCGCAGTCTTCGCCGACCCGGGCGTGAAGGCTGTCTCGGCGACGAGGAACCCGGCGAGGACCTGGGTGCCGTCGCTGGCCGCGGAGTTGTAGGGGGCGTACAGGCCGGAGGTGGTGATCTTGCCGAGCGGAAGCCCGCTCTTGATGACGTGGCGCGGCTGGTTGGTCGTGCCCGCCGTGTAGTGGGTGCCCGTCGTGAGCTTGCTGGTGTCGATGGTGATCGTCTGTGCTTCGTGGACGCCGTCCAGCGAAGCCAGCCATGTCCGGTCGTCGGTGACCGTCTGGGTGGTGGTGAGGACCTGGTAGTCGCTCACGGTGTCTCCCTCGTGGGTGGGGATCGGGTTCCTCCCGCACCCGGCACAAGCGGCAGAGGGGCGGTGTCCACGAGGTGGCGGCCGGGCCGGCCAGGGCGTGGTCCCTGATCACAGCCCGGCCGACTTCCGGAGGGCGTCCACGGAATTTGAGGCGGGCGTGGTCCCGCGATCACAGCCTTCGGCCAACTGGCCTGGGCGTCCACGAAGATGGGCGTGGTCCCAGCCAACACGCCTACACGGGCATGCGGTTGATCATCAGCGTAACGGCCGTGGCGATCAGTCGCTGAGGAAGCCTCGACGGCGCGCCATGTCGAGACCGCCCTGACCTGCCTTGGCCGGGTTCTGCGGGGAGCGCGGCGGCCCGCCTGCCGGGGCACCGGCCGGCGCTGGAGGAGGCGTCGTCTCCTTCGTGGCACCGAACAGGCCCGGCCTGCGCTCCTTCAGCGCGGCTGCCGCGTCGGTAATGGCCTGCTCGTCGGCACCGGCCGGGATCGAGTTGCGCAGCAGCACCTCCGCGTCGACCAGGTCATCGCCCGTCGCGCCCAGACCGACGAGGGCGGCACGCCGCTGCGCGGTCTGCTCACGCCGAGCGGCTGCCGCCTCCCGAGCCTCAGCAGCGGCGATCTTGTCGGCTGCGGCCTTCTCGCGCCGTTCCACTTCCGTCAGCGCGGCGTCCTCGGCCTCCTTGCGGGCGTCCTCGACCTCCTTGGCCTTCGTCAGGGCCGCCGACAGATCGTCCGTCGACGTGAACCCCAGCTTGTCGAGGAGCGAACGTACGCCGGCCCGTTCGCCCTGGGATTTCTCGCGGGCGAGGAGGTTCTTCAGGGTTTCCTGATCGGCTTCGATCTTCCCGGGAGATGGTGGGGCCGCAACGGGAACCGGAACCGGGGCGGGCGGGACAGACCCCGGGATGGGCGGGTTGGACGGGTCGCGGTCGGGCACTGTGTCCTCCGAGCCAAAGCGCCCCCGCGCCAACAGCCAGTCTAGCCACCGTCGATCATGACGATTCGAGCGTTCTCGGCCCAGATCGTTGTCAGGGCCACCAGCTACGGTGGAGAGGTCCTGATCAACCCTTCTGGCTGCTGGGTGCTCAGACCGCCCGCGGAGTCAATCCGCGGGGCCTCGAATGCTTGAGCCGGTCACAGGGGACGTACGTTCAGTGCCTCTCGCGCCTAAAAATGCCGAATTGACACATCCGTGAGAAACTGGTGCTTAGCTCGCTGCGTTGCAGCTCTCTCCTCGCACGCTGGGAGATTCCATGACCCCAAAGAGCGGTCGACGCAATCCGCAAGTCAGACAGCACGGGCTGCTGAAGAAGCAACGCGGAAAGCAAGGCATTAGGGCCACCGAGGACCTTCATAATCTGATAGGTCAGATAAAGGCGCGAGGAATACCACCCCGCGACCCCCTTCCTAGGCACATGGCCGCAGCCCTGCTACAGAATGGGGACTGCACCATCCAGGAGCCCTACAAGCCGTTCCGACTCAAGGGGAAATCTAGCGGCTTGTACTACTGCTGCACCCACACACCTAAAGAGCATTGCTTCTTGCTTTCCAAGGCAAAGCAATGAAATCGACGGTCGTCAACGCCCTTGTAGCATTGGGAGTAGCCTGCATAGGGGCAGGGTGGGCCTATACTGCCCACAAAGGATGGCTGCTACTAGCAGTACTTTCCCCGCTCATTCTGATTACCCTTGGCGAGGCCACCTTTCGCTGGGGCAAGCGGCGGATCAAGACGTCTCCCACGGCATCAATGAAGTGGATGCAATTCCGCTTCCTGATGTACCTTTCGGTGGCCATCATCGGCTCAGGGTTGGCCATCCTTGGCGCAGCCGCGCTGGCACCCGATAAGAACGCCGACGCAGAAACCAAGGAAATATTCACGGCTCTAGGTGGCGCAGTCGGAACTGCGCTTGCAGCGGTCTTCGTGGGGAGTGGCGACACCCCCTGGGCAAACTGGTTGGACACACCGATCAAGAAAGCATTTCAGACGGCATACACGGGTTTCTGGGTCCCCGATAGCCTGCCACGAGACGCAGTGTTCGCTGACGTTTTTCAGGATCAAGAAGGCTGGGGAAGGGATGCGAGAAAGGCTCGCGCAGAGGTGATCACCACCGCGCTGAAAGCCGGAACAGATAGGGCACCTGTCGCAGTGAGCCCCGGGGTCGCTCCGACCCGCGGAACTGGCGGCTGATTCGAGCTCTCAGGGTCAGCGTCAGAAGCTGTGCCATATCCCTTGATCCGTGTCCGTCTGTGACTGGTGAGTAAGTTCGTTCGCCAGAGGGGCCACCGGGGTATCTCTGTGAGACACCGATACGGCGCTGCTCCGCGAATGGCTGCAGCAGCTGGCAGGCCGAACCGGGCCGCCTGCTCCGCAGGCGGTGGACGTTCAGCCGTTGCCCTGGCCGCGCCCTACGATCCCCCCTGATCGAGGGAGGACCGCTCGGCGGGCTCCAGGTCCACAGTGCGACGAAGGGCCAGGAACAGAGGATCCGCTGCCACCTGTACGGTTCCGCCCTTCGCTGTTCTACTTGCCGAATGCGCTGGCGAGACAGCAGGAGTTCATGGTGTGTCACCGGCATCGTGTTCGGGTTGGTTCTCGTGGGTCTGGGCGCCTGGCGCATCGGGCCGGCGCACCACCGCGAGCACCAGCAACGGGTCGTGTCGGCGTGTATCGCCGAGCGTGGTGTCGAGCAGTGCCTGCCGACACGGACCGCCGCCATCACAAAAATCGTCAAGCTGCACGGAGGGTGGGGCGAGTCCATGCTGGACGTGTATCTCGACGGGGCCTCGAAGCCGGCGTTCGAGATCTCGTCGCACTGGAGTGAGCGGTACCGCTCGGAGGTCGTCGTCGCCGACTCGCAGGGCAAGGTGTGGGCCTGGCAGGAGAGCGCGCACCATCGGTGGGAAAATCTGTACAAACCATGGCCGCTCGCGACACTCCTCTATCTCGCACTGATCCTGGTCGGCGGCCGGTTGGTCCTGCGCAACGGGAGCGAGCTGCTGATCGAGGGGCCCAGTCGGTACACCGAATTGGCCGAGCGGCTGGTCGCCACGTACAGCGGGGTGAGCTTTGCAGGGGTGGCGATCCTCGCCGGGTTCTCCCTCTCCTGGATCTCCGGGCTGGTGTCCATCGCCGTCGTGGCGGGGGCCGTCGGTGTCAACGGCGCGGACCTCTGGCGCCACTGGCGAAACGCCTGGCGCCGTGCCCGCCGTGTACCGCGTTGACCGTACCCGCACCGCGTCCGTGCAGGACGGCAGCCACTTCGCCCGGCGAACGGCCGCGGCGGACAGGCATCAAGCTCACACGCCCCCACCACCATGAAGGGCCGGGAAACTCCCGGCCCTTCATGTCTCCTGACACGTCCAGAATGAGCCACGACTCACGGAGCGTCACAGATTTCCGGGAGCTTCTCAGCCCCCGGCGCGCAGCACCGTGACACCCGCCCGCAGGCCACGGGGGGCACCGGTCACCCCTTCAGATCCTCTCGAAGGCCGAGGCGGTGCAGTTGGGGCACAACAGTTCTTCGGAGTCGGTCGGCAAGGGCCGCGCGCAGCCTCCCTCGCACAGGGTGAAGGCGGTGTCGGTGAAGTCGGTAGCGCAGGAGAAGCACAGGATGCGCGAGGTGTCTGGAGCAGCTGCGGTTACGGCGGTGATCACTGCGTCAGCTTCGCAGTTGGGGCAGATCATGGAGTCGCGGGCGTCGTGGTGCGGCAGGTGGGGTTGGTCCATTTCGCCGTAGAGCTGCCAGGTGTAGTCCGCGACAGCATCAAACGGGCTGTCCCACATTTTGAGGCAGAAGCGGCAGTTGGGCAGGTCCCCGCCGAGTACCAGGGTGCCTTGCTCCTCGCATTCGGGACAGGTGACGGTGCGGTCGGCGACGTCCTTGAGTTCGGTGCGCAGCTCGTTGCGGCGTTTTTTGAGGTACGCCTCGATGCGCGCGAGCCTGCCGCGGACGGCCGCGAGCATCAGGTCGGCGTCGTACCGCTGCTTTGTGTCGAGGCGGGGCAGCAGGTGGTCGGCAATGAAGGGCAGCAGGAAGTTCAGCACGTCGGCGGCGCGTGCCTCGACTGCCCCGGCTGGGGAGGTGAAGGCGTAGTGCTGGAGGGCGTTGCGGTCGCGGGCCAGTTTCTTCACTGCGGCGAGAGCTTTGTCCGGCAGGTCGAGGCCGGTGATCTGCGTCAGCCGGGTGAAAGCCTCGTCGGTGGTGCAGCTCTCGAAGTCTGCGTTGTCGAAGGCGGTACGGGTGGCGGTCTCCGGCCTCTTGAAGACCAGGGTCCAGTGCTCGTCCTGGAGGCGGGCCTTGAGCAGGACCTCGGTGGCGGCCTGGAGGTGCAGAACGGCGTACTTCAGGGCGCGGGCGTCGGGCAGCCCGACCGGGTCAGCGGTCAGCCGGTCGGCCACGTCGATGAGGTAGTCCAGGCCGTTGGTGATCAGCGGGTAGTGCACGTCCGGACGGTGGCTCGTACTGTTCCGCGGCTGAGACCTGCGGGCCATAGCCTCTCCCCCTTATTGGCAGGGCATCGACGTGCAGTTGCCGGGTGACGTTCAGCGCGACCGTCCCTGGCGGCTGCCGCTGGAAGACCGGGTGTTACTGGTGGCGACGTACTGGCGCACGAACAATGCCGAGAATGCCCACCTCTAGAGCAGGTCGTATAGATCCTCTTCATACCCCTCTAGATCCTCGTCATCCCCCTCCGGAACTAGTCCATCGAATGCTCGCAGTAGTGGGTAGCCCACGTTTGGCTCGACTGCGGCGATATAGCATGCCCAACCCAATAGCCGACGCCGATACATCCCCTCGTCCTCGCCGCCGAACTCGGTCATATAGACCTCATAACCAAATCTCGATATCACGTGCAAGATCCATCGCATTTTACGCTTTAGGTTGCGTGGAATCCGCGGCCCGTCCGATTCTCCGACATACAAACCGGTAACGTATTGCGGACCACCGCGACGCATGAAAGCGGTCTTGCGCGTGTTTACCGACCAGCCAGCGTCGTCGAGAATGCGAGCGATATCCGCCGAGTGGCGGTCAGTGACGTCGCCGGAGAATGTGAGATCGTCCACATAGCGCGTAAACGCCAGGTCTTCCGACCGTGCGTACTCGGCAAGGGAGCGGTCTGTGCCCAGGAAGGCCAAGTTAGACAAGAGGGGCGACGTACTAAGTCCGATTGGCAGCTTGCCGCCGATAGTAACGAGACTGACAGCAAGTTCCGCAGCCTTCTCATCGTAGTCTTGCTCTCGCAATGAAGCCCTTATTGCTGCGGCGCCAATGGACGGAAAGAAATCCTCAAGATCCATGCGCAATACGCACTTCTTCGCGAGGTGCTGACTGGCGTTACTAATCGTGGAACGCCCACGAACAAATCCGTGAACATGGTCGGGGGCTTCATACGAGAATCGGCTCGTAAAGCTCCGATGCAAATTTTTACTAACCGCGTTGAATGGCGACTTCAGCTCGAATACTTCTCGTATTCCGCCGTGCTTCTTGCGGTGCCTCCGCTGAACATAGAAACGGCCTTCACCCGCAGGAAGCTGCGCGGATAGCCGTTCTAGATTTTCAACCGATGCGCCAGCTTGCTCAGCCAGCTGATCAACCGAGAAAGACACTGAACCCCCTGTGGCGGCGTGTCAGGAGGTAGGGCCACACTCCCATGCAAGGACTATCATGCAACGCACGCGAACTCGCGCACAACGTTGACCGCGGCCCTACCTCAGGCCGGATCTTACCACACATCAATGAAGTGGGTCCTTTCGGCTGGAAATGCGGCCAAGCTCGAACGAGTAGAGCATGGAAACCGATGGCTCAATCTCACGGAATGCTCTATAAGCGAAGTCTTTAGGGTTATTGGTACGGCCCTTTTGGAGCCATCTACTGACGTCGGCCATAACATAGTCGATGATGGCCGTAGACATGTAATCACGCTTAGTGACCATTGAAATATCCGGCCGTGGCAACGATGCATCTCTACCGGCCTTTTTGCGGGCCCGTCTGACGACGGCATCGGGAAGTCGGCGAATGATCGACGCCATCTCTTCGCTCTGCTCTATGTAGCAAAGAAACTTGGGTTCATGGCGGTGTCGAATCAACAAATCACTCAACAACTGTACGTACATGAACTCGATTAGCTCGGACTCGGCGTTACTGGGGAAACTCGTTCGATCAGTGACGACCATGTACGTCCTGAAGAACGTGGCCCGCATAAGCTCTCGAAATGGGACGGAGATCTCTGTCGGATCGTTCGAGCTGTGAAAACCGTCCTTGCGAAAATCTTCGAAGCTGCCAAGTCCGGTCAAGCTGTGCCTCACGATCAGGCGTTTGTACAGATCTTGAATTTTTTCCTCGATGTCTTCTGCATCGTCACCCAGTTCAACCGCGCCTACGATCAATGGCTGGGAAGCGTTTCCGTTTCCCGACTCGTCCATAAATAGCTTCATCGCTAGTAGCCTTTCATGAGGCATGCCGCAACGCCGCCAAGCCATCCGCGTCATCAGACCAGAAGAGTAATGGTGTTCACCAGGCCATGCTCCCCGTTCCCCCCGCTCCACAATCTGGCCCTCGCCGGATAACTCACCCCTATACGGGACAACCTCTATGGCCAGTTCCGGTGCCGAGCAGAGTTCGTGGCGCTGCCTTACCTCATGCCCCGGCGAATCTCTTCGACGAGGATGCCGTCCTGCTCGGTCAGACCGAGGTACGCCCACGAGATCCCTGCGTCGGCAAGCACTTCGGCCATGGTGGCCCTGCCGGGGTGCTGAGATTCGAGACAATCCAGCTCGTACGTGCGTTCTTTGATGCGCTCAATGGACGCGAAATGGGCGGCTTCGGCGGCAGCCGCTGCATCGGCCCGCGCGCCTGCCTCCTCCAGGCCGATTCGAGCATCAATCGCCTCCCCGTCAAAGACGTCGAAGGCCATGCTCACGACCTCCGGCACATCCAGATCGGGCCTCTCTGCGTGGATCTGGCGAAGTTTGCCCTCCAGGCGGAGCACGGATCCTTCCGGCAGAACCTCGCGCGCGGAGTGCAGGATGCCGCCGAACTGGGCGTCGAACTGGTCAGTCATACACGGGAAAGTAGCCGTTCCCACTTCTCGTTACCAGCGCCGCCCTCACCCTCCAGGACGAGGGCGGGCGCCAACTGCGACGTGCCCGCAAGGTGCACTATCCACAGGTAAGAGATGCAATGCATCTACAGGTCTTACACGAGCCTCGAAGGTGGAGCCAGGTAGACAGTCGAGGAAGCTTTTTCGAGGTAACTGGCAACTTTTTCTTCCTCACAGGCTGGGGAAGGGGAAACCTACTGGTCAAAGCCATCTTCTGATGCCGTGCGATCCGTTCTCCACAAGTCCGTACCGGCGTTCTCCACAGCGGGAGGTCAAGTATCCCCAGAAGTGTGGAGGTTGCACCCAGGGCCCTGTGGACAACCAGATTGGCTGAGCGTTCCGCGCGTGCCACTATCTGCGCAGACCAGATGCCTGAACTGCCCAGCTCATCAGCACAGTTGACGTCAAGCAGGTTTCACGTGAAACGACGCAAGGGTGCAACTTGCACGCACACAAGCGGAGTTGGGCTACTCAATTGTCAGGTCTGTGCCGTAGAAACGATGTACCAGACAAGACGCACGGCTCCAGGCACCCCGCCAGCTGTCAGTGCCGTGCCAGAGAATGTTCCTCGGTGACCTTTGGTGCCGCCGCCACGACGGCGGCGGCCCCCTGCTCGCAACAGGAGGCCACCGACTTCGACCGCAAGAACCGACGACCTCAGGAGGTCACGATTCCCACCGAGAACGAGCCTACGGGTTCCCACTGTCAAAGCAACTCTGACCAGCACCTTGATGGCCCGCCTCTCGGCCAGAAGCCGCAGCCCAGGAGGCTAAGCCCAGCCCGGATGCGGGCCCGCCGACTGTTGGACACCGCGAGCGACGAACTCGTGCGCCTGGCTGTGAAGGCGTCCGTGACCGGCGTGCTCGCGGGGGCGGTCTACTGGATCGAGCGTCGGTGAACTGGGGCCGCCGGGAAGTACCTGAGGTACTTCCCGGCGGGCCGCCTTGCCCGGTTCACACGGCGGGATAGGTCGCCGACGACCGGCCAGACATACACAGATTCCAGCGCGCGGCGGTCACACTCGCAGGACGGCCCCTGCCGGAGATCGACGTCATCGCGAAGGACGTCGAGTCCATCGTCAGGCCCTCTTCGTCAAGGACGACTACGGCGAGAAGTACTTCGCAAAGGGGGCCGACAGACCTCGCATCGCCGAGTTCGGCAGGCGGAGCAAGAGGCCCGTTCGTCGACCACCAGGCCGAGCGCAAACGCCTTGCGCAAGATCAAGCGCGAGAGGTGCACCGCGATGATCGAGAATGTTCGCAGGAAACGGATCGATCAACATCCGACACAGCCGAGTACTAGGCCGGCGCCGCGTTCGCAGGGACCTGTACGGATGACGTCGCGTCCATCTCCGTCACCTTCGACGGCGCTCCCGATGACCCGGCCTTCTTCTACAAGGAGACGGAGAAGAGCACCGCCAGCTCCGAAGATCGGACAACAGGTAGCCGCCGCTCAGACTGGTGGCTGCCCGAGCAACCGAGTCTCCAGGTCCAAGGTGAGCGCGTCTCTCAGGGCGAACAGCGAAAAGCTCCAGCCGCGGTCGGGTCTCCCCTACGATCTCGCTATGCTCCGACTACTAATTGACACGTCTGTTTGGTTGAATATTGCAAAGCGCCGGGACGGCCAGCAGATCATCGTTCCCCTGCGATTGCTGATGTCTCAGAGGAAGATCGAGCTCCTTGTCCCATCTCTGATCCTGGAAGAGTTCAACCGAAACCGCCCGCGCGCAGAAGCGGCAACATCGACGAGCGTTCGAGAACGCTTCCGAGTTCTCCGCCAGGATCTTCAAGATTATGGCGATGACGAGGCGCAGCGTTGGATTGCCGAAATGGCCCACCAGATCCCATACGTAAGTGCTCGATCCCTTCAGAACTTCTCTGAAATCTCAGATCTGCTGCGCGCAGGGACACAACTCCTGTCGGGGGATGCGGAGCATGCGGCCGTCGTCAGGCGTGGCCTCGAAAAGCGGGCCCCGCTCCATCTCAACAAGAACAGCGTGGCTGACGCGCTCTTGGTTGAGCAGTATGCAACCGCCCTTGGTGCCGGATCAGTCGAAGATCAGTACGTCTTTGCGACGGCCAACTGCATTGACTTCTCGGTACCCAAGGGTGACCGACGCCAGCCCCACGACGACATCGCCGGCCTATTCTCATCCCCGAACTCCCACTATGCCTATGACGTGGATGGTCTGGTCAAGGTTCTCGGAGAGAAACTGGGCAGCGATTATCTCGATGAAGCCGACGAAGTGGAATTCGTCCAGAACGCATCCGAGACTCGATCGCTCGCAGACATCCTTACCGCCGAGCATGAATATTTTGACAAGGTCTGGTATGGGCGAAGCGTAATTCATGAGGAGCTTCATCCGGAGAAACATTCCGAACTGCCGGAGTCGATTAAAGAAAGCATGATGGCAGCCCGAAAACGCGTCGAGGACACGTATGGCTTGGAAAATCTTCCGCCAGTCGATGATTGGGAATGGGGCTTCATGAACGGCAAGCTCTCGGCTCTACGCTGGGTACTTGGGGAGGAATGGGACTTCCTCGACACATGAGTGTCGACCACGACTCGAAGGCGTACCGCAACCCCGACTAGACTCGAACATGTGAGCGAACAATTGTCTCGTCTGGAGCTGCTGCACTTCGCGCGCCGCGTGATCGCGCAGCAGGCCGCGGCGAGCCTCGCCCAGCTTGATCGGTGGATCGCCATAGAGGAGGAGCGGGAGGGCGCGCGGCGGAAGGCCGAGGAGCGGCGTCCTCCGCCGCCCGAATGGCTGATCGAGCGGGGTATCGGGGCTGGGAACCCGCCCGTACGCGTCCACCAAGGCGGGTGCGTCGTGGCGCAGGGCGTCCGGGTCAAGGCGATCAGCGAGGACCAGGCGAGGCGGGCCTTGTACGCGCATGTCGAGGCTTGCCCCTTCTGTAACCCGGCCACGGCGCTCCGGATCATCCCGGAGTAGGCCAGCGGGCGCATGGCCGCTCGCGGGCGCGCCCAAACCGGCTGAACAACCCGAAGGTCTGGCGCAGGGGAGTCCTGGCCCGGCCTTAGCTTGCTTCTGGTCTTCCCTTGTTGGCTTAGTTGACGCGGTTCCCGCGGTAGGGCGCTCGTGGCGTCCGCCTGACGTCCGTCGTTAATTGGGGCCCCTGCGCGCCGATGGAGGTTCTTCTCCGTCCGCCAAGGCCTTCTCGCATGCATTGGTGCGTGCCGCCACGTCGGGGTCGTCTGCCATCGAGGGGGGCAACTGGGTCGACGCGTAGATCTGCGCCTTGCACACCTGGCCGACGGTCAAACCGGTGGCTGTGGAAAGGTCAGCCTCGCTGAGGTTCGCGTCTACAAGCACGCACTTGCGGAGGTGCGCCTTGTGCAGATTCACACCCACGAGCTTGGCCCTTGAGAAGTTCGCTCCCTCAAGATCGGCGCTCGTCAGAACAGCGTGCGAGAGGTCGGTTCCCGAGAGTTGTGCGTGTGCCAGGTCGGCGTGGGAGAGATCTGCCTCGGCAAGGTCGGCCCACATGAGGCGCGTCTTGACGAGTCTGGCTTTATGGAGATTGGCTTGACGGAGTTCGGCGTTGTACATCTTGGCATCTGCCAGGTCTGCGCCTTCGAGAAGTGATCGGCTCATCTTTACGCCCTCCAATGTGGCGCCTGAGAGTTTGCAGTTGGTGAGCCAGGCGCCGCTCAGGTTGACCTCGCGCATGTCGATACCAGTCACTCGGATACTCCGCAGATCTGCTCTCCTCATGCCGTGGGTCCAGTTGCGACCCAGCACGTCAAGTGCGGCGCGGACGTCCTCGTGGAGCGTCGTGAGGCGGGGCTCTTCACTCTCGGGAATTTCTGGCGCTGCCGACCCGGGTTGCTCGCTCGCCGAGGACTGCGGTGCTGGCTTGTCTAGTGGTCGAAACGCATCACGCACGAATGCAGCTAGGACTTCAACAACAGTAGTTCGATCCCTCTCGCTATCCTTCATGATGCGTTCGAGTGAATAGATGCCGCCCAGGCGTTCGTGCAGTTTGTCTGACGCCAGGAGCTTGATCGCTTCAATGTAGCGGCCAGTGACTTGACCCTCGCGGGTGAGTTGCGCCTGCTCCCGATCTTTGTCCTGGGTGTGCTGGAACAGCTTCTCAGTCTGCTTATGGCTGCGATGTGTGTACATGAGCCCTGCGGCGGTAAAGCCGCCGGCTGCGATGGCGACCAGCATGGTGCGGAACCCAGTGACGATGATTCCTGCGCTGGGAATAAGCTCGCCCTTCTTGTCCCTGAGGTGATGACTTTCGATCCACCAGGGACCCCAGGTGAGAAGAACGATGAAGGCCGCAGTACTGGCCGCAGCCAGCACCCAATAGAGCCAGCGCCTCTTCCTGTCTGATCGCCCATGTCTCATGACGGCATGATGTCTGAGTGGCGCGCTCGGCATGCCCTCTTGAGTCGATGTTCAGAGCTGGAGTTGAGCTTGAACGTTCATGAAGTGATCGCTGGCGCCGTTGTCGCCCAGAGGTACCGCGTACTCCTGGTCCGTCGCGCTGTCTCGAAGGGCTCCCTCTCGTAAACGCTTCTACCCTCGTCGGCCCGGCGATGGCACGAGATCAGGTCGTCCGCTCCGGATCGGGCAAGTCTGGTGTCGGGATAAGGGGTGCGGGTCCAGTCTCAGGGACTGCTTCGGGTAGCCCGAGGTATTCCCGCACGGCCGCGCTGTCGCCGGTGGCGTCGGCCAGGCGGGCGGCGGCGTCGAAGTCGCGGGCCTGGATGAGGTCAATCTCGGTGGACGCGCTGTCGATGGGGAATCCGGCGTCCATCAGCATGCGGACCGCGGTCTCCAGCGAGATGACTCCGGCCTCGTAAGCCTTGACGACCAGGTCGAGCACCGCGGCTTGGTCGGTGGGCGTGAGTGGGCCGAACGCCAGCCGTGCCGAGGGGAGTTCCCCCGCTGGCCAGACTCGTCCGGCCTGGTAGAGGCGGGCGACGAACTTCAGCAGGAGTGTGTACTTGTGGTCGCGTACGAGCCGCATCTCCCCGATGAGGGAGTCCAGCGGGCCGAGCGCGAGTTCCAGGGCGTACCCGGAGGGCAGGGCTGTGGGGTCGAGGGTGCCCAACCCGGCTGCGGTGAGGCGGGAGTTGACCGCGATCCGGTCGAGGAGGTGGTCGGTGCGCTGTCGGAGTTCGGCGAGCTGTCCGGCTGTGTCGAGGACGTCCATGGAGCCGCCGTCGGCGAGCTGGACGACGGAGCCGGCGCGGAGCATGACCGGCTCGGGCTGGCCGGTGGTGCGGTTGACGGGCATGCGCGCCCCGGACACGGCGACGACGGGGGCTCCGGTCGTGGCGGAGGAAGCGGCCGAGTCGGTGTCCGTCGCGGACAGTTCGTCGAGGGCCTGGAGGACTCCGGCGAAGATGGGGCGGCCCCAGTGCTCGCCGGCATCCGGGATCGTGTTCGGGACGTGCACGACGGGCAGGTAGTCGACCATTAGGTCCAGGCGCTCAAGGACTTCGCCGTCTGCGCGTCTCCGGTACGTGGCCTTGTCGGTGGGCAGGTTGTAGACGGTGTGGTGGCCTTTCAGATCCTTCAGCCGCCACTCGGCGTCGGTCAGATAGCAGGTGACGGTGGTCGGCCGGTCGGGCTGCCACGGGTACCTACGCGTGATCCGGCCCTCGCTGTCGACGGTGTCGCCGGGGGTGAGGAGCGCCCAGCCGTTGCCGTCGACCACAGGTTCACGGCGACCCCCGTCAGCGGCCGTCCGGGTGTGGGCTCCGATCGGTCCGAGTTCGTAGGTGATGCGCCGGACCCGCTCCTCCGTACCGCGGTTCGGGTCGGCGGGGATCTGCCACGCGAAGTGCACGCGGTCCGGGTAGTCGGCCTGGTCGGCGTCGTCGTCGAAGTCAGGGAAGTAGAAGCCCGGGTCGTACACCGACAGGCGTGGTCGAGCCCGTGCCGGGTCCCAGGCGAGTGTGTACACGGTGTCACCGCCACGTACGGCGACCCGCTCGGCCTGCTGCATTCGCATGGGCAGCAGTTCCTTCTCCGCCCAGACGCGCAGGTCCTCCTGGAGAAGGGCTGCGGTCTTCACCTCCTCCGGCGGTTCAGAGTCATCGACGGCGGGCGCGTCGACCCGCTCGGCTCCCGGCACGGTGATGGTCTGTCCGTCGCCGAGGAGGTAGCCGAGCGCCGTGTCGATCAGCTTGGCGGCGTCGCCGAGCTCGCGCCGGTCAAGCGCCGACTCATCGCCGCGCGTGACGGCGTGCAGCTGGCCGGCCTGGTTGTGGTCGTACGCAGCAGCGATCTTGTAGGCGGCCAGCCGTCGGAGATCCCCGTCTGGCACCCACGTGGGTGCAGTCTGGGACAGGATCCCGCCCGGCCGCCTCGGGTCCGCCATGTCTTGGCGGTAGTTGGCCCAGCTGAACGTGTCGATGATCAGGTCGCGTACGTCGCGCAGGCGCACCGTGCCCTCCGGCGTTCCACCCCCGCGCCCGCCGTGATCAAGCGTAGACGTTCAGTCCGAGACGCCAGCCCCGGCGGAGAGACGTCACCGCAACCGGACCAATCGGTCGCGAGCCGTCAGTGAGGTCATCCCGATTCCAGGAGGGTCACTACAAGCCAGGGGTCACCATGGCCATGAAGCGATCCATGAGCTGTTGGGAACGCTCGCCGAACAGGAGCAGCACCACCAACGAGCCGGAGGCGACTGCCAGAGGCAACGCGATGTCCTCAAGGCCCGCAAGGTACGCGCCCACGCCCGTAGCAAGAAAGGTGAGAACAGCGGCAGCAAGCTTGATGGTCTCGTAGTCCTTCACCGGCTCCAGCCCGGCCAATTCGTTGGCCGGCAACAGCGCACTCACCCTTCCCTGCGCGTAGCGGTCAGCAATCTCCATCAGCAGAGAGGCAAGCTCGACCAGCGCCTGATTCCCATCGTCCTCATGGATCTTCGGATACGTGTTACGCAGGCGGCGGACGACTTTGCGGGCGTGATCGGCCCCAGCTCTGCGACGGGAACGTGGCAGGGAGAGGAGCCGAACCCGTCGAGCATTGCGCACGATCCGCTCTACGGGCCGCATCCTCTTACTGATCTCCTCCAGAGCGGTCGACCGTTCCTCTCCGCCAGCACGGTGGGCAATGGCACACAGGACAACGGTGTCGGTGATGAAGGCCGGCGCGCGATGGGCACGCTGATTCTGGAACGAGCTGCGGTAGCCGATGCTGATCAGGAATGCCCCCGTGATGAAGGCGCCCCGTAGGGTCTCTTCCCTCTCAGTCAGCGAATCGCCGTTGACATCGGCAGCAAGAGGGACGCCAATGGCCACGACCGCCAAGGCCCAGATGAGAAACCGGACGATGGAGTAGCCCCGCTGGCTGACACGAGTGGTATGCCAGGAACGACGAAGGCCCGAAGTGATGTGTTGAGAGACGCCAAGCGCGGTGAGTGCGTGGGCTAAGGGACTGAAGTGAGCGGTGGCAGCTTGAGCCGTGCGGCGCTGTCGCCGGGTGGGTATCGGGCGAGGCACGGTGGTGGGGGCCTCCTTTGCTGAAGTGTCCCGGAATGAACGGCCCTACGGCACGGTTGTCGCTGAGCCCATTACATCGACGTCCATGCATCCGGCGACCCAAGAGTCGACGAGGTCCTGACCGTACTTCTCGCCGAGGACCTGCCGCTCCCACTCGGCACGACACTCCACCTCGTCCGGCACGGCTTCCACCGGAGAGGTGCCGCTGCGAGCGAGCGCCGTGTCCCTCAGCAACTCCCCTGCCGTGGTGCCAGCGTTGCAGACGCTGATCCGCTCGTCGACCCGCTGTTGCGCCTCGGCCTTGATCTGCTCGTCGCGCTCCTGCGTCGGCTCCTCCGAGCTACAGCCCGCCAGCCCCCCGACAACGGCCCCAACCAGTACGAGGGTTGCAGCCCTTCTCCCCTGTCTCCCCATGACCGCGGACAGTACCAGTCACGCGGAAGTTATCCACAGGCGGTCATAACCCCATGCAGAAAGGGGAGTTGGGGACGGGAAAACGCGGAGTTGGGAGCGGCGCAGAGGTTCCGTTGGATATCGTCGCGACTACGTGTTGCCCGGCCCCCCAGTGGTCCCACGTCGCACGGAGCGGCGGCGGCCATAGGGAGGCTGGATGGCACACCACCGGAAGAGTCGCGCGAGGTCGAAGTCTCGACCGCAGCGGAAGCACCGCGCGGACTCTGCCGCACAGAAGGGTGGAATGATCCCCGACCTCGTGAAGGTCGGGGCCATCCTGATCCAGCTTGGAATCGTGGTCTTCGACCACCGTTCTTAGCCGGACGCACGGCGTCGGTCGCCTTGACCCTAGGAAGTGAGGGTGACCGGCGCCCCTCTCGCCAACCAGCTGGTCCCGCCCGCGGACGTGACGAACTCGTACTCCCAGTCACCCGAAGCTCAACAACATCGGCGACCTTGACTCGCTCGTCAGGACCGCGGGGCGCGACCAGCTAGCTTGCCACTCCACCCTAGAGCAACAATGGATGCGTTGCGGAGGGAATGACGCTTAAAACTTTACGACGTGCAGTTTTATGAACAGAACCGGATTCAGCCGCTGACCAGCAGGGTTGCTAACCCGTAAACCTATTGGGGCCATTAGCGGCGCCCGGCCAGCCGTTCGTCCCTGCCTCGGTAGATGCCTGTGTCGAGCTGGTTGGGGTCGGCGAGTTCCGTGAGCGCATGGACTGCGGCGTCCATCCTGTCGGGGCTGTCCATGCCGGCGATCCAGGTGACCATCTGGTCCTCCAACTCGGGGTGCTTACCGACGTGGTGGACGAGGCCCTGGTCGTAGAGCTGGGCGATCGGTTCGGCCCTGAGCCTCTTGCCGACCTTTGCGGTGACCTCGGTGACGTACGGCATGAGCAGTCCGCGGGTGATGCCGTCGCGTTCGAGTTGCTTCCAGGCCTGGCGGACGATCTGTCGCGCCATGTCGCCGCCGTAGTTCGACTCGACGACGATGGCGTCCGCCTTGAGTTCGAGGGCGAGACGGCAGGCGGTGAGCCCCCAGTCGTTGGCGCCGAGTTTGTCGGAGCGGTCTTCGAGTACGTAGAGGTGGCCGTCCCAGTCTCGTGCCGCGCCGATGATGCCGGTCTCGTCGTTGACGGTGGACTCACCGCCGGCCGGGTCGACGGCGACGACGACGCGGGCCATGTCGAGTCCGCCGAATGCGATGACGTTCGTACGGTTGCCGTCGATCCAGGCGCGCTGCCACACGCCGCCCTCGGGAGGCTTGGGCTTCTGCTGGTAGAGGCTGGCCCAGACGCGTTCGCCGACGCGCTTGCGGGTCTTGGCGTGGTGGGCTTCGTTGAAGCGTTCGGGCCACAGGGCTTCACCGACTTGGCGGCCGAGGGGGTCGTCGTCGCGGTCGGCGAGGGCCGGGAGGTCGATGACGGTCCACTCGTTGTCCTCGGCGTCGGCGATGATCCGGCCGGCGAGGTCGTCTTCGTGCCAGCGTGTCTGGATGACGCAGATGGCGCCGCCGGGTTCGAGGCGGGTTTGGAGGACGGATTGCCACCACTCCCACGCGCGCTTGCGCATGGTTGGGGAGTCGGCGTCGGCCATGTCCTTGACGGGGTCGTCGACGAGGGCGATGGTGGCGCCCTTGCCGGTGAGGCCGCCGCCGATGCCCGCTGCGACGAGTCCTCCTTCATGCCCGGCGATGTCGAAACGATTCGCCGCTTTGGAGCCGCGGTTGAGGTGGATGCCGAGCTGGTCGCCCCAGGTGTCGATGGCGTCCCTGATCCAGCGGCCGTGGTCGTCGGCGAGGTCGCTGGAGTAGGAGGCGATCATGACGCGGCGGTCGGGGTACTTCCGCAGGTACCAGAGGGGCGCCCATCTGGAGGCGCGGCGTGATTTGCCGTGCCTGGGCGGCATGGTGAGCATCACGCGCTCAGTGCGGCCCTCGGCCATGTCGATCCAGGCCTGGTCGACCATGTTGAGGTGCCGGGCCTGCATCTCGCGCCGGTCGGTGAGGACGGCGGCGAGCGCGCCCGGTGAACGGTCCATCGCGAGGTGTTTCTCCGCGACGACGAGCCGGGCACGCATCTTCGGGGAGGCCTGGGCGGCGATCGCCCGCCGCTGCTCGGCGCCCAGAGCCTGGTAGCGGGCGAGGAACGCGGCCTCGGTGTCACTGACCGTCGGAGCCACTGGCGGCCTCCTCGGTCACCGCGATCAGCGCCTCCAACTCCGCCAGGTCCGCGGTCTCGACGTGGAGCGGTCCGCCGTCAGCACCGGTGACTTCGAGGCGCTGCGAGATCTCGACCGGCACGTACTTGGCGCGGCGCTCCATGATCCGAAGGGCCCGGTCGATCGCCCCGAGGTTCCCGTCGCGCACGGCCTGCCGGTAGGCGACGAAGAACAGCTTGTCGAGACGCTCCAGTTCGACGTTCCGCAGGTCCTCTACAGATTTGTCCAAGTCGGTGGTGCGCTGGGCGAGTGCTTCTCGTACGTCCTTGCACGCGGCGTGGATCAACGCATCGTCGGTGGGCGGCTCTTGGCCCTTGGCGTACCGGTCGGAGCCGTAACCCTGGGGGTAGGCGACGCGGTCGCTGTTGATCACGGGATCGGCGGCGAGCTTGCGGCCGATGGTGAGCCAGTCGACGCCGGCGAGCTTTAGGTCGATCGCGTCAGCACGGCGCTTGGCGATGGCGGCACGCTGCGCCTTGGTGGGGCGGGCCACGGACGAGGACCTCCGGAGTGCGCCCCCGCGCCTTGCCCCATGATCCCACTGTGCAACTTATGGAATCGCGCTCACCTGTGGTGACGTCTGGATACACTGCGCCACGTGCACGCACTCTTGGTGGGATGTCTTCCACCCGACGATCCACCCAGGTTGGGGTCAGGGTTTCTCCTGCCGGGTCGGGTAGTGCTCACCGCAGCGCACGTGCTACCGAGCGTGGACAACCCTCGACTGATCGACTTTGTGTATTACGGCGGCCATGGCGCGCTAGCCCACGACTCCGGGAAGTTTCACGAATCGTTCGTGACGATCGGGGGCGGCAAGACTGAGGCATCTCTGCTCGCCGCGCTGCGATGTGCGGGTACCAAGGATTCTCTTGACCGAATCCGTGACGAGCAATTCGCTGTTGGCATCGCTCGACGACTGCTGTCCACCGTAGAGGAAGACACGGGACTGTCGTCGATCACCACGCAGAGCATCGGTTCATCGGAACCCTGGGCTGGTCCACTCTTCACCTTCGCCATGGAGGCGTTGGAAGAGGTAGCCGAGACGATTCACCTGCTGTGGCTGCTTGCGGTCAGTCTGCTCGCCGAGCATCTCGGGTCGAATGACTACGAGTTCTGCTCTCACCCTCCGCTACACGAGTCCTCGCCGCTCGGCGTCCGGGGGATGGGATCCCCCCGCCGGCCACGCGCTCCAGGCGGTCTGGAAGTTGTCCCAGACCACCTCTGCTGGAGTGCGCCTGCTGCTTGATCCTCTTCGGACTTGGGCAGCCGCGCCTGTAGTCCGAAAGGCAATTCCTTGGAAAGGTTCATCCTGTTGGTGCTGGCGCTGGGCGGCCTCGTCGCCGTCGCGCTCTGGACGATCGAGAAGCTGGCAGATCCGGTCGAGAGGTGCATCGCTGCCTGGATCGACGCCTATCACCGAACGCGCGAGCGGCTCCGCCAGAGCGGCCGCAACGGCTCCTGAGGGGCTACAAGTCGCCTGCCGTTGAGGGCCCGAATGATTTCGGGCCCTCAACGGATACAGGTTCCTGAGACTGGCGGATGAAACAGGGGCGGCCGGTCAGCTACCTCGGGTGGCCGATCGCGGTGGCGTCCAAGTCGAGGTCACCGCGGTTGGTTTCCGGGTTGAGTGCCGCGACGACCGCCTCGGTGAGAGGCTCCATGCGGTAGACGTGTTCGACCGCTGCGGGTCGACCTCCATGTCGAAGTAACTCGCCGCATTATCAACGCACTTGACGGCCTTCTTCTCACAGACGAGTTCGAGGTGGTAGCCCGCTCCGGCGCCGTCGGCCGGCGGGGCCGGTTCGCCAACGAGTGTCGGTGTTTCCCCGCCAGAAGCAGACTGTGGCGCGCTGGGCCTTGGTGGGGACGGGCCACGGACGAGGACTTCCAGTGCGCGCCCCCGCACGCTGTCCCGTGATCGCACTGCACATGCGGCCCGAAACGTGCCCGCCCAGGAACAGCAGCGCCTAGACTGCGCGCTATGTCCGATGCCGCAGAAGCCGCGCCCCACGCCCGTGGGTCGTACGCGCGGGCGACATCTGTCAAGCCTCTCGCTGATGTTGATCTGCTAGTCCAGTTGAATCAGCCGCCCCACGGCTCAAGTCAGGGTGCCGTTGCAGCGTTCAACGGGTTGATCGGCGCTCTGCTTCAGCGGCGCGGCAGGAGCAATCGCCACGGAATCGTGGTGACCACAACTGGGTCGGGGAAGACTCAGGCTTTCGGGTCGCTACTGAGCCGCGTGCTCCTCTTCAGCGACGCGAAAGCAACCGTCGAAGAGGCACACGGTCAACGATCCGCTGCCGATCTCGCGCGGCGCCTTCTTTCCTCCGCAGAGAAGGACACTCGGCTTCCGTCGATCACGACGCCACTGTGTGGTTCGACCACCATCTGGGGAGCTGGCCCCGTTCCGGCTCCCGACGAGTTGGCGGAGGCCAGCGAGGTCGCCGAGTTCTGTTGGCTCGTCGCTGTCGATCTCCTCACCCGACACATGGCCTCTGGCTCCTACGAGTTGGGCTCGCTGCCGCCGCCCCACGAATCTTCCCCTTGTGGGGTGATTCGCCTGTCCACCCCTCGGATTCCCCGTGCACCCGGGAGGCCGGTCGATCTGCCGGTTCCTTCCCATATGCGCGTGCTCGCCGCCTGACCTTTGGAGACGGGCGGTCGCCGCCCGTAGTTCGAGAGGTACATCAGTGGTTGAGGTCGTGTTCCAAAGCGGTGCGGTCGAAGTGTCGGGGGTACTGCCTCCCTGGCTGCTCGCCCTGTTGCTGCTCCTCGTCAGCGTTCCGCTGGCGGTCGGATGGGCCGTTGCAGCACGGCGACTCCGTGAAGCGTCGCGATGGCTGATGCGCCAGACGCGCATCTGGGCGCGCGAGGTACTCATGCGGATCCTGACCGAGCGGGATGATCGCTCCCGATAGCGATCGCGTGGTACGCCTGGGGGTGGCGCGGAGCATCGGGCCCCCCCGCCCGCGCGAGGCACCAGCGACCGCGCGGCCGCGGGGGGCCG
>NZ_JBSFMT010000050.1:0-79498 GCF_053599695.1 Streptomyces sp. NPDC000878 | reverse complement strand
GTCCCATCCCTGGGGGCTGCGCCCCCAGACCCCCCTTTGTCGCGCTGAACGCGCTCGTCCTCAAACGCCGGACGGGCTGGGTGGGGGTGCGGGCGGGTGGTGGAGTGCGGCAGGGGTGGGTGGGGGAAGGCTCGCGCTGAACGCGCTCGTCCTCAATCGCCGGACGGGCTGGATGGTGCCGGCCGGGGCTGGAGGGTTGCGGTCGGGGCTTGATCTTTCAGCGCCGGCCCGCATTTCCAGCCCGTCCGGCGTTTGAGGACGAGGCCGTTCAGGCCGACAGCGGGGGTCTGGGGGCGCAGCCCCCAGGAACGGGATGGGACGGGTAGGGGCGGCGGGGGTGAAGAAAAGCCACCACCCACCCCCCCTCACCCCGGCAGAGTCAACCCCCAAGCCCCCTCCCGCACCACCCACGTCCGCCTCCGCACCGGCCCGGACACAACCCCCGCATCCGCCCGATACCGAAAATCCGCCCCGGACACCGTCACCCGCCGCCCCACCACCCCCAGCGGAGACGCCTCCGCGCCCACCGACACCGGCCGTACCTCTACCCGTGCGCCCCCGGACACCCCGGGCGTCAGCGTCACCGTCTCCACCGGCTGGTCCAGGTCCACGAGGGTCACGCCGTCCACCTCGACGCGGAGTCGCGAGGGGCTGGGCCCGGGTACCGGAGTCACCCGTGACCCCCGGGCCGGCCGTGCCGCCAGGGTTCGTACCAGTGACTGGCACGTCCGCAGCCAGGGGTGGGGCGAAGCCTCCGCACCCATCCCCACCTCACCGGCGCCGGCCGGTCCCCGTATCGCCGGGATCCGTACCGCGCCCACCACCACCCCGTCGCTGTCGTCGACGAGCAGGTCCAGACGGCGCTCGGCGCCCTCCAGGACCGCCCGCGCAGCCGCCACCGCGCCCATGGGGACGCCCAGGGAGCGGGCCAGGGACAGGACACCGGCCGCCCCCACGGGGACGACGGACAGCGCACATCCGGCCAGTTCCCGTTGCCGGTGGAGGAGGGACACCGTACGGAGAAGAGCCCTGTCGTCGCCGATCACCACCGGGCGTCGGGAGCCCCTCCTGGCCAGGACCCGGGCGAATTCCTCGGGGCTGTCCGGGAGGCACACTTTTGTGGTCGCACCCGCGCTGAGCACGTCTTTCGCGATTCGTACAGACTCGCCGTCCGTCCGCCGGGCGACCGGGTCGATGACCACGAGGAGCTGGTCGGAAGTCGCCACCTCGGTCATGCCTCGCTTCCTCGGGTAGCATCTTTGTGCAAGAGCCCCTTGCGCTATTGCGCCAGGGGCTTGGTCTATTCCGGGGCATCCGGGTCCGACGGGTTGCGGCCGATGAGGGTCGCCGGTGTACGAGGCATGAGCCGAGAGCTCTGTCGCGTACGCCCCTGGCCTTGGACATGCCCCGCCCGGAAGGGGTGTACGCGCGTGCCCGCACTTGTGCTGCTCGGTGCTCAGTGGGGTGACGAAGGTAAAGGGAAGGCCACGGACCTGCTTGGTGGGTCTGTGGACTATGTGGTGCGCTACCAGGGCGGCAACAACGCCGGCCACACGGTGGTCGTGGGCGATCAGAAGTACGCCCTGCACCTGCTCCCTTCCGGAATCCTCACACCTGAATGCACACCCGTCATCGGCAACGGCGTCGTCGTCGACCCGTCGGTCCTGTTCTCCGAGCTGAACGGGCTGAACGAGCGAGGCGTCGACACGTCCAAGCTCCTGATCAGCGGTAACGCTCACATCATCACCCCGTACAACGTCACCGTCGACAAGGTGACGGAACGCTTCCTCGGGAAGCGGAAGATCGGCACGACGGGGCGTGGCATCGGCCCGACCTACGCCGACAAGATCAACCGGGTCGGCATCCGCATCCAGGACCTGTACGACGAGTCGATCCTGACGCAGAAGGTCGAGGCGGCGCTGGACGGCAAGAACCAGCTCCTCACCAAGGTCTTCAACCGCCGCGCGATCGAGGCGGAGCAGATCGTCGAGGAGCTGCTGACGTACGCGGAGCGGCTGCGGCCGTACGTCGCCGACACCGTCCTGGTCCTCAACAAGGCGCTCGACGACAACAAGGTGGTCCTCTTCGAGGGCGGCCAGGGCACGCTCCTGGACATCGACCACGGGACCTATCCCTTCGTCACGTCCTCCAACCCCACCGCCGGTGGCGCGTGCACGGGCTCGGGCGTGGGCCCGACGAAGATCAGCCGGGTCATCGGCATCCTCAAGGCGTACACGACCCGCGTCGGCGCCGGCCCCTTCCCCACCGAGCTCTTCGACGCGGACGGCGACGCGCTGCGCCGCATCGGCCACGAGCGTGGCGTCACGACCGGCCGTGACCGCCGCTGCGGCTGGTTCGACGCGGTCATCGCCCGCTACGCGACCCGCGTGAACGGCCTGACCGACTTCTTCCTCACCAAGCTCGACGTCCTGACGGGCTGGGAGGAGATCCCGGTCTGCGTGGCGTACGAGATCGACGGCAAGCGCGTCGAGGAACTCCCGTACTCCCAGACCGACTTCCACCACGCGAAGCCGATCTACGAGACCCTCCCCGGCTGGTCGGAGGACATCACGAAGGCCAAGTCCTTCTCCGACCTCCCGAAGAACGCCCAGGCGTACGTGAAGGCCCTGGAGGAGATGTCCGGCGCCCCGATCTCGGCGATCGGCGTCGGCCCGGGCCGCACGGAGACGATCGAGGTCAACTCCTTCATCTAGGGCAGAGGTACAGCTGAGGGGCACCCCGTCCGACGGGGTGCCCCTCAGTGGTTCAGTCGCTTCCGGGGTCAGCTCTCGTCCGGAGGGGCCTGGAACCCCGCCGTGTCGAGTTCGCAGCCGAAGGGGTCGGGGATGTAGAGCTTCTCCCCGAACGGCTTGGTGAGACGGGACTTGTAGCCGTGCTCGTACGGGTCCAGGTGCAGGCTGGCCTCTTCCTCCTGCATGTCGAGGACCAGGTAGACGGGGACGCCTGCCTTCCCGTAGACCTCGACCTTGTCGGTCAGGTCGTCGATCCGGGTTGACGGGGAGGTCAGCTCGGCGACGAAGGAGAGGCCTTCCCCGTCGAGGCGGTTGCTGTCGGTCTCCAGCGTCCGCTCGTGCGCGGCGTAGATGTCCGGTCCGTACGCACGCTCGACGCCAGGGAAGACGAACAGAAGGGGTGACGAATCGATGAGGTGGCCTTCGGGGAGGAAGTCCTCAAGCTGTCGGCGCACCAGTTTCATGACGCGGGAGTAGTACCCCTTCGACCACGGCGACACGACGATGTTCCCCTTGATGATCTCGGCCCTGTAGCCGTCCGGCAGGTCGAGCTGGTCGAGGGCGTCCAGCAAGCCCTCGAAGCTGAGGGGCTCCGTGCCGCGTATCGTGATCGGTCGCTCTGTCATCAACGTCATGATGCGCCCTTCCCCTGAGACAAGCCAGCTGCCACTCAGCGTTGTCAAGCGTGCGCTGAGAGGCAGCCGGTTCTCTCGATCCCTCAGGTCCACCGGACCTTGGGTGATCAGCTGGTGAAGATGAAGTACTTCCACGCCCCGTGCGTGGTCGCGTTCACGTTGTCGCCCGATGTGCCGTCGATGTACGACGAGCGGATGCGGAAGCGGTAGCCGATGTCGTGCGCGCCGAGCAGTTCCACGCGGGAGATGCCGGCCGAGTCCAGGGCGAAGTACTGGGAGCCGCCGTCGTACCAGGCGCCCTCGTAGAAGTACTCGATCTGGAGGCGCTGTTCGCGGTTCGGGTACGCCGTCATGGACGTCGTGAACAGCGGGTTCGTGGCCTGGTGGAAGTAGGCGTACGTCTGGCCGTACACCTTCTTGTTCTTGTACTGGCGGCTGATCGACGTCGACACCTTGACCTTGGTGTAGACCGTGCTGGCCACCGACTTGGGCGCGTAGCGCGCGTCGCCCGTGAAGCGTGCCGTGAGGCGGGTGTCGCGGGTGAGCTTGTACGTGGCCGAGAAGTCGCCGTTCTTGTTGACCGTGCCGGTCTTGACCAGCTTGTTGGGCGCGGAGCCGTACGGGTCGGCCCAGATCTCGACCTTGCGGTTCTTGTACGTCTTGCCGAGGTGCGCCGTGAACTTGACGCTCTTCGCGTAGTCGTACGTCTTCTTGTTGTTGGAGAGGCGGATAGTGGTCGCCGCGCGTGAGACCTCCACCGCGTCCGAGCCGCTGCTCGCCAGGTGGTCCGCGTCGCCCGTGTACGACAGCGTGTACGTCACCTTGCCGCCGACCGGCGGGCTGTTGGTGAAGGAGAACGTGCCGTTCGACGCGACCGTCGCCGTGCCGATCTTCCGGCCGTTCGGGTTCTCCAGGTCCTTGCGGGTGATCGTCAGCTTGGCTCCGGTGGGCACCTTCACCTTGCTGGTGACCTTGCCCGTCACCGTCAGCTTCTTCGCCCGGGTGGACTTGGTGGGGGCGGTGACGGAGACGCTGGTGACGGCCTTCGTCGGGGTGTTCAGGACGCGCAGCTCGTACGTGCCGTTCAGGGCCGTGATCGCGAACAGGCGGGACCTGTCCGGTGCCCAGGCGAGGCCGACGTCGGCGAGCCTGCCGGTGCCGTTCGTCCTGGTGAGGTTGTAGTCCCGGACGGAGACCGTGCCGCCCGGCTTGTAGACGTTCAGGCCCTGGCCGTACGTCGTGTCGTTGCCCGCCGCGACCGAGCCGTCGGGGGCGACGGCCACGGCGTTCGCGTTCCCCTGGCTGTTGGCGTATTTACCGGCCGCCGTCAGGTCGGAGGTCTTGTACACCACGTGGTTGTACGGGTTCTGGGCGGCCACGATGACCCGGCCGCCGTCCGGCGTGACCGCGAGGTCACGCAGTCCGCCGCCCGCGACGGTTGTACGCGCGGTGGCCGTCGCGGTGCCCGACGAGACGTCGTACACGCCCAGGTCGGTCGTGGGCGCGCCCGGTACGCCCGCGACCAGCGTGCTCGAACCCGGCGCCGCGTCCAGCACGGGCGCGGTGGCCCACGGCTTGGCCACGTCGCCGTCCAGCGTGACCTTGTGCTCCGGGTCGGTCAGGTCGACCGAGCCGATGTTGCCGGTGCCGCCGTTCGCGGCACTGCCGTACCCGAACCACAGCCTGCCGCCCGCGAGGGCCACGGACCGCGGGCCGACGTCACCCGTGGCGTACCGGGCCGTCTCCGTCGCCGTGGCCGTGTCGATGGCGAAGATCGCGTCGCCGGTGTCGCCGACGCCGTCGGGCACCGCCGCGTACAGCGTGCCGGAGTCGGCCGACAGCTCCAGGCCCTTGACTCCGTTCAGGCCGGACACTTCCCGGACGAAGTTGCCCTTGTAGTCCGTGACGACGATCCGGTCGCTGGCCGGGTCACTGACGAAGACCCGCTGGTGGACGCCGTCCACAACGATGTCACCGAAGGAGACGATGCCCAGGTCCCGCTGGTCGTCCGCCATGGCCGTACCCGCGACGCCGGTCGTGAGCGCGACGGAACCGAATGTGAGTGCGACCGCGAGCGCGGTCGAGAGAGTGCGTCTGTGCACGATGGTTTCGAACCCCCCGGTACGAAAGTGCCCCTGAAGCGGGGCCACTTGGTCTCTGTGTAGAGCCAGTGAAAGAAGAGACTAGGTCACACCACTGACACAAGGTTCACAGGGGGTTAACGGGACTGGTGGGACCCGGGGTTTTCGCTGGAATTGACCGGGACATGGCCTGTCATGGCCTGTTCTTGGTTCCTGGAGGGGCCGCGTGCCGCAACGATCTACGCGTGTAGCCACCCGCAGTCACCTGTCGCCCCAGTCGCGCTAGCCGCCCCAGCTGCCCAGGAGTTCCCCCATGCCCATCACTCCCATGAACCGACGTGAGTTCGTGAAGAAGTCGGCCGTCACCGGCGCCGCCGTGGCCGCCGCGGGGACCGTCGCGGCAGCCCCGGCGCAGGCCGCCGACCGTGCCGACCACGCCCCCGCGCACTGCGAGCCGCCCCGTACCTGGACGTTCTCCATCCTGGGCACCACCGACCTGCACAGCCACGTCTTCGACTGGGACTACTACACCGACGCCGCCTACACCGACAAGGCCGGCAACTCCGTGGGTGTCGCCCGCGTGGCCACCCTCATCAAGCAGCAGCGCGCGGAGAAGGGAGAGGACCACGTCCTGCTCGTCGACGCGGGCGACATCATCCAGGGCACGTCACTGGCGTACTACTACGCGCGCGTGGACCCCATCGACGCGGGCAAGGGCAAGCGCGGCCCCGAACACCCCATGGCCGTCGCCATGAACGCCATGCGCTACGACGCCGCGGCCCTCGGCAACCACGAGTTCAACTACGGCATCGACACCCTCCGCAAGTTCGAGAGCCAGTGCCGTTTCCCGCTCCTCGGCGCCAACGCGCTCGACGCGAAGACGCTCCGGCCCGCCTTCCAGCCGTACACCGTGAAGCGGATCAGGGTCCCCGGCGCGCCGGACATCAAGATCGGCATCCTCGGCCTCACGAACCCCGGAATCGCCCTGTGGGACAAGGACAACGTCGCCGGGAAGATGTCGTTCACGGGGCTCGTCGAGCAGGCGAAGAAGTACGTCCCGCGCATGCGCGCCCTCGGCTGCGACGTCGTCTTCCTCACCGATCACTCGGGCCTGGACGGCAGTTCGTCGTACGGGAACGAACTCCCGTACGTCGAGAACGCGTCGAACCTGGTGGCGGAGCAGGTGCCCGGGATCGACGCGATCCTCGTGGGCCACACGCACACGGAGGTCTCCTCCTACACGGTGACGAACAAGGCGACCGGCAAGGACGTGATCCTCTCCGAGCCGTACTGCTACGGAATGCGCCTGACCGTCTTCGACTTCGAGCTGGAACTCGTGCGCGGCCAGTGGAAGGTGACCAGCACCAAGGCGAAGACCCTCGACCCGAAGGGAGTCGAGGAGGACGAACACATCACCACTCTCCTCAAGGCCGACCACGATCTCGTCGTGAAGTACGTCAACACGGCCGTCGGCACGTGTACGGAGGACCTGTCGGCGGCGGAGGCGTGCTGGAAGGACGTACCCGTCATGGACTTCATCCACCAGGTCCAGATGGCCACCGTGGCCACCGGCCTGTCGACGGCGGACGCCGCCCTCCCGCTGATCTCGGTCGCCGCGCCCTTCAGCCGCAGCGCGGACATCCCCAAGGGCGATGTCACCATCCGCGATGTCGCCGGGCTCTACATCTACGACAACACCCTCTACGGCAAGAAGCTGACGGGCGCCCAGCTCAGGGACTACCTGGAGTTCGCGGCGAAGTACTACCACCAGGTCCCGGTCGGGACGGCGGTCGACACCGCGACTCTGACGAACGCCAACAGCTTCTGGGACTACATGTACGACACCGCCGCCGGCGTCGACTACGAGATCGACATCGCGGCAGCGGAGGGGTCACGGATCAAGAACCTCAGCTACAAGGGCACGGCCGTGACCGACGACCAGGTGTTCGTGGTCGCCGTCAACAACTACCGCGCGAACGGCGGCAGCGGCTACCCGCACATCGCCGCCGCCGACATCGCGTACAGCTCCACGAACGAGATCCGCCAGCTGATGATCGACTACGTGACGTCGAAGGGCAGCCTGAACCCGGCCGACTTCGCGGTCACGAACTGGAAGCTGACGCAGGGCGGGACGGCGGTGTTCGCCGACTGAGCCGCCTGAGCCGACTGAACCGGCCGATGGTCTGTCTGCCTTACGCGCGGCGCCGCAGCCGCGTGTAGGCGGCCAGGGAGCCTCCGGCGAACACCAGCGAGGCGCCGCCGAGGGACAGGGCGAGCGTGCCGCCGTCGCCGCCGGTGCTCGCCAACTGCGTGCCGGTGTTCGCCGGAGAGGTGGCGGGCGGTGTGGTGGGTACGGGCGTGGGGGTGGCCGTGTTGCCGGTCGATGCGGAGGCCGAAGGCGTCGAGGCCGGGGTCTGGCTTCCGCCCGTGCCTGTGCTCGTGCTCGGCGAGGCCGACTGGCCGCCGGTCAGGGCCACTTGGGCGGACGCGGCACCGACGTAGGTGCCTCGGAACGGGACGGACCCCTCGTTGACGACGACACTCTGGGTCAGGGTGGTCGCGTCGAGCGGAGCGTTCTTCTTCCAGGTGACCCGCACCGGAACGGAACTGCTGCTGCTCACCGGGGCGGTGTGGTCGCGGTCGCGCAGATAGTGGCCGACCCGGCCGGGCTCGCCGGTCGCCGTCACCGGCGTCAGCGTGGCCCAAACGCCTCCCCGCTTCACCTGCACCGTCGCGTACTTGTCGGTGAACAGGACGCTGTTGAGGTTGAGGTACTCGGACGGCGTCGGGTTGGCCAGGGTGGCCTCGAACTCGACGGGCGCCCCGCCGCGCACGGCCGTCGCGGGCACCCCGGTGAGGCCGGCGGACAGGCCCTGGACCGGGATCGTACGGACGTCACGCGCCTGAAGGACCCAGGAACCGTCCGCCGCCCCGACGGAGGAGGTCAACTGGACGGATCTCGCTCCGCCGTCGCTGTTCCCGTTGTGCGGCTCGCCCATGGGCAGCCCGAGGAGCAGGTGGAGGACACGGCTCTCGCCCGGGGCGAGCGTGATGGTGATCGGCAACGCCCCCTGGAACGAACCGCTGCTGTACTCCGTCAGCACCTTCTGCCAGGCCCCGCTGTCCGTGCGGTAGTACATGACCAGGCCGTTCTTCGGCATACCGGCCCCGGCGTCCGCGACCAGGTTGAGGAAGAGGTCCTGCGACTCGGTGGCGGAGGTGTTGGTGATCTTCTCCGTGAACTCGACCGGCTGCCCGGCCAGCCCCACCGCGGCGGGCCCGTCCACGGACAGGGTGGTGTTGCAGCAGGTCTGCGCGGGCCCGGCCGACGGGGTCGGCGCCCCCGGCTCGGCCCACGCGGCGGGCGCGGCGGCCACCGCTCCCAGCGACATCAGCACGCCGGCCGCTCCGATGGCGAGTGGGTGACCGATGCGACCGATGTGAATGGTGCGAAACATGAATCCCCCCGGATTCGCGAGTGGTGGGGCCGTGAGCCCCTGCGCTAGTAAGACGGTGCTGGGGCGGGATGGTTGCCGGAGAATTCGGCCTTTATGCGGACCGGACGGGTCCGCCACCAGGGCAGATCTCCTCTAAAGAAACGCTTGCGTTTCGATCGAGATCGTCGTAGCTTGTCGGTACGAAACCGTTTCGTATCGATGGATGAGTGGTGTGACGGCGATGACAGCGATGGCGACCTCTCCCGTGCTCCTGGCCGTCGCTCTCTCCCTCGTCTCCGCGCTCTGCTACGCCACGGCCGCCGTGATCCAGGAGCGGACCGCCGCCGACACCGCGAACCTGCGCGGCGCCCTCACCCGCGCCTCGTGGTGGTGGGCGGTCCTCCTCAACGCCGCCGGCGCGCTGCTGCACGTGGTCGCCCTGCGCTACGGCCCTCTGAGCCTGGTGCAGCCGCTCGGCGTGCTGACCCTGGTGGTGGCGGTACCGCTCGGCTCACTGGCCGCCCGCCGCCGGACCTCGGGCACCCAGTGGTCCGGCATGGCCCTCACCCTCGTAGGACTGACCGCCCTCCTGACGGTCACCGCCTCGGGCGGCGGTACGTCGGACAGCGCCCTGAGCACGAACGAGGTCCTGCTGGTCGCGCTGGCCGCCGCCACGCTCATCGCGGCGCTGATCCGCCTGGCCTCGGGCCGCTCTTCCCTCACCGGCCTCGCCTTCGCGGCGGCCTCCGGCATCGCCTCCGCCGTCGGCTCCACGCTGGCCCAGAAGCTCGCCGTAGGACCGACGCTGTCGTGGAGCGCGGCGGTCACAGCGCTCCTGACCGTGGCCTTCGCGGCGGGCGGCCTGCTGCTGGCCCAGAAGGCATACGGCAGCGGCCTCGGCGGCCCCCTCGCCCTGCTGACCCTGGTCAACCCGGTCGCCGCGTCCGCCATCGGCGTCAGCCTGCTCGGCGAGGGCTTCCAGTACGGCACGACGGGCGCCCTGCTCGCGGTCGCCGCTGCGATGGCGGCGGGCCGGGGCGTGGTCCTGCTGAGCCGCCCGCAGCCCGAGCGTCCCGCTCGCCTCGACGTGCGCGTACCCGTAGCCGTACCCGTGCCTCACCTGCGACCCACCCGGATGCTGACCGGCACGAGCCGGGCGGCCTGAAATGGAGCACAGCAAGATGACGACGATGACGTTGGCGATGGCGCCCGCGACGAGGCTTCACCTCCGCCCCCGGACGACCGTACGCGAGGCGGGCCTGGTGGACGTACCCGCGGTGGTACGCATGATCGCGGCGCCCGCGCCCTCGGACGACTGGGAGCAGACACAGAGCGCGATGCGGCTGGTGCTGGCCCACTACGCCCTGGAGGAGGGCCGCATCTGGGTGGCCGAGCGTGCGGAGGGCGGCCTCCTGGCCGCGGCCGTCTGGCTGCCGCCCGGCGTCGGAGCCGAGCCCCCCGACACCCGCTTCAGCAGCCTCCTCGCCCGGGAACTCGCCACCGGCCCGCAGGATCTGCCGGTCCTGCCGATGTGGCTGAAGGACGCGGGCCCCGAAGTACCGCACTGGAAGGTGGTCGTCGTCGGAGCACTGGACGACACGAGCGCCTGGGACCACACGGTGGCCGCCGACCTGCTGACCCCGGGCCTGCGAGCCGTCGACGACGAAACGGCAACGGCCGTCGCCCTCACGATGTCCCCTCGTCACAGCGACCAACTCCGCCCCCTGGGCTTCCGCGGGCCCCACGAGGTCCACTTCATGCCGGGGGCCAGCGCTTGGCTGACGACGCGTCCGGCGGAGGGCGGCGCTGGGTGAACGCCGGCAGTCGTGGTCGGCGGTCGTGAAGGAGCCGTCCCCCTCCGTCGTACCTTGCCCGGTCGACGGCCCGATCGCACATGTGCCGGTTCGGACGGACCGGAGGCGCCCTACCCCCGATCCACGACGTACGGCAGTGTGAGTACGGGAGTTGGAAGTTCGGGGACCGGGGATCGGGGATCAGGGGGAGGTGTCCGTGGACCCCATCGCACCTGAGTTGCTGATGGCCCTCGCCGGAGGTACGGCCGGTGCCGCCGGGCAGCAGGTCTGGGCGTCGCTGCGGGACCTGGTCCGGTGGCGGCCGGCGGACGGAGAGCCGCGCGGCGAGGGCGAGTTGACGTCCCTTGCCGATGCTGCCGACAGTCCGACGCGGGCCCGGGAGCTGGCCGACGTGCTCGCACTGCGCGCCCGGCAGGACCCCGCCTTCGCCCGGGCGCTCGACACCTGGCGCCGGGAGGCGGAGGCCCTCGACGGCACGTCGACCGGGGCGGGCGACGTGCACAACGAGATCTCCGGGGGCACGGTCCAGGGGCCGGTCGTCCAGGCCCGGGACATCAACGGGCCCTTGCACTTCGGTAGTTAGTCGAGCCAGGGGCGCGGGTGGTACCGCTGTTCCTACCCTTGTCACTGGCGGCCGGCGGGTTTTCTGGAGGATGATCAGGTCCGCCCCCTGCATCTGACCCGAGCCTTCGCAGCGCCGCGGACCCCGCGCCGAACCGGGTGTCCCCCTCGGCTTCCGGGGCTCGCCGCTCTCTTCGCAGGCTCCCCTCGGCGGGCAGGGTGCTCCCCAACAAGCCGTAAACGAACGGGTGTTGGGCGAAGAAGCAGCGAAAGGGAAAAGGAAACCACGGTGTCCGACGAAGGACGGCTGATCGCCGGTCGTTACCGCATCCTCGACCGGATCGGCCGGGGCGGCATGGCCACCGTGTGGCGCGCCCACGACGGTCTCCTCGACCGCCAGGTCGCCGTCAAGAAGCTCCACCCCCAGCCGCAGCTGGACGCCGACGAACTCGCCACCCTCTTCGAGCGCACCCGCCGAGAGGCCCGCAGTGCCGCCCGGATCAGCCACCCCAACGTCGTGACCGTCCACGACGTCGTGGACGACGAGGGCCTGCCCGTCATCGTCATGGAGTACGTCCCCTCCACCACCCTCGCCGACCTGGTCAAGGAACGTGGCCCGGTCCCGCCCGCAGAAGCCGCCAGGATCGGCCGAGGCGTGATCGCCGCACTCCGCGCGGCGCACCGGGCCGGGATCCTGCACCGGGACGTGAAGCCCGCCAACGTGCTGCTCGCCGGGGACGGCCGGGTGGTCCTCACCGACTTCGGCATCGCCCAGGCCGCCGAGACCTCCCACCTCACCCGCACCGGCCAGTTGGTGGGCTCGGTCGACTTCATGGCCCCCGAACGCCTCGTCGGCGCCAAACCGGGTCCGGAGGCCGACCTGTGGGCACTGGGCGCCACGCTCTTCCAGGCGGTCGAGGGCCGCTCACCGTTCCTCCGGGGCACGGTGGCCGAGACGATGTACGCCATCGCCATGGAACCGCCTCCCGAGGTACGGGCCGCCGGACCGCTCACCCCGCTGATCCAGGGCCTGCTCATCCCCAAACCGACCGAGCGACTCTCGGCCGAGGACGCGGAGCGCCTCCTGCGGATACCGGTCGGCGCAGGTATGTCGCCCGCCGTGCCGCCCCCCGTCCGCGCGGCGACCGCCGACGCCCCGGCTACGACGGCGAAGCCAGCCCTGGGTCCTGAGCTGGCCCCGAGTCCGGAGCCGGCCTTGAATCGGGAGTTGGCGCCGAGTCCTGGGTTGGCCCCGACTTCAGTTCTGGCCCCGAGTCCGGAGTTGGCCCCAAGCCCGAAGCCGGAGCCGAGTTCGGCCCCAAGCCCGAGCCCAAGCCCGAGCCCGAGCCCGAGCCCGAGCCCGAGCCCGAGCCCGAGCCCAAGCCCGAGCCCAAGTCCGAAGCCGGCCCCCCGTCCGAAGCCGGAGCCGAGTTCGGACCCGGACCCGAACCCGGACCCGAACTCGGGGTGCACAACACGCGAGGCATCCGCTGCCGCCCCGGCAGCAGAACACCCGCAGCCGCTGGCCCCGCATGCCGCGCAGGCCCCGACCGACCCGCAGCCGCCGCAGCCCTCTGGTCGAACAGCCCGCCGAACAGACCGAACGCGCCGAGCGGGCCGAACAGGCGGCACAGGCGGAACCGGCCGTTCGAAGAAGCTGATCGTGATCAGTGCCGCCACAGCGGTCGTCGCCGCGGTACTGATCACGATCGCCTTGCTGGTCGACACGACGACGGCGAAGAACACCGACAGCGCCACGACGTCGACCGCCCCGCTCCCCGCCGGCGGCGGCCTCACGGCGTCGCAGTCCGCGGGCACGCCGACAGCCTCTTCCGGCTCCTCCTCACCGTCGGGTTCCACGGGTTCCACGAGTACGAGCGTCACGTCGCCGACGGCGGACACCCCGTCGCACGAGGAGTCGACGCCCAAGGCCGGACAAGAGGATCCCGACACGGACCCGGGCGACGAGAACCCGTCCACGACCAGCGGATCCGGCTCATCGGTCGCCCCGGCCGGAGGCCACGCCCTGGTGGTCCCCGCCACGGGGAAGTGTCTGAGCGGCGGTGCCGGGACCGAGGGGATACAGCTGGTTCACGTCACGTGCGACGGCTCCGCGGGGCAGCAGTGGCTCATCGGATCGGACGGGACCTTCCGGTCATTGGGGAAATGCATGACCGTGGCCGGAGGGTCGAGCGAGGACCGGACCGAGATCCAGCTGACCGGGTGCAACGGCGACTCCAGCCAGGGATTCCACTTCTCCGGTACGCAGCTGCTGGCTGATCAGTCCCAGAAATGCGTCACCGTTTTCGGGGGTACGAGCGGAACGGTGGTGGTCCTTTGGGAATGCGACAACTGGGACAACCAGACCTGGACGATCCGCTGACCCACGCCACCCTGGGCCCGGCTCCACCCCTGAGCCCGGCTCCACCCCCGGGCCCGGCTTCGTATAACGAATCCGTCGTGTGGCAACAGAACGCTTCGTGTCGTCCACGGCCTCTGCACGACGATGGCCCGCATGGCAGCGACGAACCACTTCGGCATGACTCTGCGCGGCTGGCGTGAGCGCATGTCACCGCAGGACAGCGGGCTGGAGGTGGGCACGGAGCGGCGTATCCCCGGCCTGCGCCGCGAAGAGCTGGCCCGTTTGGCAGGCCTTTCGGTCGACTACGTGGTGCGGCTGGAACAGGGCCGTGCCCGCAACCCCTCGGCCCAGGTGGTCACCGCCCTGGCCAGAGCACTGCGTCTCGACCCGGCCGAGCGCGACCATCTGTTCCGCTGCGCCGACCTCGCACCGCCCTCGGCCGGGAACGTCTCCCGGCACATACCCATGAGCGTGCGGCGACTTGTCCAGCAGATGGGAGATGTTCCCGCCGCGGTCTTCGCCGCCGACTGGACCATCGTCGGCTGGAACACGATGTGGACGGCCGCGGTCGGCCATCCCGGCACGTACGGCTGGGACGAGGACAGTCTCGTCTCCGGGATGTTCCGGGCGAGCGGCACACAGGGCCGGGACCCGATAGCGGCATGGCCCGTCTGGTCGTGGAAGGGCAATGAGGCCCAGGAGGAGGATCTCGTCGCCGACCTGCGGGTGACGGCGGCGGCCCATCCCCATGACGAACGTCTTGCCGCACTCGTCGAAGACCTGCTCCGAAGCAACCCGCGCTTCGCCCGCCTGTGGTGCAACGGCACTGCCGGCCCCTACGTCGGCGACCGCAAGACCATCGAGCATCCCCTGGTGGGCGACATCGCCCTCGACGTCGACGCCCTGATGCCCGCGGGCACCGACCTCAGGATCATCACGTACGCGGCTCCGCCAGAAACCACCGACGCGGAGAAGCTGGACGCCCTACGTGCGTCCTGCGACCTGCCGCGACCACGAAACAGACTGACCCGTCCCGATCCAGAGACCGAGGGCTAGGCGCGGGCCGTTACTTGCCCTCAACGGGCGGACGTGGCCCTTGACTTGGCGTTGTCGGCCCTCGTACGGCCGGGAAATCGAGCCCAAGAGGAGGCGACGGCCATGTCGGGAGACCAGCGGCGTCCGACCGCGCACGTCCCGGTACTTTCCGGGCTCGCGGAAGACCGCTCCGCACGCCGCAGCACAGCGCGACGTGCGGAGCGGTCCGGACTGTCCGCCTGACCGTACGGTCGGCGTACGGTCAGAACTTGCCCGCGTTGAGGGCCAGTTGCAGGTGACGGGTGGTGTCCGAACCCCACTGTCCGTCGACGCCGGAACCCACCTTCTTCTGCAGGGCCTTGACCGTGTTCGGGCCGACGACGCCGTCCGCGGTCACCTTCAGATAGCTCTGCAGGGCCTTCTTCGTCAGCGGGCCGAAGGAACCGTCGACGGAGAGCTTCGCGCCGTGCCCGTTGAGCGAGCGCTGCAGCGCGGCGCAGGTCGCGGGGCCGAACTGGCCGTCGACCGTGAGCTTTCCGGCGGCGGGCGGGCGCGGGGTGGGCTTCTGCGGCTTGGTGCCGCCCTTGAGCGCGGACTTCATCATGGCCGCCGAGGCCGGCCCGTACACGCCGTCGACCGAGAGGCCGTACTTCTTCTGGAACGACTTCACCGCCGACTCGGTGGCGGCGCCGAAGTCCCCGTCGACCACCAGCTTCGACGCCATGACCGTGTTGAGGTTCTTCTGGAGCGTCTTGACGGCGGCGCCCTTCGAGCCGCGGCGCAGCATGCCGTCGGTGGACGGCAGCGGCTGGGCGTTGCCGTAGGTGGGGCGGCCGTAGCCCACGATCTCGGAGGAGTAGCGGTCCCGGCGCAGGACCTTGTCGCTGGTGTTGCCCTCGATGGTGGTGATCTTGCCGCTGGAGTGCACGGCCTCGACCACGCCGACGTGGTCGATGTTGTCCATCGTCCGGGAGCCGCCCCAGTCGAAGAACACGACGTCGCCCGCGCGGATGCCGCCGACCCCGTAGTGCCAGCGTCCCTTGGACTGGAACCTCCGGGCGTGTCCGACCGTCCACGCGTGCTTGCCGAAGATCGCGTCGAGGTTGTCCGACTTGGCGGCGGCGTAGCTGACGGTCATGTTGCACCACGCGTCGTCGAAGCCGTACCAGTCGGTGATGAAGTTGTTGTTCGAGCCGGGAGGGTTCTCACCGGTGCCGATCAGCTTGCGCATCTGCGCGAGCATTCCTTCGACGGATCCCATGTCACAGCCCCCCGTTCTCGGGGAAGACGGCGATGTCGCCCTTGACGACGACCTTCGGGTCCTGGCTCACCTTGCTCTGGTCCGGGTCGACGTCGAACACCCCGGCACCGCCGCGCGGTTCCACCGCCCGCGGTGCGGCTGCCGCCGCCTTCGCTGTCACGTTCGCTTCGGGTTCGGTCATGCTGTTCCCCCATGAGTCCTACAGAGTCCTGCTGACAGGTGAGGGGAGGACGGCAACTGCCGTGCCTCCTCCGCCCCATGAGTCTGCTGGGGCGTCGGATGCCTGTCGTTGGCGTGGCGCGCACTGTTCGTTGTCGGAGAGCGCACCCGCGCGAAACCCCGTGGGGGTGTTGCCGTACGCGGCGCGGAACGCCCGGCTGAAGTCGGCCGCCTGGGCGAAGCCCCAGCCTGCCGCGATGGCGTACACGGGCAGGTGGCGAAGACGCGGGTCGGCCAGGTCACGTCGGCACCGCTCCAGCCGCTGGGCCTTGATCCAGGCGGTGACGGTGAGTTCCTGCCGTTCGAAGAGCCGGTGCAGATAGCGAGTGGAGATGTGGTGCGCGGCGGCGATACGGTCCGGCGCCAGCCGCTGGTCGCCGAGGTGGTCCAGGACGTACTCCTGGATACGGCACAGCAGCACCGGAGTTCCCAGAGATCCCGGAGTTCTCTGAGCTTCCTGAGTTCCCTGAGCGGCTGTCCGCGTCTCCTCGACGGCCCGGTGGCCGTCGCCGAGCAGGGTCCGGACGAGATCGGTCACCACCGCGCCCAGTCGCAGTTCGTCGGAGTGCCGGTACGGGGTCGTGTCCTGCGCCAGGGCCGCCAGGAACTCCGCGACCGGAGCGACCAACGCGGCGAGCGCGCCATCGGACGCGGCGGCCGAGAGGGTGGGCGACAGGGTCTGCGGCAGGTGCGCGGTGACCACCGCGTTGTGCGGGGCGGTCAGCCGCATCCGGAACGGCCGGGCGGTGTCGAGCAGCACCATGCCACCGGCCTCGGCCCACGCGGTACTCCCGGCCTGGTCGAGGACCAGCTCACCGCCCAGCACGAGCGCGAGGTGATACCGGGGATCCCGGGGATACCGCGGACACAGGGCCCCGCGCTCGCCGTACCGTCCGGTGCTCCGTAAGTCCGCCGCGTCCCGTATCTCCACGGCCGGACAGTGCGCCACGGACACCCGTACGGCGCCGAGCTCCTGCATCCAGCACATCGCACGGAACCGTTCGCCCAATTCGGCGCGGGTGCTGACCTGTTGCCCGTACAGCCGGGTCAGCAGCTCCGCCCATGCCTCCACACCCATCACACGCATCGGTGTCCCCCTGGATGGCCGAGTACCTATGAGACCAGGGTGAACCAATGTGCATAAACATCCGATAGACGCCGGGCCCGCAGCACGGCGAGAGCGCCTTGCCGAGCGCCCTACCGGCAGGTGGCGGGGGGAGCCGGGGAGACGAGGAACGCGGCCCAGGCTCCGCCGGTGACGGTGAGGTTCGGGCCGGTCGGGTTCTTGGAGTCGCGGATGTGTATCGCGGTGGTGGGGGTGTGGGGGCAGGGGGCGATCTCCACGCAGTTGCCGCCGTCGTCGTCGCTGTACGTCGACTTGCGCCAGGCGTAGGCGACTTCGACGCAGTCCCCGCCACCGCTGTCGCTGTAGCTGGACTTGAACCACCGCAGTGCACCGGTGTCGCTCATGGTTCCTCTCCTGCCGATTCTGCTAGCCGCTCGATGAGGCTGAGTGAGTCGTCGGGGCTCAGAGCCTGTGATCGGATCTTCGCATAGCGATGCGCGAGTTGGGCCACCTCGGGTGGATCGCTGATGAGGAGGCCCTGGTCCTCGATCTCCAAGTAGACGACGTGGTCGTGGTCTTCGGTGACGAGGAGTTTCATGGGGCCGCGGTCACCGGCGTGCGATCCGCGCAGCCCGCGGTCCGTCGGGAGGATTTGCAGGCACACGTTCTCCCGTTGGGCGTCTTCGGCGAGCGAGCGCATCTGCTCGCGCATGATGTCCCAGTCGCCGAACGGCCGCCGCAGTACGCCTTCTTCGAGGATCAGCTCGATCATCGGGGCCGGGGTGCGGTCGAAGAGCGCCCGGCGGGCGAGCCGTGCCTCGACGAGTTCTTCCCGCTTCTGGTCGGAGACGGCCGGAAAGCCGCCCCGGATGAGTGCCTGGGCGTACGCCTCGGTCTGGAAGATCCCGTCGATGACGAAGGTCGCGTACGAGGAGACGGTGACCGCCCCCGCCTCCAGCCCCGCAACCCCCCGGAACCGAGCCGGGTACTTCTCCAGCAGCATCCACTTCCGTGCCTTCTCGAAGACGCCCAGCCCGTTCCCCAGCACCTCCTCCAGCTTGACGAGCATCTTGTCGCTGGCGGGCTGCGCGCACGTCTCCATCGCGCTGATCGCCGATGCCGTGTAGCCGATCAGCTTGCCCAACTCCTCCTGGGTGAGCCCCGCTTGCTCACGCAGAGCCTTCGCTAGGGCGGCGACCATACGTGCCGTACCGCCCGCTTCCACCCTGTTCTCCGAACTCGCCATCCGGTCACTCCCGAACTCAACCGAACTCAACTGGTCACCACCGGCCCGCGTCGAATTCCGACAGCTACGCACCCTCGACACAGAGTTATGGAAGAAGCTAGCCCTGGCTGCCGAAACTGTCTCCATGAACACAGAAAGTGACGAGGTAAACCTCGACGAACCCCCACTCGCCCCCGACCTCACCCCCGAGATCCCCGACTGGGTCCCACCCACCGGCATCCAACTCCGCAAGGCAGGCGTCCAGTTCGATGCGATCCGGGTCGACGGCGACGAGGGCAGAGCGGTCGCGGACCGGCTGGCGCGGATGACCGGCGGGGCGCCGGGACCGGTCGTGGAGGAGGCGAGCGGGAATCGTGCCGTCTACTTCCTCGTGCCCGTTGGTGCGACGACCCGGCGGATCTGGCCACCCGGGGTCGTCAGTCTCGCGTCCGGCCCGAGCTGCGTCGCGTTCATCCCCGTACCCGCCCTCAACGGGCAGACGTGGCCGCTGACTTGGCGTTATCGGCCGACGGGGAGAGATCACCTCGTACACGCGTTGCTCTTGAAGGCGGCACTTCACCCCGAAGAGTGAAGAACGCGAACTTCCGCCCGGGAAAAGCTCGTTCGGCTTGCGTTCGTCGCTCTGCGTGCCCTTAGAGTCACGGCAACAGAACACCCCCGCGGTGCGCCAACACCCGGGGGCTCGGCACGAGGAGCGCCAGCTCCAATCCCAGGAAGAAGCGATGCTCCGCATGCGCATTCATCGTACGACGCCCACGCGCGCGTTTTCAGTCTTCTCCAACGCCCTTCTCCGCGACCGGAGTCTCTCCTGGTGTGCGGTAGGCGTACTCACGTACCTCATCAGCCTTCCGAACGGCGCCCGCGCCACCATCCGTACCCTTGCCGAGCAGCGCAAGGAAGGGCGGGCCCGGATCGCCTCCGCCCTGCATGAGCTGGAGGAATCCCGGTATCTGCGGCGGGTGGTGAGCAAGGACGAGGAGTCGGGGCAATTCTCCACCGTGTACGAGGTGTTCGACACTCCGTACGACGACGCGCCCCCTACGGGTGAATCCGAAGAAGTTCAGAACCTGGCCTCCGGCGAGTCGGAATCCGGGGCTTCGGGCGCTCTCCCTTCGGGAGAAAAAACCAGGGAAGAAGAACCTCCCTCCCCGCCGCCGCCAGGCGAGGCGGCAGTGGGGGCGGCGGCCGAGCCCGAGGCTCCGCCGGGCGAACGCACCGCGCTCGCGGCGCGGTTGCTCGGCTCGCTGGCCCGTACCGAGCCCCGGCTCGAACTCGGTGCCGATGACGCGCTGAAGCTGGCGCCGCTGGTCGAGGAGTGGTGGGCCGCCGGGGCGAGCAGCGCCCAGGTGCGCGCCGCGCTGACGCAGGGGCTGCCCCGGCCGATGTACTCGCCGCGCGCCATCATCGAGGACCGGCTGACCCGCAAACGCCCGGTCGTGCCAGCCGTCGCTGACCGGGCAGGGGCGACCACCGGATCGTCCGCCGTGCCCGCTGCGACCGCTGTGCCGGTCACGACCGTCGAGATCCGCAGGCCCGGCGCGTCCGGCGGCTATCGCGAGGCCGCGCGACGCGGCGGCGCCGAGGTCCGCGCACTGCTGCTGCAGAGGCGGCGGCCCGCGTCCGCTTAGGCACACACAGACTCCCCGGCCGTGCGTCCGTGTGGCCGGGTCAGCCCAACCGGAAGGAACAGGAACCAGGATGACCGCATTGCTTGAGCGGCCCGAGACGGTATACCGGAGGTATACTTGCGTCATGGCTGACACCACCGTCAAGGTCGACCCCGCCGTCCGTGACCGCCTCATGGTGCTCGCCCGTGAACGCGGGATGACCATGCGCGACCTGATCGCCGAGCTGGCGGGGGCCACGCCCACGCAGGAAGAGCTGCGGAAGCGGTACGAGGAGACCAAGGCGTACTGCGAGACGCACTTCGGCGTCACCCTCACCGACGAGGACCACGACCGGGTCGAGAGGATCTGGCAGGACCTGGAGGCGGGACAGGAGGTGGAGAGCCTGTGAGCGCCGCAAGGGGAGGTGGGCAGCCCGGGTCCGCCGGGTCGACCGGTGTCGTGTTCGACGAGTCGGCGCTGCTGGCGCTCGGGTCGGGCAACTCGCTCGCCTCTCAGTTCGTCTCGAACACCGAGCACGGGCCCACCCGGCACGTGTACGTGCCCGCGCTCTGTCTGGCCGCCGCCGACGGTATGCGCAAGGGGCTGGCCGAGCACATCGGTGCCCTGCCCGCCGTCGAGATCGTCGAGCTGGACTTCGCGGGCGCGTCCACCGTGGGCGCGCTGCTGCGTGACGGGGTCGAGTGGCGGCTCGGTCACGCGGTCCATCTGTCCCGGCCGGCGGTGGACTGGCCGGACGGCCGGCGCGTACTGACCGTCGACCCCGATCTGTACGCGGACATGCCCCTCGTACGGACCCTCAGGCTGCCGCGTCAGCGGTAGCTCTCGGTAGAGGCCCGCGCCCCGGATCGCCAGAGGGGTGCGGGCCTCGAACGTGTGCGCGCCAACCACCCGCAACGGGCATAGGGTGGATAACGCCAAATACGCACCCAAAGCTCCACGCGAGGAGAAGGTGAGTGCCATGCGCGTCATGATCAAGGCGCAGTTCGACACGGAGCGGGCCAACGAGGCCGTACGCAGTGGCAAGTTGCCGGAGTTGATGAAGGAGACCCTGGATCATCTCAAGCCCGAGGCCGCCTACTTCGGGCCCGAGGACGGGTGTCGTACCTGCTGGCTGGTCGTCGACATGAAGGACAGCTCCGAGTTGCCGGCCACCGCCGAGCCGTTCTTCACCCAGTTCAACGCCAAGCTCACGTTCACGCCCATCATGAACGCCGAGGATCTCCAGAAGGGTCTCTCCCAGATTCGGTGAGCGGGACGTGACAGGCGCCGCCGGGCTCAGCTGAAGACGATCATCGACCCCTGCGCCAGACTCCGCGTCGCCGCCGCGTTCAGGCCCAGCCACACATGCCGTTCCCGCGCGAACGGGCTCGAGTCGAAGGGAGCCGGTGCCGCCGGTTCCTCCAGGGAGGTGGGGGTCAGCGGCGGGGCCGGGGCCACCGGGGGGTTCGCCGGGTCGATGCCGATCGACGGGGCCACGAGCTCCAGTTCCCGCAGCAGGGTCTGGGACGAGCCCAACGGGCCGCCGCCTTCGAGGAGTTCGTCGCTCGACAGCGGGTGCGGGAAGTCCACGGGGACGTACGCGCCCGCGTGGTCGTAGTGCCAGACCAGGTGGGACTGCTGGGCGGTCGTCTCGAACATCTCCAGCAACTGCTCGTAGTCCCCGCCCAGTTCGCCCACCGGCGTCACCGGCAGACCGCACACCTGGAGGAGATACGCGCGGCGCAGGAAGTGCAGCGCGTCGTAGTCGAAGCCCGCGATCGGGGCCACGTCGCCGGACAGGCCCGGCATGTACGAGTACACCGGCACCGGCGGCAGTCCGGCCTCGCTCAGCACCTTGTCGTAGAGGGCGAGTTCCTCGGCGAAGGGATTGTCGGGGGTGTGACACAGCACGTCGACGAGTGGGACCAGCCACAGGTCACAGGCCAAAGGAGCACTCCTCGCATCGTCATAGGCGTCCAGGCCCGCAGGCCTCTAGGCGTCAGGGAAGCGTAATGGGTCGTCGGCGGGTCAGTCCCCTGTGAGATGGGCCAGACACCGACAGGAACAGGTCACCCGGTCGCCCCGGACCCGGTCACCGGGTCATGCCCCGTCGTGCAGGTCCCACACCCACACCCCGCCCGTCCACTTCCCCTGCTTCCCCGTCAACTGCTCCAGCGTCTCCCGCAGCACCCCGTCGTTGCCCTGCGGGGCCAGTACCAGCACGCCCGCCTTCCAGAACGCGAAGTCCTTCTTGGCCTGCGCCCGCCAGTTGGCGCCGATCGTCGGCGCGACGCCGTTGTAGCGGACGTCCCGCAGCATGTTGGAGGTGAAGCGGGGCGCGGCGCCGTAGATGCCGACGCGGTCGTCGCCGTACGGGCCGTTGAAGTAGCCGCCCGGCAGCTTGAAGCCGAGGTCGGCCGCCGTCTGCCAGTGCAGCGCCTCCGCGTTGCCGGGATCGGGCAACGGCACCGGGACCAGAGACTCGCCCTTCCCGACGTACGACTTCCACATGCCGTCCGCGATGAAGGGCGGCACGTCCACGCGTTCCACCGACTTCAGCGGGGCCGGGACGATCGGCAGCACCGCCAGGACGACCGCCAGCATGCCGAAGTACAGCGTGGACAGGTTGGGGGTCGCCGTCACTCGCTCCACCGCGACGGCCAGAAGCATGCCCAGCGCGGGCGCGCAGATCATCGCGACCCGGCCCTCGATCACCGACTCGAACAGCGGCTGCTTCGCGAGCAGCGCCCACGGGCCCGGCAGCACGATGTCGCTGAGCGGGATACGGAACTCGGGGCCGAGGGAGAGGAGGGCCGCGGCGACCGCCGTGAAGGCCAGCGCCTTCACCAGCGTGCGCTCCCACAGCCGTACGACGATCGCGAGGGCCAGGGCGACCAGCGGCCAGCCGTAGAAGGCGTTCTGCTCGGTCGGGTTGAGGGAGAGGGCGTTGGCCCGGTCCGCGTCGCCCGCTATCAACGAACGCTCGGCGAAGGAGATCAGCGCGAGCGGGCTGTTGCCGGCGTTGTCGCCGTGCAGCACGCTGTGGTAGCTCTGCGGGCCGAAGAACTGCCAGTAGAGGGGGACGGCGACGATCGGCAGGCACACCGCCATACCCGTCAGAAGGCCGCGCGACAGGGGGCGCCAGGCCGTCCTCGCCACGTCCCGGCGTACGGCCGCGTAGGCGACCGCGAACAGGGTCATTCCCATCGCCGCCAGCAGCAACGGCTCCTCGCCGAGGAAGATCTGGTACGCCGTCATCAGGCCCAGGATCACGCCGTTGCGGCGGACCCTCTCGCCCTCGCACAGCCTCAGCGCGCGGTCGATGATCAGCGGCATCATGAAGAGGACGACGAAGTTCGGGTGTGCGTTGGCGTGGCTGATCATCGGGGGTGCGAAGGTCGCCAGGGTCGCGCCGGCGAAGGCCGCTCCCCGTTGCCGTACGACCCGCTTCACGATCAGCCAGTACCAGGCCGTCGCCGTCACCGCGAGGCCCAGCGTCGTCGCCAGGGCCAGGGAGATCGCCGGGCCCGCGAGGAGCGTGATCGGCGTCAAGGGGACCGACAGGCCGAGCATGACCGTGTTGGCCATGAGGTTCACACCGTCGGGGAAGCCCTGGAGGTCGGTGAAGAGGGGGTTCTGGAAGTGGCTGACGTTGTGTGCTGTGGCCGCGAAGAACCACTCCCACTGGTTCTGGTCCTGGAGGGAGTCGGGGAGATAGCGGCCGTTCGGGTCGGCCCAGCGGCCCGCGTACAGCGCGACGGCCATGAGGAGGAAGAGGGAGGCCGCGAGCAGGTCGGCCGGGCGGATCGCGCGTGCCTTGAGGGCCGTCAGTTCGGCGAGGACGCGGGCGTAGTCCAGCGGGCGTACCTTCGAGCCGGACTGGTGGGCCCAGCGGACCGGGATCTCGGCGACCGGCCAGTCGGCGCGGCGGAAGTGCTGGAGGACCTCGACGTCTATGCCCCAGCCGTTGAGCCGGGACGCGGCGAACGCCGTACGGGCCCGGTCGCCGTCGAACAGTTTGAAACCGCACTGGGTGTCCCGTATGCCGGGGACGGCGACCCCGCGTATCAGGAAGTTGCCGGCCCGGCCGAGGAGTTCACGCACCCTGTGCTGGTGGTGCTCGATCGTCGACCCGGGCACGGAACGGGAGCCGATCGCCGCCGCGTGCCCCTCGGTGAGCGCCTTGTCCAGGACCTCCAGCTCCGCTATCGGAGCGGCCAGATCGGCGTCCGTCACCAGGACGCGGGTGCCGCGCGAGGCGGCGACGCCGAGGCGCAGGGCGTGGCCCTTGCCCCGGTTGCGCGGGCTGGTGACCAGGTGGACGCGGGGGTCGGTGAGCGCGGTGACGAGGTCGCGGGTGCCGTCGGTGGAGCCGTCGTCGACGACCACCACCTCCCAGTCGCCCCAGCGGCCCTCGTTCTCCCGGAGATGGCCGGTGATGGCGGCGAGGGTGGGACCGAGGCGGGCTTCCTCGTTGTACGCGGGGACGACGACGGTCAGGCCGAGGGTGGCCGTGGTGCGGGTGGGAGCGCTCATTCGGCGGTGCCCCTCTTCCCCTCGTATTCCTTTTCCTTGTTCTCGCGCTTGTCGTCGAGTTCGTTGTCGAGTTTGTCGTCGTCGGAAGTGAGGACGGTGTTTTCGGCGTCGAGGTTCGCCAGGCCCTCGATGAGGGCGAGGGAGTGCATGTCGTACGTGTCGACTATCCGGTGCGCGTCGGCGAGGTCGCGGCGGGTCAGCGCGTCGACGACCTCGGTGTGGTCGGACCACAGCCGGCCGCGCAGATCGCCGATCCGGCTCAGGTGCTGCACCGCGCACACCCAGGACTGCACGCGTAGCCGGTGCAGGAAGTCGGTGAGGTACGGGTTGCCGAACAGGGCGCCCAGTTCGCGCCAGAAGCGCAGGTCGTACCCGATGAGGATGTTCAGCTCACCGGCGGTCGCGGCGCGCCGCGCCTCCTCGCCCCGGCGGCGGACTCCGGCGAGGGCGGCGGCGGCACGGGGGTCGCCGGCGCGGACGAAGAAGCCGCGCGGCCCTGGACTGTCGGCGGCGAAACCACCGGCCGTACTCGTGATGCCACCCGCACTGCCACCCGTACGGTGCCCCGCACTGCGACCCGTACCGCCACCCGTACTGTGCCCCGCACTACCCCCGGTACTACCCCCGACACTGCCCTCCGGGGCGGTCGGCAGGCCCTTCGCGAGCCCGTGGAACATGCCGTCGGTGACCAGGCCGCGGGCCTCGATCATGCCCCGGAAGTCGGCGAGCGAGTACTCGTGCACACGGAAGCCGCGGTGCTGGTCGGCCTCCAGCAGGCCCTGGGCCGACAGATCGACCAGGGCCTCGCGCACGGGCGTCGCGGAGACGCCGTACTGCTCGGCGATCTCCTTGACCGTGAACTCCTGGCCGGGCTGGAGACGGCCGGCCAGCACCTCGTCGCGGAGCGCGTCCGCGATCTGCTGCCGCAGGGTGCTACGGGTCACGGCGCCGTTGCCGCTGCTGGCGGGCATGGTCGGAACCCTCCCCCTTCGCGCGTGTGGATGACGTACTCGCATATGACTACGAGCACGTCACCTTACGCGTTCGGGTTCCGGCAGGAGTTTCCCGTGCGCTTACCCACATTCCCTCTTGCCGGGCTGTTCGCTCACTCGGTGTACTCGTCGGCGACCGACAGCGCGGCGTCCAGTGCGGCGAGCCCTTCCTTGGCCTCGGCCTCGGTCACGTTGCAGGGCGGGACGACATGCGTCCGGTTCATGTTGATGAACGGCCACAGCCCGTTCGCCTTCGCGGCGGCGCCGAACGCGGCCATCGGCGCGTTCGCCTCCCCGGCCGCGTTGTACGGCACCAGCGGCTCCCGGGTCTCCTTGTTCCGTACGAGGTCCAGGGCCCAGAAGACGCCCGTACCGCGCACTTCGCCGACGCTCGGATGCCGGGCCGCCAGCTCTCTGAGCGCCGGTCCGAGGATGGTCTCGCCGGTGCGGGCGGCCTGCCCGACGACGTCCTCCTCCGCCATCACCGTGAGCGTGGCGACGGCGGCGGCGCAGGCGAGCGGGTGCCCGGAGTAGGTGAGGCCGCCGGGGTAGGGGCGAGTGGCGAACGTCTCGGCGACGGCGCCGGAGATCGCCACACCGCCGAGGGGTACGTAGCCGGAGTTGACGCCCTTGGCGAAGGTCATCAGGTCGGGCACGACGTCGAACAGGTCGGCGGCGAACCACTCACCGGTCCGCCCGAACCCGGCCATCACCTCGTCCAGGACGAAGACGATCCCGTACTGGTCGCAGAGCGCGCGCACCCCGGTGAGATAGCCGGGCGGCGGGATCATGATGCCGGCGGTGCCGGGGACGGTTTCGAGGACGATCGCCGCGATGGTGGCGGGCCCCTCGAAGGTGATGGTGTCCTCAAGGTGCTGGAGGGCGCGGGCGCACTCCTCCTCCTCGGTCTCCGCGTAGAACCTGGAGCGGTAGAGGAAGGGCGCCCAGAAGTGGACGACCCCGGCGGTGCCATTGTCGGAGGGCCAGCGGCGGGGGTCGCCGGTGATGTTCACGGCCTGCTGGGTGCCGCCGTGGTAGGAGCGGTAGGCGGACAGCACCTTGGCGCGTCCGGTGTGCAGCCGGGCCATGCGCACGGCGTGCTCTACGGCGTCGGCGCCGCCGTTGGTGAAGAAGATCTTGTCCAGATCACCGGGGGTCCGCTCGGCAATGAGCCGAGCCGCTTCCGACCGGGCCTCGACGGCGAAGGCGGGCGCGAAGGTGGTCATCCGCCCGGCCTGCTCCTGAATGGCGGCGACGACCTTCGGGTGCTGGTAGCCGATGTTCGTGAAGACCAGCCCGCTGGTGAAGTCCAGGTACCGCCTGCCGTCGTAGTCCCAGAAGTAGGCCCCTTCGGCACCGGCGACGGCGAGCGGGTCGATGAGTTCCTGCGCGGACCAGGAGTGGAAGACGTGCGCGCGGTCGGCGGCCTTCACGGCCGCGCCCGCCTGGGGGTTGGGCTGAGGGGTCATGCCGGGGAGCGTAGGTGTCCCGGGCGACGGCGGGATATCGGCGTCCTGTCTGCGGTCCGGCGTTTTGCGCGACAGGTTGTCGCGTGTCCCGACGGGGTAGGGGGTGCGGGGCGCATGGGGAGGCGGGCATGGAGCGGCTCGGGGACGGGGATCCGGCACGGATAGGGACGTACCGGCTGATCGCGCGGCTCGGTACGGGCGGGGCGGGTGGTGCGGGTAGTACCGGCGGTGCGGGCAGTGCGGGCGGTGGGGGCAGTACCGGTGGTGCGGGCAGTCCCCGCGGTGCAGGCAGTGCGGGCGGTGCGGGCACAAACGGTGGTGTGGGCGGTGCAGGCAGTTCGGGCGGGACGGGCAGGGCGGGCGGTGCAGGTAGTACCGGCGGTGCAGGCAGTACCCGCCGTACAGGCAGTGCGGGTGGTACAGCCGGTCCGGGCGGGGGCGGGACGAGCGGGACCGGGACGAGCGGGACCGGGCAGGTGTATCTCGCGCGGTCCGAGCAGGGGCGGGCCGTCGCCGTGAAGGTCGTCCGGCGGGAACTGGCCGAGCAGGACGGGTTCCGGGACCGGTTCCGGCAGGAGGTCGCCGCCGCGCGACGCGTCGGGGGGCGCTGGACGGTGCCCGTGCTCGACGCCGACACCGAGGCCGCCGTGCCCTGGGCCGCCACCGGGTACGTCGCCGGGCCGAGCCTGCGTCAGATCGTCCCGTACGACCACGGGCCGCTGCCCGAGCGCTCGCTGCGCATCCTCGCCGCCGGGCTCGCGCACGCCCTCCAGGACATCCACGGCGCCGGGATCGTCCACCGCGGCCTCAAGCCGTCCAGCGTCCTGGTCACCATCGACGGGCCCCGCGTCGTCGACTTCGGTGTCGCCCGCGCCCTGGAGAGAGTCACCGACGGAGGGCTCACCGACGGCGGGCTCACCGGCGACGGCGATCCCATTGGCCACCCCGGGTACATGGCGCCCGAGCAACTGCACGGCGACCCGGTCACCGCCGCCACGGACGTCTTCTCCCTGGGCGCCGTCCTCGCATACGCCGCCACGGGCGCCCAGCCCTTCGGCGTGACCGGCAGGAGCGCCATCGCCTTGAGGTTCCGCATGGTCCGGGAGGAGCCCTACCTGGAAGGGGTCCCGCGGGGCGTGCTCGACCTCGTCCGCGACTGCCTGAGCAAGGACCCGGCCCAGCGCCCCACCCCGGAACAGATCCTGCGCCGTACGGGGGTGTCGGCGGACGCCGTCGCGGACGGGTACGAGCGGGACACCTGGCTGCCGGGTCCGCTGGTCGCCCGACTGGGACGGCACGCGGTGCGGCTGCTGGAGGTGGAGGCGGAGGCGGGGACGGCGGGGGAGGAGACAGTGGGGGAGGCGGGGGATGCGCCGCCCGAGCACGCGCCGCCCGAGCACGCACCGTCCGAGCATGTCCCGCCCGAGCACGCCCCGCCCGACGGGCCGCCCGCGCATCCGGCCCAGGGCCACCCCGCGCACCATCCGCAGCCCTTCGCCTCCGTCCCCGGAGGCGGCCAGCGGCCCCCTGTCTGGCCCGGGGACGGGGACCCGGCGCTCGAAGAGCCGGTCGTGCCGGTCGCGTGGAGCATGTCGCCCCCCGGCACGTCCGATGCCTACCGGGTGGGGCGAGCGCAGCGGGCGATGGGGCGCGCGCAGCCGGAGGAGCCCGCCAGGAGGTCCCGTATGTCGCTGGTGCTCATCGCCGCCGCGCTGGTCGTCACCCTCGCGGCCGGCGCCTCCGTCGTCGCCCTGCTGAACGGCGACGACGACACCGCACCCGTCAGGTCCCCCGCGCCGACCTCCAGCCCGTCGGTCTCGCCGCCTACGCCGACGTATCCGAAGGCGAGCTGACCGGCAGGCGAACTTCCTTTGCCTGCACGGGACTTCTTGCCTGTACGGGGCTTTGGGCCTGTACGGAACGTGAGGTGAGGTCGGGTCAGGACGCGCACGGCGGTCCCTGTTTCGCGCTCGACTCGTCCTCCCGGTACGCGCCGCACGCCACCACCGCCCGTGGCCCATCCGCCAGTTGGCGCAGCAGGACCAGCGTCTTGTCGACGGGCGGCGCGTTGCTGCCCTCGGCGTAGGAGACGGAACCGGTCGCCCCGTCGAAGCGGACCCCGTTGCGCAGCTCGATGAGCACGGAGTTGCGGGTGATGCCGGGATCGCTCTGATAGGCCTCGGACACCGCCTGGCTCAGCACGTGGAAGGCGTCGTACGAGACCGCCGAGTGGCCGTCCTGCCGCCAGGGGTCGGTGCCCTCGGTGGTGTCGGCCACGAAGTCCTTGTACTCCCGTACGAACTGCCGGGTCTTGACGCTCGCCCCGGCCGAGGCGTCGTCCGGCATCCGGTGCGCGGAGTAGTACAGCCGCAGCCAGTTCTTGTTCCGGAAGACACCGGTCTGGGCCACGTTGGTCAGCTCGTTGCCGCCGAGGACGGTGATGTCCTGGCCGAGACAAGTGCCCTCCAGATCCATGGAGTTGACGAACGCCGTGAAGTCCTTGGCCCGCGCCGACCAGTACACGACCGAGTTCGGCCGCTCGGAGAGCGTGTCGCAGATCCGCCGGGCGAGGATGTCGGCGCTGGTCAGATTGGCCTCGGCGGCGGGCGCCGGGGGATCGAAGTCGCCCTCCTGGTTGAAGTTGAGCACGGTCTCGCCGCCGGGGAAGTCCGCCATGAAGCGGGCGGCGAGACTGCGGCTGTAGAGGTCCGTGGAACTCTCGACCACGATGGCGTGCCCGGCGGGGGCGCACTCGTCCTCGCTGTCGGGCAGGGCGACGATGTTCTTCCGGTCGGCGAAGTCCGCCTCGATCCGGGCCTCCCGCGAGTTGGCGGGCGTGAACGGCCAGTAGGTCAACTACCCGGCGCGAAAAGCGCCGGATTTGCACAACGGGCATCACTGGCGGTGGTGCGTCGTTTGCGTCCAGTCCCGTCCCGGCCGGCTGGCTTCGGGGGTGGGTCGGGGGCCGTTGACTGGGCCCCGCGTCGCCACAACTCCCACGCGCGTGCGCGGATGTTGCGGGAGCTGTTCCGGTCCGCGTGATCAACGAATCCGCAGTTCCGGCACGCGAACCAGGCCTGACTGACCCGGTTCGCCTTGTCGATGTGGCCGCATTCGGCGCAGGTGCGGGAGGTGTACGCCGGATCGACGTACACCACCGGCACTCCCGCCCGGCGGGCCTTGTAGGCGATGAAGCTGCCGAGCTGGGCGAACGCCCAGCTGGAGTGGGTGGCCCGTTGGGGCTTCCTCAGCCGTACCCGCTCGCGGATGCCCGTCAGGTCCTCCAGGGCGATTCCACGACCGGTGCGTTCTGCCTCGGCCACCACATGCTTCGCGATCTTGTGGTTGATGTCCTTCGCCCGCCGCGCCTCCTTGCGCCTGCGCTTCTTCAAGCGGCGCTTGGCGGACGGGGTGTTCTTCTTCTGGAGCTTGGTCCGCAGCTCGCGTTCACGAGCCCGGACGCGGTTGAGTTCGCGTCCGGCCATGATCTCGCCGTCGGAGGTGGTGGCGATGTTCACGATGCCCAGATCGATCCCGAGGAAGTCGGACGGGTCGCTGTTCAGGGATGCTTCGGGGACCTCGCAGGTCGCGTTCAGGAACCACATGCCGTCCCGGCACACGAGGTCGGACTCGCCCTTGCGGTACAGCGCGAGGGTGGCCAACTGCTCCGGCGAGGCGGTGAACGCCACGTCCTTCACCCGACCCGCCACCGTCCACACGGAGATCCGCCGCTCGGCGACCTGCCAGGACAGCATCCGGTCGTCGTACGGCTGCGCCCCCTCCGGACGGAAGACCACCGGCTTCTCGGTGGCCTGGCGGTAACGCTTCGAGCCGGGCCTGCCCAGATTTCCGGCCTTCAGGCTCGCCCGCAGCGTCGCGTACGCGTCGCAGGTCTTCTTGATCACATGCTGGGCGGCCTGCGCCCCCAGCCCCCACCGCCCCTTCACCTCACCGTAGGTGTGCTCCCTCAGCGCGAAGTTCCTCTTCACATCCTTTTCGAAGGCCACCTGACTGACCCAGCATGCGGCCTCGTTGCAGGCGCGCAGAGTCGCGTCAAGTGCCGACGCCTGGGTAGGCGTCGGCAGCAGCTTCACCTGCACCACCAGCTTCACAACCGCGACGCTACTTACCCACCCACGCCCGCGCATTCGAACACCGCACATTCCCCTGATACCTCCCTCTCAATCGCAGGCCGGTATCTCCAACCCGTCCGGAGTTCGAGGGCGAGGCCTGTTCATGGCCGTAGCGGGGGACCTGGGGGCTCAGTCACCAGGCCTAGGGCGGGGGATGCCCGGTGGCACCCCGGCTCAACTCCGTCCCGGCCTCGGTGGAGAGCAGGTCGTGGTCGCCGGCGGTGGTGAGATGGGCGTACGGGACGCGTCGTGAGCTGTCGGTGCGCAGCGCGTCGATCAGCGGGTTGACGATGCGCTGCACACCGGTCTGGTACGTCGTCTCCGGCACCCGCAGGACGAAGAGAGGCGGGCTGGTGTTGAGGCTCGCGCGGCTGCCGTAGTCGGGGACCACGGCCGACCGGAACTCGCGGATGAAGTCGATGGCACGGTCACCGGGAAAGTTGCGGTCAGGTCTGTCGTCGTCGGATGGCATGCGGAACTCCCCCGCTGTCAACTGCGCCTGTCCGAAAGGAGGTTGAAGGTTACTCGGTGAACAGTGGTCACCACAACGAGTAGCGGCAACCGCTTCAACAATGGTGCCCTCTTGTCCCTGGTTGACGCGTACACAACCATGGGGCGCATGCGACGACCCAGCAGAAGAACCGTCCTGACGGCAACGGCGGCTGCTTCCGCCGCGACTGTCACTCCCGCGCAGGCCGCCGCCGCGTCGTCCGGCTCGCGTCCGCCCGCCACCGCCCAGCGACCGACCCCCGAACTCCGCGCCCTGCTAAGGGAGATCGACCCGAAACGAATCGAGACGACGGTCCGCAGACTGGCCTCCTTCGGCACCCGCCACACCCTCTCCACCCAGGACGACCCGGTACGCGGTATCGGCGCGGCGAGGGACTGGATAGCAGCCGAACTCCGGTCGTACGCCGCCGAGTCGGCAGGCCGGATGACGGTGGACCTCCAGTCGTACATCCAGGAACCGGCGAGCCGCATCCCGGTGGCGACGCGCATCACGAACGTGGTCGCGACCTTGCGCGGCTCGATTGCCCCGGAGCGCGTGTACGTGGTCTCCGGGCACTACGACTCCCGCGCCACGGACGTCATGGACGCGGTCTCGGACGCACCGGGCGCGGACGACGACGCGTCGGGCGTGGCCGTGGCCATGGAGTTGGCGAGGGTGATGGCGAAGCGCCGCCCGGCGGCGACGATCGTCTTCGCGGCGGTGGCGGGGGAGGAGCAGGGCCTGTACGGGGCGGCGTACATGGCGCAACAGTTCAAGTCGTCCGCTACGGACCTCCAAGCCATGTTCACGAACGACATAGTCGGCAGCCCGAAGGCGGACGACGGCACCGTGGACCCGTACACGATCCGCCTGTTCGCGGAGGGCGTCCCGTCTTCGGAGACCCCGGAGGAGGCGGCGGTACGGCGTTCGGTGGGCGGTGAGAACGACTCGCCGGCGCGGCAGTTGGCCCGCTTCGTGAGCGATGTCGCCGACAACGAGGCGACGGGGATGCACGTCCGGGTGGTGTACCGCAGGGACCGCTACCGTCGGGGCGGCGACCACATCCCCTTCCTGGAACGCGGCTACCCGGCCGCCCGCTTCACCGAACCGACCGAGGACTTCGCCCACCAGCACCAGGACGTACGGGTCGACGAGACCGGCAAACAGTACGGAGACCTGCCGGAGTTCTGCGACTTCCCGTACATCGCCCGGGTCGCGAGGGTGAACGCGGCGGCACTGTGGACGCTGGCCCAGGCCCCGGGCACACCACGCGGCGCCAAGATCCTGACGTCGACGCTGACGAACGCGACGCAGTTGGTGTGGACACGGGGTACCGAACCGGACCTGGCGGGCTACGAGATCGTCTGGCGCGAGACGACGTCCCCGGAGTGGACCCACGTGGTCCCCGTGGGAGACGTGACGTCGCACGAACTGGCCCTGTCAAAGGACAACGTGTTCTTCGGGGTACGAGCGGTGGGCGGGACGGGCCTGAGAAGCCAGGTGGCGTTCCCGGCGCCGGGGTAGGTCTTTCGCCCCCGCCGCCCTTACCCGTTCCCATCCTCGGGGGCTGCCGCCCCCGAACCCCCGCATCGCGCTAAAACGCGCTCGTCCTCAATCGCCGGACGGGCTGGATGGTGTCGGCCGGGGCTTGATGGTGCTGGCCGGGCTTGATCTTTCAGCGCCGGCCCGCATTTCCAGCCCGTCCGGCGATTGAGGACGAGGCCGTTCAGGCCGAAGGGGGGTCTGGGGGCGCAGCCCCCAGGAACGGGATGGGACGGGTAAGGGCGGCGGGGGCGAGAAAAACCCTTACCTCGCCTCCGGCGGCCGCTGCCGAGGCATGTTCGGTCGTGCCCCCGGTGCTGCGATCCCGAACCGCCCCTGGTGGACCGTCGCGTCCTGCCGGGGCACCCCCGCCCCCGCCGACTGCATCCCCAACGGCGCACCCCCCGCCCGGAACTCCACCATCCAGTCCGCCGTCTCCGCCCGCACCAACTCCGTCACGTCCTCCGAAAAGCGGCGCAGCACTCCCAGACACCGGTCCGCCGCCTCGCTCGCCGTCCCCTCCGTCGGGCCCAGCACCTCGCGCACGCTCTCCGACGCCCACTCGAACTGCAGCACCTGCAGCCGCCGCTGCACGGCCTGCGCGGTGGCGACGTCCCTTATCCAGCCCGAGGTGATCCCGAAGAACCGGTCCACGGCCACGCACGCCACCGCGAGCAGCAGCGCCAGATATCCCCAGGGGGCCACCTCGCCCATCACCCCGGTCAGGTCCAGCAGCGGCAGCGCCGCCCCGGTGACCGCCCCGAGCGCGGCGCCCGTACGCAGCGCGCGGGCACCCCGCCGCTTCCACACCCGGTCGGTGAGGTACCAGGCCGCCGTCTCCAGCGCCCCCTGCTCCACCCACCGGTACAGCTCGTCGAGGCGTGGTGCGGGCTCGCCCCAGTCGCCGAGGGGGAAGGGCCGGCCGGTGAGGTCCCCGGGCCGCAGCCCGGCGAAACCGAGCCCGGCGGGACCTTCGCTCCGCCCGTCGTGGGGCGGTCTCTGGGACGGCCCCTCGGGCTGCATCTCCGGCTGGCTCACCCGGCACTCCTTCAATCACGGTGCGTGACACCGTAAGGGTGCCCGCGTGACGTCTGATGCGGTTGTAAAGCTGTCGCGCCGCCCCATTCCTACCGCCCAATGGGTGGCGATGACCGGGCTTTCGTTTCTTTTCCGCTCGGAAGACGTCCTTGATCAGGTATGGCACCGTGACCGGCTCACTCGAAAGAGTGCCGGAGTAGCGCCGGAGCGACAGCCGGGCCGACCACGTAGGCTCATCTATTTTCTTAGGTATCCGTAGTGATTTGTCATCTTCTGGCGTCGTGCCTTGCGTCCGGCGCTGATGTCGAGTGTGAGTACGAGGATCGATTGCGTGACCTTTTCGCGAGGGGTGTCGTTGATCGGATGACAGCATCGTGTGTGGGGAGGGGGCGGTGGTGAGTCGGAAGGTGCCGCTGGTCGAGGGTGAGACGGCCCGTACCGCCTGTGCCCGTGGCCTGTTGCGTACCGGCGCCGATGAGAGGACGGGCGAGGTCCTGTCCGCAGGTGTGCTGGCGGAACGGGTGGGGTGGGCTGCCGATCTGGTGTCCGGCATGGTTGCTGTTCTGTTGGCCGAGCACTGGAACACCGTCGATGTGGGTGTGCTGGCCGGTGGTGAGGACGCCGGGGGCCGCGCACTGCCGTCGAACGCGTGGATGGCCCTGCGCCGCCTGGGCTGGACCGTCGGCCCGGCCGAGGGTGTCAGGGTCAACGATCGCATCGTGCGGATGGCGCAGGAACAGGCCGGGCGCACCCTGCGCTCGGCGAAGTGGCGCGCCGACCTGACCGCCGCAGTCGTCGCGGTCTGGCCCGCCGACCCCGCCCGGCGCACCGCTGCGGAGTGGGATGCGGTGCGTGCGGCGGTGTCCGGTGGCCAGTTCCTGCCGTCCAGTGTCATCAAGGGCCGGACCCGGCAGATCGCCGCGTTCGTGAAGCAGTACGGCCGGATGCCGGCCGATGTCTTCGAGCTGGAGACCGTGCCCCGCGTCGCGCGGATGCTGCTGCTGTCCGCCTGCGACGGGCAGCAGGCCACCATCGAACGCGCCGACGAAGGCGGTCGGGCGCTGCTGCGGTTGCAACTGCCCACCCGCCCCGACCCGGCCTCGTACAAAGACTGGACCTGGGTGGCCTGCCCCATTGTGCTGCCTCCGACGATCCCGGCCGGTGCGGTGCTGCATCTGCCCACCCTGCGTATCCACCAGGGCCGGGTGAGGGCGGATCTCGCCTACACCCACGCCGTCCCGAAGACTAGGCGCACCGGTCACACGATCGCGCTGGGCGTGGACTGGGGCCTGAACACCCTGCTGTCGGCCGGAGCCGCACGCCTGCACGACGACGGCCAGATCACCGCCCTCGGCTCCGGCGGACAGTTCCGCGCCGCCGGGGTCCTCGCCAGACAGCACCGGCTGCGCCGGCTGTCCGAGCACCTGCACACCAAGTCCGACCTCCCCCACGCTCGGCTTCGCTCGCGCGGGGGGACCCCCATCCAGCGGCTCACCGGCGGCAACGAGCAGCACGCACTGACCGCCAGACACGCGGTGCTGTCCGATGAGATCCGGCATGTCTGCGACCGGCGTTCCCGCCTCAACGACGCCCTCGCCTGGGCTGCCGCGCGCTGGACAGTGGATCAGGCCGTCACCGCCTCGGCCACGGTGATCTACGTCGAAGACCTGCGGTCGATGGAAGCCAAGGGCATGGGCCGCACCATGAACACCCGCCTCTCCCAGCAGGTGCGCGGGCAGATCGTGGACCGCATGCGCCACCTCGCCGCTGAGACCGGGATCGCCGTCGTCACCGTCCCCGCGCGCAACACCTCCAAGCACTGCCCCCGATGCCTCACCCCGCTGCGGCACCGCAGAGCCCCCGACCGGCCCACCACACCCGGATGGAAATGGGCCCTCTGCCCCAGCCCGGAGTGCGGGTGGCAGGGCGACCGCGACAACGGCGCCTGGCGGCGGATCGCCGCCCGCGGCCTGACCCATCAGACCAAGACCGTCACCGACCGCACCAGCGGCACGATGGCGATCCGCACGGTGATCGACAGGCTCGAAGCGGGCGCGGTCATCACACCGACCACACCGAAGACCAGCCGGACGGACCGGTCCAAGACCGGCCCCACCCGGCCTCGAACCACACGTCCGACGCCCAGGCGACGCCGGACACCCTCCCCCACCAGACCTTCGCGTCCGGTAGGCCAGCGTCCGGAGGGACACACTCACACGGACCGGAACCGGCTGCCCCGCGCAGCCCACCGGCACCAGGGCGTGACAACGATCAGCACACCCACCAACAGCCGACACCGGCCACGAGGAGCGACACTGGGCGCAGGCTTCCACCTGCACGCCCACGCCACCCCTCCACGATGGGAATCCCACCGCCAGACACCACGTCTGGCACGGGATCACTAAGCTGATTAGAGACGCTCATGCTGAACGCCGAATTCGTTCGTAGGTGAACGACGCGGAAGAGACCGAAAGAGGAGCTGATCGTGATCCCCGGTGGTGGCCAGCCCAACATGCAGCAGCTGCTCCAGCAGGCCCAGAAGATGCAGCAGGACCTGGCGAACGCGCAGGAGGAACTCGCGCGGACCGAGGTCGACGGGCAGGCGGGCGGCGGTCTGGTCAAGGCGACCGTGACGGGCGCCGGCGAACTGCGCGCCCTCAAGATCGACCCGAAGGCGGTCGACCCGGAGGACACGGAGACCCTCGCCGACCTGGTCGTGGCGGCCGTACAGGCGGCGAACGAGAACGCGCAGCAGCTTCAGCAGCAGAAGCTAGGCCCGCTGGCGCAGGGTCTGGGCGGCGGCGGAAGCGGCATCCCGGGCCTGCCGTTCTGACGTTCGCACCGCGCGCCCCCCGTCCCGCCTTCCTCAGGCGGGCGGCGGCCAACTACGGTACGTACGACAGGATCGAAGCAACCGAAGCACTAAAGGGAACAGGAAAGGCAGTCCGTGTACGAAGGCGTGGTCCAGGACCTCATCGACGAACTGGGGCGGCTCCCCGGCGTCGGTCCCAAGAGCGCGCAGCGGATCGCCTTCCACATCCTCCAGGCGGAGCCGACGGACGTACGGCGGCTGGCGCACGCCCTCCTCGAAGTGAAGGCGAAGGTCCGCTTCTGCGCGACCTGCGGCAACGTGGCGCAGGAGGAGCTGTGCAACATCTGCCGCGACCCGCGCCGGGACCTCACGGTCATCTGTGTCGTCGAGGAGCCCAAGGACGTCGTCGCGGTCGAACGCACCCGTGAGTTCCGGGGCAAGTACCACGTCCTGGGCGGCGCGATCAGCCCGATCGAGGGCGTCGGTCCCGACGACCTCCGCATAAGGGAACTCCTGGCCCGGCTCGCCGACGGCGCGGTCACGGAGCTGATCCTGGCCACGGACCCGAACCTGGAGGGCGAGGCCACGGCCACGTATCTCGCCCGCATGATCAAGCCCATGGGCCTCAAGGTCACCCGCCTGGCCAGCGGCCTCCCTGTGGGTGGCGACCTGGAATACGCGGACGAGGTGACCCTTGGCCGCGCCTTCGAGGGGAGACGACTCCTAGATGTCTGACGCCACGCTGCACGACACGACGCAGGACCCGGACGACTTCGCGGTCCAGATCGCCGACCAGGTGGAGAGCTTCCTGGTGGCCGTCACCGAGGTCGCGAAGGGCGAGGACCCCGACTCGGCGGTCCCCTTCCTCCTCCTGGAGGTCTCCCAGCTCCTGCTGGCCGGCGGTCGCCTCGGCGCGCACGAGGACATCGTCCCGGACGAGCGCTACGAGCCCGACCTGGGCCCGGAGCCGGACGTGGACGACATCCGTGAACGCCTGGCGGTGATGCTGGAACCGATCGACGTCTACTCGGAGGTCTTCGACCCGTACGAGCCCCGCAAGGCCCCGGTCCCGGCCCGTATCTCCGACGACCTGGCCGACGTCCTCGCCGACCTGCGCCACGGCATGGCCCACTACCGCGCGGGCCGCACCACGGAGGCCCTGTGGTGGTGGCAGTTCTCGTACTTCTCCAACTGGGGCTCGACGGCGTCGGCCACCCTCCGCGCCCTCCAGTCCGTGGTCGCCCACGTCCGCCTGAACCAGCCCCTGGAGGAGCTGGACGGCCTGGACACGGACCAGGACCTCGGCGACGAGACCCTGGCGGAGGAGGCCGGCAAGGTGATGGCGGAGGAGATCGCGGAACCGCTGGGCCTGCGGACGGTGAAGTAGCGCGCTCTCTGTCCCGTCACCTGTCGAGGACGCCCAGGACCGCGTCGGCCACCGCCCCCACCGACCGCCCGTCACCCGCGTCCACGACGCGGGCCGGGGCGAGGCCGAGCGCGGTCAGCTCGGCCCGCATGAGGGACTGGTAACGGGCGCTGCGGGCAAGGAACTTGTCCATCAGGTGCCGCTCCTCGGCCGTCGACTCCGCGTAGTGGCCGGCCTCGTGCACCCGGGCTCGTACGACGGCGTCCTCGGCGGTGAGCCATACGGCGGCCGTGCGCGGGACGGTCAGTGCCGCGACGTGGGTGGGCCAGAGGGCCGAGCCCTCTAGGACCAAGCCGCCCTGCCCGTCCGCGTGTTGGGCGATCAGCTCCTCGATCCGGGGCCACAGGCGTTCGTAGTGGTCCAGGACCGAGGAGACCAACTCCTCGACGGAGAGCGTGCGGTAGTGCTCGGCGACATGGTCTGGGACCTCCCACCCCGGCGTACGCCACGGCCGTCCCGGATGGCGGGCGAGGCCATCCGTCGACCGGTACGTGAACTCCAGCCGTTCCGCGACCACTTGGGCGACGGACGACTTTCCGGTGTTCGACGTGCCGCCGATCAGCACCACCCGCGCATCGCCCATACGGCGACTCTAGGGCCCCAGAGCCCTACGACCCCATGACCATCCCCCACACCCCCTTCCCCAGCGTCGTCACCCCGCCCGCCAGGGCCAGCAGCAGGACCAGGAGCCGGGCCCGGGGTTCCGGGATGCGGCCGGCGAGGGTTCTGCCGAGCAGGGTGCCCGTCAGCATGGCAGCGGCCGACGCTGTCCACAGGGTTGGGGGCAGGTGGGGGAGGCCGTTCGACGCGACCGAGACGGCGTTCACCAGGACGCCGTAGAACATGGCGTTCGGGACGAACTCCCGTACCGTCCAGCCCGCGTTGACCGCGTACAGCGACACCGGGGGACCGCCCACGCCCGCTGCCGAGTTCATGAAGCCGCCCGCCGCGCCCGCGGCCACCGCTCCCGCTCCGCCGCGCAGGGCAGGCACCCGGGTGCCGCGCAGGACCAGGACGGCGGCCGTCGTCACCAGGGCGCCCATCGCCGCGAGCAGCGCCGGCTCGGGCAGCCGGCGGGCCAGCCAGGTGCCCGCCGGTACCGTGCACGCCGCCGCGACGCACAGCGGCACCATCGCGGGCAGCCGGACCTGCCGCCAGCCGCCCGCCAGACCCACCAGACAGATGACCCCGGACGCGCAGTTGGCCAGGACCACACCGTCGGCGGGCCCCAGGAGCAGGATCAGGACGGGCACCGAGACCAGGGCGAAGCCCATTCCCGTCAGCCACTGCACGCACGAGGCGAGGGTGACCGTCGCGGTGAGTAACAGTCCCGTTGTCAACTGTCCGGTCTCCGGCTGCTGTTACTGCGAGTCCACGATCCGGTACTCGCGGGCGAGTACCGACGGCTTGCCCGTCTTCGGGAGGGTGGCCAGGGCCATGCCCTGGTAGGTGTTCACCACGGTGTCGCGGTCCCGGCCGTTGAAGACCGACTCCACCTCCGTCGGCGTGATGTCGTAGTTCTCGCGGTACGAGGCCTTCAGCACGAACTGGGAGGCGTGCGCGGTCGGCAGCGCGGCCAGGACACCGCCGTCCTTGAGCCGCAGGGCGTACACCGTGTCGAACTCGGCGGGTGTGGCGACGTACACCTTGGTCGCGTACGCCGCGCCCTTGCCGCTGTCGCGCTTCGTGTAGGTCTCGATCGCGTCCTTCGCGACCTCGGTGGTCTGCGAGATGCCCGTGCCGGCCTTCTTGCCGCCGGTCGCGTACAGGTCCTCGAACGCCGCCGAGATCTGGTTCGGGGCGAGTGTGCCGACGCGGGTGCCTGCGTCGACGGCGGTGGCCAGGCCCGCGTCGTCGGTGGCGATCGCCGGGAGGGGGACCTCCGAGTAGACGGCCGACATCAGCTTCCAGTCGTCGTACTCCTTGCCGAAGACCAGCAGCGCCTCGCTCTTCGAGCCGCTCGCCTTAGTCGTCACCGCGAACCAGTCCTTGCCCGCCGGTATCCAGTACTTCCGGCCGGTGTAGTGGAAGGGCTTGCGGTAGGCGGCCTGGTCCTCCTTCGACTCGGTCTCGAAGAGGCGGTAGTCGGCCTTGCTCTGCTCGTACACCTGCCCGCTCTCGACGGTGCCCAACAGGTCCGCGTCCTGCTGGGAGTTGGCCTTGTTGTTGACCGTCTCGTAGGTGTCGAGGATCTTCGCCGCCTGCGCCGCCGTGACGGCACCCTTGGCCGCGGGGCTCGCGGCGGCGCCGTCGGCACTGTCCGACGAGCCCGGTCCGCAGCCGGTGAGCGTCAGTGCGGCGGCGAACATGAGCAGTTTCTGCCGGGAGATCATGCCTCACCGTACTGGGGCGATTGTGCGCGTCCTGGGCGGGGCCGGTGGATCGATGGTGCAGCCCGCCGATCCGGAGCGTCACAGGTCCGTCACCTTGCGCGAATTGGAATCGTCCTTCCCGACCCCTGTACGTCCCTTGCACGGGCGCTAACCAGCGGAAAGCGAGGCTGGAGTCACTTCCACCGCAGGAGATGCGGAGGGAGCAAACCACCTCACCCGCACAGGAGTTGCGATGACCCGCAAGACCCGCATACGCGCCGCCCTCGTCACCGCCACCGCCCTTGTCACCGCAGCCACGGTGACGGTCGGGGTCAGTGCGGCGGGTGGCGACCAGCCGAAGAAGCCCAGCAAGAAGCAGATCGCGGCCCTCTTCGACGGCTGGAACAAGTCCCTGCAGACCGGCGACCCGGAGAAGGTCACCGAGCGGTACGCGGACGACGCGGTGCTGCTGCCGACCGTGTCCAACAAGATCCGCACCAACCACGCCGAGATCGAGGACTACTTCGACCACTTCCTGGAGAACAAGCCGGTCGGCACGAAGACCAAGACGATCATCAACGTCCTGGACAGCAACTCGGCGATCGACACCGGCTCGTACTACTTCATCCTCACCGACCCGAAGACCGGCGAGAAGAAGAGGGTCGACGCCCGCTACACGTACGAGTACGAGAAGCGGGGCGGCGAGTGGCTGATCGTCAACCACCACTCGTCGATGATGCCCGAGGGCTAGGCCCCGGCCATCCGTACCCGTCTCAGCTCGCGCGCTGTGCGGACCGGAGTGTGATCCGGACGCACAGGCCGCCCCCGGGCGCGTCCGCCAGGGTCACCGTCCCGCCGTCGTCCGTCACCAGCTGCTTGACGACGGCGAGGCCGAGCCCGGAACCGGAGCGCCCGGTGAGGCCCTGACCGCGCCAGAAGCGGTCGAAGGCACGGGACTTCTCGGCGTCCGACATGCCGGGACCCCCGTCCGCCACCGTCAACTCCATCTCCTCGCCCCGAGGCTCCGCCCGTACGGTGATCGTTCCGCCGTCCGGTGAGACCTCCAGGGCGTTGGACAGCACGTTGTCCAGCACCTGGTCCAGATGACCGGGGCTGGCCAGCACAAGCAGCCGGCCGTCGGCACCCCCACTCCCCCTGAGCGCGATGGTGACTCCGCGCTCGTCGGCGGCCGGCCTCCACACCGACAGACGTTCGTCCACGATGTCCCGCAGGGAGAGCGGCTCCGCCGCAGTCACCTTCGCCTCGGCCCGGGCCAGCACCAGCAGCCCGTTGACGAGACGGCTCATCCGGACCACCTCCGCGGTCGCCTGCTCCACGTCCTCCCGTACGAACTCGTCGTCCGTGCCGTCCGCGATGTTGTCCAGCGACAGCCGCAACGCCGTGAGCGGGGTACGGAGTTGGTGCGAGGCGTCCGCGACGAAGATCCGCTGCGAGGCGACCAGGGTGTCCAGGCGCTCCGCACCCTGGTTGAGGGTGCGCGCCAGGGTCTGGGTCTCCGGCGGGCCCGTCACCTGCGAGCGGGCGGTCAGGTCGCCGTCGCTGAACTTGCTTGCCATGCCGTTCAGTTCGCGTAGGGGAGCGGTGATCCGGCGGGCCGCGATGGCACCGATGGCGGCGGCAGCCGCGAGGACCAGCACGGCGAGAGCGGCCCGGAAACCCCAGATGCCCCACAGCCGTTGGGTCATGTCCGAGGTCGAGTACACGATCCGTACGGCCGCGTCCCCCTGCGCGGGGACGGTGATCGTGAGGTGCTTGCCCCAGACGAAGTCCGAACCCCAGTCGGTCGTCGACCTGTTGTCCTGCACGGCCCGTGTCAGCGCCGCGTCCGCGACGGGCGCCGGCAGGTCCGGGTCGCAGCGGCCGGTCGGGGTCACCTGGACGGTGTCGGGAGTCTTGGCGTCGTACGCCTTGGCCACCTTCTCCAGGGCGCCGCACGACGTCTTGTCCCCGTTGCCCAGGAGCAGCGCCATGGTCTGGGCCTCGCGCTGGACGGACACCTTGGTGTCGTCCCGCAGCTGCTTGGTGAGCGTGAAGGCCACCGGCACCGTGAACAGCAGGATGGCGACCGCGACGAGCAGGATGTAGCTGCGGATGAGCTGGCGGTTCATGAGGCGCCCGAGCCCCCGCCGTCACCCTCGCCGCCCGTTTCCTTCTCGGCGGCCTTGTCGATCTCCAGGCGGAACCCGACCCCCCGTACCGCCTCGATCGTGATCGCGCCCTTCAGCTTGCGCCGCAGCGCCGCCACATGGACGTCGAGGGTCTTCGTCGGCCCGAACCAGTTCGCGTCCCAGACCGCCTCCATGATCTGCTCGCGCGACATCAGCGCGCCCGGCTCCTCGGTGAGGAAGGCCAGCAGGTCGTACTCCTTGGGGGCGAGGGCGACCTCCTCGCCGTCCAGGCGGACGCGGGCGGCCTTGCGGTCGATCGTCAGACGGGTGCCGTACCGGTCGGGGCCGGACTCCGCCGTCGTACGGGGCTGGACGCGCCGCATCACCGCCCTTATGCGCGCGATGACCTCCCGTACGCCGAAGGGCTTGGAGACGTAGTCGTCGGCGCCGAGTTCCAGTCCGACCACCCGGTCCGTCTCGTCGCTGCGGGCGCTGATGACGATGATCGGGACGTCGCCGCGTTCGCGCAGCGCCCGGCAGACGTCCAGGCCGTCGGTGTCGGGCAGGCCGAGGTCGAGCAGGACGACGTCGTACGGATCGGTGTGGCTGAGCGCCGCGCCGCCCGTGGACACCCACGCCACCTCAAAGCCGTAACGCAGCAGGCCGCGGCGGAGCGACTGGGCCACGGGTTCATCGTCTTCCACCAGGAGTACGCGCACAGCCGAACCTTATGTCGTCGCAGTGGTCAGTCCTTGAAACTTAATTCACAGCCGCAACGAGTATCCCGTGGTCGGAACGCGTATCCCGTCGATGGATGGGCAGGAGCCGTTCGAGCGGCCGAAGATCCCTGCGGTGATCACTGTGGTGATTGTTGTGGTGAGCGGGACATCTCACCATGCGATACCCGGTAAGGGGATTTCGGCCGCTCGTTAAACTGAGCCGACCGCAGACGGACTGAGCGAGGAGTGCACGTGGGCCTTGTCGTGCAGAAGTACGGAGGCTCATCCGTAGCCGATGCCGAGGGCATCAAGCGTGTCGCCAAGCGAATCGTGGAAGCGAAGAAGAACGGCCACCAGGTGGTCGTGGTCGTTTCCGCGATGGGCGACACGACGGACGAGCTGATCGATCTCGCCGAGCAGGTGTCTCCGATGCCTGCCGGGCGTGAGTTCGACATGCTGCTGACCGCGGGAGAGCGGATCTCCATGGCGCTGCTGGCCATGGCGATCAAAAACCTGGGCCACGAGGCCCAGTCGTTCACCGGCAGCCAGGCAGGTGTCATCACCGACTCGGTCCACAACAAAGCCCGGATCATCGACGTCACGCCGGGACGCATCCGGACCGCGCTCGACGAGGGCAACATCGCCATCGTCGCCGGGTTCCAGGGCGTCAGCCAGGACAAGAAGGACATCACCACGCTGGGGCGCGGCGGTTCCGACACCACCGCCGTCGCTCTCGCCGCCGCCCTCGACGCCGAGGTGTGCGAGATCTACACGGACGTCGACGGTGTGTTCACCGCCGACCCGCGCGTGGTGAAGAAGGCCCGGAAGATCGACTGGATCTCCTCCGAGGACATGCTGGAGCTGGCCGCCTCCGGCTCCAAGGTGCTGCTCCACCGCTGTGTGGAGTACGCCCGCCGTTACGACATCCCGATCCATGTGCGCTCGTCCTTCTCCGGACTGCCGGGCACCTGGGTCAGCAACGAGAAGCCCGAGTCGCAAGGGGACCAGCAGGTGGAGCACGCCATCATCTCCGGAGTCGCCCATGACGTCTCCGAAGCCAAGATCACGGTCGTCGGCGTCCCGGACAAGCCGGGCGAGGCCGCGGTGATCTTCCGCGCCATCGCGGACGCCGAGATCAACATCGACATGATCGTGCAGAACGTGTCGGCGGCCTCGACGGGCCTGACGGACATCTCCTTCACCCTCCCCAAGGCCGAGGGCCGCAAGGCCATCGACGCCCTGGAGAAGGCGAAGGCGGCGATCGCCTTCGACTCGCTGCGCTACGACGACCAGATCGGCAAGATCTCGCTGGTCGGCGCGGGGATGAAGACCAACCCGGGCGTCACCGCCTCCTTCTTCCAGGCGCTGTCCGACGCGGGTGTGAACATCGAGCTGATCTCGACATCCGAGATCCGCATCTCGGTCGTCACCCGTGAGGACGACGTCCCCGGGGCCGTCCGCGCCGTGCACTCGGCCTTCGGCCTCGACTCCGACAGCGACGAAGCCGTCGTCTACGGAGGCACCGGCCGCTGATGGCCAATCCTGTGGGGCCGACGCTCGCCGTCGTGGGGGCGACCGGCACCGTCGGTGCGGTCATGCTCCAGATCCTGTCCCAGCACGCGGACATCTGGGGCGAGATCCGTCTGGTCGCCTCCCCGCGCTCGGCCGGCCGCAAGCTGGCCGTGCGCGGCGAGGAGGTCGAGGTGGTGGCGCTGTCGGAGCAGGTCTTCGACGGCGTCGACGTCGCCATGTTCGACGTACCCGAGGAGATCGCCGAGCGCTGGGCGCCGGTCGCCGCCGCCAAGGGTGTCGTCGTGATCGACAACTCGGGCGCCTTCCGGATGGACCCCGAGGTCCCCCTGGTCGTCCCCGAGGTCAATCCGCACGCGGTACGGCAGCGCCCGCGCGGCATCATCGCCAACCCGCACTGCACCACCCTGTCGATGATCGTCGCCCTGGGCGCGCTGCACGCCGAGTTCGGGCTGCGCGAGCTGGTCGTCTCCTCGTACCAGGCGGTGAGCGCGGCGGGCCGGGCCGGCGTGGACACCCTGCGCCGGCAGCTGTCCCTGGTCGCCGGTACGGAACTGGGGACCAGCCCCGGAGACGTACGGCGGGCCGTGGGTGACGGGACGGGGCCGTTCCCGGAGCCGGTCGCGCTGAACGTCGTACCGTGGGCCGGAACGGCTCGGGCGGACGGCTGGTCGTCGGACGAGATGCAGATCCGCGACGAGTCCCGCAAGATCCTCGGGCTGCCGAAGCTCCCCGTGGCCGTGACCTGCGTCCGCGTCCCGGTCGTCACCGCGCACGCGCTGACCGTCCACGCCCGCTTCCAGCGCGAGGTCACCGTCGCCGGGGCCCGGGAGATCATCGCCACCGCACCCGGGGTCGTGCTGTACGACAACCCGGACGCGGGGGAGTTCCCGACGCCGGTGGACGTGGTCGGTACGGATCCGACCTGGGTCGGCCGGGTCCGGCGGGCGCTGGACGACCCGACCGCGCTGGAGCTGTTCGTGTGCGGGGACAATCTGCGCAAGGGAGCCGCGCTCAATACGGCACAAATCGCCGAGCTGGTGGCCGCCGAGCTGTCCTGAGCCCTTCCCGGCGGCTTCCTGACGCCTTCCTGACCTGCGGGTTGTGCACCCCTCCGGTCCGCCGCGATTTATTGATCTTGTTATGGATCTTGTCGAAAATCACTCTGGTGGTGGCAGAAAACGTTTGTAGGATCCAGGTGACAACTTGTGGGGCTCCGAAGATTTTGCTCCCCGTTCTCCGCAACCGCGCGGAGGGCGGGGAGCGTCTTTGCGGACGCCCTTCCGGGGCGTTGGGGACGCCAAGGCCGTGCGGGGGACGCCGGTCACCATGGATTTAGGGGAAGAGCGGGACGCATGAAGGTGGCTGTGTCGTACGACGCAAACGTGATGCCGGATGCGTACAACCCTGAAGGGGGGAGGCGTGTCCAACATGCGTGGCAGCAGAGGTTCTCGACTTCACAGCGGCGACGCGCGGCACGGCCCTGCGTCCGCCCCGCCGACCCCGCGTGCCCGGTACGCCCGGCGGCATGCCGGTGATCGCGCCGATGCCCGCAGCGCGGCCGGCCCGCATACCCAACCAGCGCGAAGGCGCCGACGAGAGCGCGGCTGCGGGGACGACGGTCGATCACCTGACCGAGACGTACCGCGCCCACTACCGCTCGCTCCTCGGACTCGCGGCGCTGCTCCTCGACGACACCGCGTCCTGCGAGGACGTCGTCCAGGAGGCGTTCATCCGGGTCCACTCGGCGCGCAAGCGCGTCCGTGACCCGGAGAAGACGCTCGCCTATCTGCGCCAGACGGTGGTGAACCTCTCGCGCTCCGCCCTGCGCCGCCGCATCCTCGGCCTGAAGCTCCTTTCCAAGCCAATGCCGGACATGGCGAGCGCGGAGGAGGGGGCGTACGACCTGCTGGAGCGCGACTCCCTCATCAAGGCGATGAAGGGCCTGCAGCGCCGCCAGCGCGAGGTCCTCGTCCTGCGCTACTTCGCGGACATGACCGAGGCCCAGGTCGCCGAGACGCTGGGCGTGTCGCTCGGTTCGGTGAAGGCGTACGGCTCACGCGGGATAGCCGCGCTGCGCATCGCCATGGAGGAACCGGCATGAGTGACCAGGGTCAGGGCCAGGGTCAGGGCGAGGGCCGGGGCGGCCAGGAACGGGACAAGGACCAGGCGCGGGAGCGGCGGGACCAGCGGGGGCAGGACCAGCAGGGTCAGGAGCACGAGGGCCCGGAGCAGGGCCGGAACCAGGCCGAGGCTCAGGGCCAGGCCCAGGAAGAGGGCCCGGAACAAGTCCGGCAAGCCGACGGACAGGTCCAGGAACCAGTACCGGAACAAGTCCGGGAACAGGGCCGCGGCGGGCGTGAGCCGGGCGAGGACGCGGGCCCGGGGGTGCGCGAGGACGCGGGTGCGGGGACCGGCGGTTTCCGGACCGGGGAGTTCAGGGCCGGTAGGCTTCCTTCCAACGGGGCCCGATCCAACGGGAGTTGGCCGGCCGGAGTCCATGGACCCGGTCGCCACGAGCAAGAGCACAAGCAATCGCACGCTGGGAACGGAACTGTGAACCACGGCCCCGACGACCAGAGCCTGGACGGGCTCGACTCGGACGAGCTGGCACTGCGCAGGATGATGCAGCAGGCGGTGGGCGGGATCGAGCCCACCGACGCCGTGCTGGCCCATCTCCGACGCGCCGTGCCCGCCCGCCGGGCGCGCAAGCGGCACGCCGCCATCGGCGCTGCCGCCGCCCTGCTCTTCATCGGTACGGCCATCCCCGCGCTGCTGGTCTCGAACGTCACCGGCTCCGAGGCCGACCCCTCCGTCATCGCGGGCCACGGCTCGCAGACCGAGGGGGACAAGGGCTCGGGCAAGGACCCGGACGGCGGCGAGAGCACCGCCGGGGGCAGCTCCGGCACGGTCAAGGACAAGCCGTCGAGCAGCCCCACGGGCGGCGCGACCGACCCGGACAAGGGCAGCGGCGGCGGCAGCACGAACGGAGGCGGCGGTCAGCAGGACACCCCGGCGACCCCGTCCGCCTGCGATGCGACCCAGCTGGGCTCGGCCACCGGTTCGGTCGGCGACCCCGACACCACCGGCACGGTGTACGGCACGTTCCGGGTCGTCAACGTCTCCAGCGCCAGCTGTACGGTCGACGGCAGTGGCACCGTGTCGCCGTTCGCGCAGGGCGCGGCGGACGCGACGAAGGTCGGCGTCGCCGAACATGTGGCAGGGGACGCGGCGGGCGGCCTGCCCGACCCGTCGCTCTGGTCCAGCGGGCTGGTGCTCCAGCCGGGCGCGGCGTACACGGTGCAGTTCGCGTGGGTGCCCTCGGAGACGTGCCCCCCGAGCGGTGGCACCACCGACGGCGGCAGCACGGGCGACCCCTCGGCGTCACCGACGCCCACGCCGAGCGAGAGCACCGACACGGGGACGACCACCACGACCGGCAGCGACGGCACCACCACCCAGCTGGTCACGGAGGACGGCACGGTGGCCGACGGCAGCGTGGCGGTGTCCTACACGGCGGAGGCCGGCTCGCCCACGGTGTCGGCGACGGTGTCGAACGCGTGCGCGGGCACGGTGTACAAGACGGGGGTCATGGCGGAGACCACCGCGTAGTGGTCCCGTAGTGGCCCCCGCGCCCTGCGGGGATCAGACGCCGACGTCTTGGCGAGCGGGTGCGGGTTCCCCGCCAGAGGTGCTGGCGTCGGCGTCGACGTCGGCAGGGGCGAGCCCCAGCTCGGCGTCCCGCGCGAACTCCACCTCCCGCCGCACCAGCCGGAACCACATGAAGACGACGAACCCCGCGAAGACGAACCACTCGCCGGTGTAGCCGAGGTTCTGGAACGCCTTCAGGTCGAGCCCGGTGTCCGCGGGCGCGGTCGCCGGTACGGCCTTCATCCCCGAGTCGCCCTTGTCGAGGGTGACCCAGGCGTCGTACAGGTCGTACGGCACGAGGTTCACGAGCGAGGCCGCACTGATCGCGCCGGTCTGCCCGGCCGGGAGACCACCGGCGGCGCTCACGCCATTCGACCCCGGGGTCTCGGACGCCTGGAGCGCACCGGTGACGGTGACTTCGCCGGCGGGCGGAGCAGGTGCCTTGGCGGCGCCGGCGATACCGGGCAGCCACCCGCGCACGACGGGCAGTGCCTTGCCCTCATCGGTCCGCAGCAGGGTGAGCACGAAGTACCCGTCCCGGTCGTCGAGCTGCCGCCCCGGAACGAGCAGCTGCTTGCCGTACCGTCCGCTGACGGTGACACGGTCCCCGGAGGTCTTCTTGTCGACGGGCAGCAGCTCGGCGAGCGGCCGGGCGGCCTCCTGCTTCTCGGCGGAGACCTCCTCGGTGGCGGTCTTGTGGTCCTGCACCCGGTCCTCGAACCGGCTCAGCTGCCAGGACCCCATGAACACGCAGAAGGGGATGGCGAGCAGCACGAAGACGTTGATCCCCCACCAACGGGGCGTCAGCAGAAACCGGTACACGCCTTCCAAGGTACGGGGCGGCTGCGGGGCCCCGGTTCGCGGGGTCGGCTCGGTCAGTACCGCTCCGTCAGGTCCGTCAGATGGCTCCGGCTCGCCGGGGGCTCGTAGGGCTCGGGCCAGAAGTCGGTCATCGTGGTGATGTTCCCCTTCTCGTCGCCGGTGAAGAAGGAGATGGCGTGCATCTCCTCCGCCCCCTCGAACCCCACGGTGAACCGGAGCCAGGTGACGACCTGCCCCGGCTCGGCGACCACCCGCTCCGTCCGCAGATGCCAGTCGCTCGGATACTCCCGGTTGAACCGGACGAACCGCTCCTTGCCTCTGATCCGCTCCCGGCTCTGGGGCAGCGTGTAGACGACGTCGTCGGCGAGGGTGTCGGCGAACGCGTCCCAGTCGCGGGCCTCGGCGGTGGCCCAGAACCTCTCGACTGTCCTGCGCAGATCGGTCGCCTCGGTCGTGTCGGGCGCATTCATCGGGCTGGTCATGCGGGAAGTCTGCACCCGGCCACTGACAATCGGCCTTGACCTGCGAAGACGCTGCCGGATCCCGGCCGGGGTCAGGCTGTCGTGTCGTCCCCGTCGAGCACGGTCTCGGGGATCTGCACGTTGATCAGTTCCCCTGAGCGTGGGTCGACGGTGAGGCCCCGGCCGGATCTGCGGCCGCGCAGGTGGGCGTGGGCCAGGCGGGCCCCGATGAAGTCGCCCTCCAGGATGCTCTGCGGTCCGATGAGGACACCCTTGCGGTGCCGCTTCAGGGCGCTGAGCCAGCCCATCGCTCCTGTCATGGTCTCCCCGGTGGCGGCGATGACGATGCCGATGCCGCGGTCCCTGCCGGACTGGGCCAGGGCACGCAGGTCCTGGTCGATGTCCGGCAGGACGAACAGGTCGGCGTCGTCCACGACGACCACCCGGGGGCCGCTGCCGGCCTCCAGGGCCTCGGTGAACTCCTCGACCGTGGGCTCGGTCGCGGTGATCAGCCGGACGCCGGGATGGTTGCCGAGGGTGCGCAGCGGCGACTCGCGGGGAGCGAGGATCACCAGTCGGGTGCCGGAGGCGAGCAACGAGACGGCCAGTGAGGCGAGTGTGGTGCTGCGGCCGGAGCCGGGCGGGCCGACGACCGAGAAGGTCGGTGCGGTGTCCGCGAAGTCCACGCCCACGGGCGAGACGTCGTCGCCGCCGAGGCCCAGCAGACCCCACATCGGCCGGCGGAACTCCTTGCCCACCTTCTCGTACGCGTCCGTGAAGGTCACCTTCACCGGCAGGGTGCCGATGCGGGCGGGCCTGCGGTCCGCGGGGAGTCCGGCGTCGCGCCGGGTCGCCTCGGCGCCGATCCGGCGCAGCGCCTCGGCCTGGTCCTGTCCGGCGGCGCCGGGTGCGAGGAGCGCCACCTGGATCTCGGTGCCGCCGTGGGAGGTCCAGCCGCGGCCGGGCTGGACGATGTCGGGGATGTCGCGGGAGCGCTTGCCGACGGCGTGGTAGTCGGTCCGGTCGTTCAGACGCAGCAGCAGCTTGTTGTCGTTGAGCGCGGTGGCCCGTCCGGACAGCAGGGCGCGTTCGGAGGTGGCGACGACATGCAGGCCCGCGGCGGCGCCTTCTCTCAGCAGCCGGTTGAGCTGCTCCACCAGCCGGCCGCCGTTGTGGTCGGCGACGGCCTCGATCAACGCGTCCCAGCCGTCGATGAACAGCATGATGTGCGCGGGACGGGCACCGGCGGCGACGATCTCGCGCAACTCGGTGAGGTTGCTCGCGTGGTGCCCGGTGAGGAGTTCCTGCCGCCGCTCCAGCTCTGCGTCGAGCCTGGCGAACAGCCGCTCCAACCGCTCGATGTCACCACGGGGCACCATGGCGCCGCAGTGCGGGAGGACGCCCAACGCCGCCAGTGCGCCACCGGCGAAGTCGATGCCGTAGAGGTGGACGTCGGCGCTGGAATGACCCTGGGCCAGTGCTCCGGCCATGGTGCGCAGCACCTGGGAGCGGCCGGATCGCGGGATTCCGATGACGTACAGGTGTCCGAACTCGGCGAAGTCCAGGCGGACGGGCAGCTGGGCCTGTGCCTCGGGCAGGTCCGAAAGACCCCAGGACACCGGGGCCAGACGGGCGCCGCCGGGTGCGTCGGGCTGTGGCAGGTCGTCGATCAGGACGTCGGGGCCGAGGGCCGGCAGCCAGGGGCTGGGCTGCGGGACGCACCCGGCGAGTTCCGCCGCCTCGGACAGCGCCTCCACCAGCGCGTTCAGGTCGGTGGGGAGGTCGTCGGCGCCCAGGTCCGGTGCCGGGTCCCCGCCCGGCTCCGACTCGGCCGTGCCGGGCAGGCCGACGGCGCGGCCGAGGCGCTGCCAGTGGAGTGCGGTGCCCCAGACGCGGGACTCCTCCACCGGCTGCTGTTCCCGGGGCTCCGGGGAGGGCTTCGCTCCGCGCAGGGGGGTTCCGGCGTAGGCGGTCTGGAAGGGTACGACGGTGCCGTGGCCGAGGCGGGCGAGGGCGCGGCCGGGGGTGGCCGGGGAGATGCTGACGGCGTCCTTGGTGTCGATGACGTCCTGGCTCTCCGAGGAGTCCGTGACCCGCAACGCGATCCGCAGATTGGTGTTGGCCCGGATGTCGGAGCTGACCACTCCGGCCGGGCGCTGGGTGGCCAGGATCAGATGGATGCCCAGGGAACGGCCGCGCTGGGCGATGCTCACCAGGCCGGGGATGAAGTCCGGGATCTCCCGGAAGAGGGTCGCGAACTCGTCGATGATGATCACCAGCCGGGGCACGGGCGCCAGTTCGGGGGTCCGGCGGCGCATGCCCTGGTACTCGGGCAGGTCCTTGGCGCCGGCCTCGGCGAGGAGGTGCTCGCGGCGGGTCAGTTCGGCCGCCAGCGAGGTGAGCGCCCGCTGCACCAGGTGGCTGTCCAGGTCGGTGACCATGCCGAGGGTGTGCGGCAGGTCCACGCAGTCCTTGAAGGCGCTGCCGCCCTTGTAGTCGACCAGGACGAAGGTCAGCTCGTCCGGGCGGTTGACCGCGGCGAGCGCGGCCACGAAGGTCTGGAGCAGCTCGGACTTGCCGGAGCCGGTGGTCCCCGCCACCAGGCCGTGCGGACCGTCCTTCACCAGGTCGAAGGCGACCGGTCCGTCGTAGCCGGCGCCCAGCAGGACACCGGTGGACGCCGGCCGCTGTGCCCAGCGGGCGGCGATCTGCTCGGCGCTCGGCTGCGGCAGACCCAGCAGGTCCAGCAGTCCCACTTCGGCGGGCAGGCCCTCGGAGGCGTCGGGGGTGACGTCGCGGATCGGGGCGATGCCCCGGGCCACGCGCTCGCACCAGTCCGGCTCGACCAGGTCCGGCCGGATGCCGGGGACATCGGGCTGTCCGGTGCGGCGCAGGGTCAGCAGGTGGTTCTCGTGGCGGACCACGGCGGTGCACTCCTCCGGCAGGAGCCGTTCCTCCTGGTCCAGGCAGAGCGGGAAGATCCGGACGCCGGGGCCCTCCTTGAGGATGGAGACCACACCGGGTACGTCACGCAGGCGGCGGGCTCCGTCCATCACCACCAGGACGTCCGGTTCGCTCAGCAGCGCCTTGCTCATGGTGGACTCGGCGGCCCGCTGGCGGGTGCGCAGGGTGGAGACCAGCTCGGCCACCCGGTTGGCCACCGTCTCCGGGTCGTTGCCGATCAGGGTGACGGCACCGCCACGGGTGCCGGGCAGGCCGTCCCGGGAGTGGGGCAGCCAGCGGGCCCAGTGCCAGGAGTCCTGCGAGGCCTTGTCGGTGAGGACGACGATCCGCAGGTCGCGCGGGGTGTGCAGCACCGCGGCCTGGGCCGTCATCCACCGGGCCAGGGCCTGGACCGGGCCGGTCGCGCCGGCCAGGCCCACCACACCGTTGTCGACCAGGTCGACGCTCACCGGGGCGTCCGGGATCGTCCAGTGCACGGCGGTGTGGTTGTCCTCGCGGGCGGTGTCGTCGATGCCGAGCAGGGACGGCTGGGGGGCGGTGCCGATACGCAGGGCCAGGTGGTCCGGGTCGCCGCGGCGCCGTTCCCACAGGCGGCGGCCGGGGCCGACCGCCCACAGTCCGGCCACCGCCGGGTCGGGCGCGCTGTCGGTACGCAGCCGCCGCTCGGTGGCGATCTTCTGCCGGACGTCCTCCTCCAGCGAGGCGCGGCGCTGTCGGTAGACACGGGACTTCTCCTCGTAGTCCCTGCGTGCCTGGCGACGCCCGCTGAGGTAGTTCGCCGCCATCAGCACCGGCGACAGGAACATGAAGATCAGGTAGAAGTACGAGTTCAGGAACAGCATCATGGTGACGCCGAAGAGCATCGGGGCAAGGGCCACCAGCAGCGGAATCGGCCTGCGCCCGGGAGGGTCGGGCGGTCCGGGCAGCCGGAACCGCTCGGGCGCCAGATGCGGCAGGATGCGCGGCGGACGGTTGTAGTCCAGTCCGCCGCCGCCCTCGGACGGCACCACCGCGGCGTCCCTGGGAGTCGGTTCGGCCAGCCGCAGCAGGTACTCGCCGACGGAGAGCTCCGCGCCGACGGACCAGAGCGCCCAGCCGTCGGGGAGTTCCGCGCTGCCGTCGGCCGCCTCCTCGGGCTCGGCGTCCGCCGCGTCCTCGTCGTCCTGTTCCGCGAGGGGCAGCAGCACAACGCCGGGCCTGCCCCGGTGCTCCGGCGGCTCCGGTACGGAGAGCCGCGCCGGGCCGCCCTCGGGAAGCTCCACGACGGCCGATCCGTCCGGGCGTACGGTCACCCGGATGCCCTCGCCCGGCATGCCCCGGCCTTCGAGCGGGACGGCCGCGTCCGCCAGCGGGCCGATGCCGTGGGTGCCGAGGCCGAGCGGGTACACCCGTCCGGCGTCCGGGCCGCCCACCACCTGGAGTTCGACCACGGGTGCGTGGTCCACCCGGTGCGGCTGCGGCATGGCGTCGCGCTCGGGGCCGTAGGCGGTGGCGGCGAGTGGTTGCGGGGCACCGAGGGCGACGACGCTGCCGTCCATGAGGCGGGTGGCGGCCAGCGGGGTGCCCGGGGCGAGGGGCTCGTCGCCCAGGTAGCAGGACGGGGCCGGCCCCGGTTCGGGAAGCGAGGGCCCGGTCTCGTCGGTGTCGCCGGTGCGCAGCCTCGCCAGATGCGCGGCGACGTCCTCGACGGGGGTGCTGCCGGACGCGGTGAGCAGTACGTCCTGGCGGCTGGTGGAGTCGCCGTCGGCGACGGTGGTGATGAGGAGTTTCACGTCTCCCCTTCGGGACGGTTCGCGGGTGGATGGTTCGGGGGGTGTTCGCGGTGCGTGGTCCCCGCGATGCGTCCCAGGCCGACAGGGCCTGGGCCGCGTCCGCAAGGTCCCGTCGTCCGCCCGGGCAGGCGGGACCTTGCGGACACGGCCTAGTCCTCGCGTGTGCCGGAGGAGGCCGCGGTGGTGCGTTCCCGGGTGGTGGGGGAGGTCGGCTCGGCGAGCAGATCGGATCCACTGGTGGTCCGGGCGGGGTCCGTGACCTGGCGGGGCTCCGGGGGCCCCTCCTGAAGAATCCCGGTTTCCTCCAGTGACGGGGTTTCCTGGAGTTCCCGGGTACGGGGCCGCTGTGGAGCGGGTGTGCCCCGGCGCGGGGCGGACTCGCGGCGCAGCCTGCGGCGGTCCGCCCGGACGGCGGCGGCGACGGCTCTGCCCAGTGGAGCCGAGTCCGCGTCCAGTCCCAGCTCCGGTGCGGCCACCCGGCCGCGTGCGTCGACCCGGAGGGCCCAGCTGTGCCCCGCCACCCGGCCGTCGGCCAGACAGACGGCGGCACCCGAGGCGGCGAGGGCACTGAGCCGTCGCGCCTGCTCCGGGCTGGGGGCGGCGCAGACGAGAACCGTCGTGGCGGCGCGGCCGGACTCGTCGAACTCACCGGCTCCCTCGGTTTCCCTGTGCTCCTCGGCCGCCTCTTCCAGCTCTCGCAGTACGGTGTCGAGCCGCTCCCCCCGGTGCTGCGGATGGACCCCGTCCGTGACGGTGACCGAGGCTCCGCTGCCGGGCCGGTCCAGCTGTGCGGCCAACGCCTGGAGCAGCCGGGCCCGGGCGGCGATGTCGCCCTCCACGGTGATCAGCCGTGGTCCGGCGGCCAGATCGAGGTGGACACAGGCGTCGTCCGCCATACCGACGGCGACCGGCAGCGGACGGAGGTGCGCACCCGCGCGGGGTCGGCCCTGCGGCAGCGCGTCCTCCTCCGTCAGGGCAAGCTCCCAGCGCTGCGGGCCGGGCTCGTCGGAGGTCTCCCAAGGGGCGGGCGGCTCGGGCAGCGGGCGGGCGGCGATCTGCACGGCGGCGAGTCCGGGTTCCGTCCGTACGGCGTGGGGAACGGCGCCGGGCGCGTCGGTCAGGGCCGCGGCTGCCGCGTCCAGCAGCCGTCGTACGAGCAGGCCGCCTCGGGGGTCGGACAGCTGACGGGCCAGGGCGCGCACGCCGCGACGGTGGCGCCGGTAGGCGCGCAGGGGTTCGCCGAACGCCCGCCGGGTCAGGGCGAGTTCACGGCCCACGCCGCGCCGGAAGCGCCGCCATCCGCCCTGCTTGCGGATCACATGCCGTAGCAGCAGGAAGAGCAGCAGCAGGACGACCACGGCCACGATGACGACCGTGAGCAGCGAGTCGCCGGGTTTCCCCAGCGCGATGACGGAGCCGTGCGTCGCGGCGGCCGTGGTCATGCCGCCGCCAGCGTGTGCTCCGGGTGCCGGCGGCGCAGCTCCCGTATCGCGTGATGGGTCCGGGACTTCACCGTTCCCGGCGGAATGCCCAGGGCGTCGGCGGCGTCGGAACCGGTGCAGCCGAGGACGTAGACGTAGAAGAGCACTTCGCGGTGGGGGTGCGAGAGCCGTGAGAGGGCGTGGACCATGAAGCGGCGCTGGACGGCCTGGCTCATCGGGTCCACGGTCTCGGCATGCTGCTCCAGGGCGTGTTCATGCGTGATCTCGGTGTGCGGCCGCTCGCGCCGGGCCCAGTCGATCACCAGGTTGTGCGCCACCCTCATCAGCCAGGCCCGGGACGGCGACCAGCCCGGCGGCTGGTTCGCGGTGCTCAGCCAGGCGCGTACCAGGGTTTCCTGGACGAAGTCCTCGGCCCGTTGTCGGTCGCCGCGTATCAGGCCGGACACATAGCGGAGCAGCGGACCGTGGTGTTCTTCGTAGAGCACGCGCATGGATCCGTCGCCGGAGGGCGTGGGCGTTGCTTCGACGGCGACGGGAGCGCTCCCCGTCGGAACGGGAGTCGGCGTGGACGTTCTCATGGATTCCCCCAGGGCCGGCGTGAATCTTCTGAGCCGGTCCGGTCGGGCGCCGCGCGGCGGCGTCGGCTGGGCAGAGCTGAGCAGGGCTGAGCACGGGTACCCGGGATGACCTCACGATTCATGGGTGGAACGTGAGGTTCCGCAAGGGGGAGTCTATGAGGCGTTCTGTAGCTTTCAAGAGTTCCTGAGAGGAACCTGAGGTTACCGACGGGTTGTCCGAAATTCCGAACAGGGGCGCTGGTCCGGGGGATGGACCGGCGCCCCTGCGGAAGGGACGCCGACGGAGGGGGAGTTCGGGTCGGCATCCCTGCTCGGGGTGGACCGGGCTCAGGTGGGGATGCCGCCGGCGATCTGCGAGTCCAGGTTGTTGACGGCGTTGCAGACGTCGCGGAACTGCTTGGAGAAGTGGGTGATGTTGTTCACCGCCTCGGTCAACGACTTGTTGAAGTTCGCGTAGGACGTCTGCATCTTCGGGCTGGTCGCCGTCAGCAACAGGCCGCCCTGGAGGAGGTTCTCGACCTCGGCCTGCAGCGAGGACAGCTGGGGGACCAGCGTGTCGCTGACGGCGGAGTCGAGCTTCTTGGCCGTGCTCTCGATTTCCTCGTCGTCAATGACGTTCTTGGGCATGGTGTACCTCGTTCTCTGTTGCTGGGCACGCACCGGTCGGTTCGGTACGCGGCGGACCCGGCGGCGCCGAGGAGACGCGCGCAGGGAGCTTCGGGGGTGGGGCGCCGGACCGGCCGCCCTTCATGGGGTCAGCGCCAGTTCTCGCCGAGCGTCCCGAGGGGAGGTTCGTCGCCGTAGCGTTCGTGCTGGGTGACGGAGTCGCGCAGGTACCAGGTCCCGTCCTCGCTCCGCTGCCAGATCTCCTGGATCTCGTTGTTCGCGCCGGCCACGAAGCGGGTTCCGGTGTTCTCGTTCGTGACGACCTTCGTGACGGAACCGTCGGAGCCCGTGTAGTCGGTCCGGGTGACGCCCTCCTGCACCGTGGTCGTCTGTCCCGGAGCGGAGGAGCCGGACGGACGGCCGTCCCCGTCGACGAGCGGGTTCTCCACCGTGAGATACGCGGGGGGCCTGTCCAGCCGCTGCTGGACGTCCTGCTGGCCGGCCTCGGAGTTGAGGTAGGTCTCCTTGTCCATGGTCAGCTCCCAGTCGCCGTCCGGCCGCTTGGTCCAGATCTGGAGCGTGTCCTGGCCGGTCCCGTCGGTGACGTAGCGCTTCATCCAGCCGTCGGGCGATCCCTCGGGCGAGGAGTCCGTGTAGATCTTGGTGACGGAACCGTCGGAGCTGCGGATCGTCGTCACGGAGTCGCCGTCCCGCGTCAGGGGGTGGTACGTCTCGGAGTAGCTCAGCCCCGTGTTCTTGTTGGTGACGGTGGTCGTCGTCTCGGCGGGGTCACCGTTCTCGTCGACCTTGATCTCACCGTTCTCGTCGAGCTGGTACGACACCGTGGTGGTGCTGTTGGCGTCCTCGATGGTGTAGCCCTTGGGCACGAAGGCCTCGTCGGGCAGATCGTCCAGCTGACCGCGCATTCCCCTGAGCCGGCCGACGTCGGCGTCGCGATCCGGATCCCAGTCGCGCAGCTTGTCGTACTCCTCGCCGAAGCCGTCCTGGAGGTCCTGCTGCCGTTGCTGGCCGGCCTTCTCCTCCTCGGTCAGCGCGGTCTGCGCCTTGTCGGTGTCCGACTGGTCGTCCCACAACTCCTTCTGGCGGTCCTGCAGGTCCTTCGACTCCTGGTCGAGGGGGTCCAGCCGCGTCTGGAGGTCGGCGCGGTCGGCGTCCATGCCGTCCCGCTTCTCCTCCATGGCGTCCTCGACCTCCTTCTGGGTGGACTTCTCCAGGGCCCAGAGGTCCTTCTGCCTGGTCTGGAGTCCGTCCTGCCGCTCGGAGAGGGGCTCCTGGGCGCGGCTCAGCGCGTCACGCTCGTCGTCGAGTTCCTTCTGCCGCTCATCGAGCGGGTCGAACGCCTTCTCCTGGTCGCGCTGTTCCTGCTCCAGGGCGTCCCATCGCCCGGCGAGCCCCTTGCCCTCGGACTCCCACAGGGCGTCCCGGTCCTTGTCCAGGGCGTCCTGCTTGCTCTGCCAGGCGTCGAGGTCGCCCTGGGTGGCGTTCCCCTTGCCGAGCAGGGTCTCGCGCTCCCGCCAGAGGGCGTCCTGCCGTTCCTGGAGGGCGTCCTGCTTGGCGTCGTAGGCCTTCTGCTCCTGATCGAGGGCGGTGACCTTCTTCTCCATGGCCGCGTCCTGCTCCGCGCGGAGGGCCTTCTCGTCCGCCCAGAGCTGCTGCTGCTTGCGCTGGAGTTCCTCCTGCTGCTTCAGCAGAGGCTCCTGGTCCTTGCGGAGTGCCTCGTACTCCTGCTGCAGCTCGTCCCGCTCGGCCTGGAGCTTCTCGTCGCGCTGCTCGAGGAGTTCCTTCTCCTCCTGCCAGAGCTGCTGCTGTCTCGCCTGGAGTTCGTCCTGCTGCTTCAGCAGGGGCTCCCGCCTCCTGGCGAGGTCCTCCTGCTCCTTGTTGAGCTCTTCCTGCCGCTTCTGCTGGGCCGCGGTCCGTTCGTCGATCGTCCGCCGCTTCTCGACCAGGGCGTCCTGTTCCTTCTTCAGGCGCGCCTGCTGGGTCCTGTAACGGGCTTCCAGCCTTCCGGCCTCGTCCGCGCGGAGCTTGCCGTCCAGCGCCTGCTTGCGTATCTCGTTCTGCCGGGTGGCCTCGTCGCGGACCTGGGAGGTGACCTGCTGGGCCGCGCCGGCGGCTTGGGAGGCGTCCTGGTCGTAGAAGGCCTTGCCCGCCCTGTCGAGGAGGTTCCCGAGGTCCGTCATGGCCTGCCAGCCCTCACCGAACGACTTCTTCCAGGCGCCGTAGAAGTCCTCCATCGCCTCGGCCGTCTCCCGGCGGGGGCCGATGTCCCCCGCGGCGAACGTCTTGTCCGTGTGCGAGGTGACGTCGAGTTCGTCGCGGAGGTGCCACAGATGGCGCGCGAGGGCGGTCATCAGGTCGTAGTCGTAGGAAACGCGGACCATTTGTCCCATCCCTTCTTCGAAGGAGTCGTGTCTTCGTGAGCTGACCGTCGAGATCGGCGTCGAGTCGCCCTGTAGACGAGGACACGGGTCCGGATGGTTCAAAGAGATTTCGTCCGCAGTGCTCTGACCGGCGAAGACTGTGGCGTGCGCCACTTTTGTGAACCCTCGGCCTATGCCGGTACGTCTGCCTTCCGATACCCCGAGTCCTGGACACCGTGGAGGAACCGTTGGCCACCTCCGACGAGTGGAGCCGAGTCGGATTCACCGGCAATCCGGTGACGGGGAATCCGGGCGTCGTCGAGAACATCACCAAGGAGCTGCGCGGCCTCAGCGATCTGGCCGGCCGGGTCGACAGCGGCCTCGACGCCCTGCTGACCAAGGCCGAGGACGGGGGCTTCGAGGGGCGGACCGCGGACGCCCTGCGCACCTACGTCAAGGACGAACTCAAGACGTTCATGGCGAACGTCAACCGCTCGTTCGACATGGCGGCCAACGCGACGGCCCGCTATGCGCGCGCCCTCGGGGACTCGCAGGACCGGGCCGAGAACGCCGCGGACACCGTCGCCGCGCTGGAGCGGGTCGGCGGCCGGCCGCTGCCCGAGAACGATCCGGAGCTGACCCGCGCCCGGGGCGAGGTGGACGCCGAGACCGACGCCGTCCAGGCCGAGGCGAAGATCCTGGAGGAGGCCCTGCGCGAGGCCGCCCGGCTGGTGTCGCGGCCCGTGAAGAAGCCGAAGAAGAGCTTCTGGAAGCGGTTCGTGTCGACGTTCTTCAAGGTCCTGGAGATCGTCGCGCTGGTCATCACCCTCGTCGCGGCCGTCATCGGCGGCCCGCTGGGCCTGGTGGCCTTCGGGCTCGGCGCGGTGCTCTTCGCCAAGGCCCTCGTCGACTACGCCACGGGCAACGGCAACGCCCTCAGCCTGGGCCTCGCCTTCCTCGGCATCCTGTTCCCCTCGACGAAGGGGCTCACCACCCTCGGCGGACTGGCCCGTATGGCCTCTGCGGGTACGAAGGCCCTGGGCGGCGCCCTCTCCGCGAGCGGGCGGCTGCTGTTCCGGGGCGGCAGAATGCTGTTCTCCTCCCCCGGCCGACTCCTGTCGCTGGCCGGACAGGGCCTCGTGCGGTTCGGCGGCGGGCTCGGCAGCCGGGCCGCGGGCGGGTTCATGGCGCTGCCCCGGGTCCTGTCCAGGACGCCCGCGATGCTGGGGTCGGCCCTGCGCTTCATGGGCGGATTCGCCCGGAGCACCTTCCGGCAGGGCTGGTCCACTCTGTCCCGCGACTTCGTCGAGTCGACCGCGTTCGTCGGCGGCAACACGGCCGGGCGGCTCGGCGTCTTCACGGTTCTGAGCCTGGGCCGGCTCACGATGACGGCGCTGCTGCCCATGAGGTACTCGGAGATCGCCCGGTTCGGCTACCGGGGCGCCTTCCGTATGGGGTTCGTCGATCGCGGCCTGCACTTCGCCCCGCGGACCGTCGGTACGCTCGGCAGGACGGGCTCCCTGGCCGGGGACCTCACGGACCTGACGGGCCGCAACCTCGACCGCGGCGGAAGTCTGCGCCCGGTGACCGGCACGGACACCGACAGGCTCGCCGTGCCCGGGACTCCGGAGTTCAACGACACCCTCGACGAGCTGGCCGAGATCTCGGTGACGCCGGTGACGACTCCCCGTATCCCCGGATTCAGCTCCCTGACCGGCTCGGGCACCCCCCGGATGCCGGGCCGCCTCGACGACATGGGCGGCCGGCTGACCACCCTGGACACCCTCGACACGGTGGGGCTGCCGGTCGGCACGTTCCCCGGCGGACAGCGGCTCGGCGTGCTGAACCCCGTGACCGGCCGGGTGGGCGACGATCTGATGCCCCCTCGGCTGCGCACCACGCTCACCCTGTTCGACCAGGTGGACGAGTTCGGCGTCCCCCTCACCCCCGGCTCGCCCACCACCCTGCTGCCGCCCCGCAACACGGTCGACGAGCTGCGGGACCTCGACGAACTGACGGGCATGGAGCGCACCGGGGCCGGGCTGCTAAAACCCCTCGACGAGCTGTCGGACCTGGCGGAGCTGAGCCTCGACGGCAGGCTCGGCGGTCTGACCGAGTTCCAGGTGAGCAAGATCCTGGACGGCGAGATCGACCTGGTGAACGTCGCTCCGGACGGAGTCGTCCTGCGTATCGGGAAGACCGATCCGGTGGACGTCCGGGTGCGGTTGAAGGACGGGGTGAAGGTCGACGTCCTCGGACCGTCCGACCCCCGCGTCCCGACCTGGAACACGACGACCGGCGCCGACCGCCTGGACGAGCTCGGGATCAAGCTCGACGACCTCACCAGGCTGATCCCCGACACCACCGACGGCTCCCGCGCCGCACGTGATCTGCTCGGCCTGGGGCCGGCCCGGACGGACCTCACCACCCCGGTCGCCAAGAGCCCCGCCTTCACCCCGCTGACCCTGCGGGACATCGTCACCGGCGGAGCGACCGGCAAGCTCGCCACGGAACGCTTCCAGGCCTGGGTGCGCACCCAGGCCACCCAGCTCCAGCTGGACACCGCCGGGCGCAGGCTCGGCGAACTCGACGAGCTGACCGACCTGCCGCCGCTGAGCCGCGCCCGGGCCGAGCTGGATCTGAGCGCCGCGCGACTCGACCTCGACCGGTCCCGGATCGCGTTCGACCGGCTGGGGATGAACCTGGACATCGTCAACCGGGACATCACGGTGATGATGACCCGCGTGGACGGACCGGCGGGTGCGCTGCCCACCGGGGAACTGCGGCTCCTTGACGACCTGGGGCGGCCCACCGGTCAGTGGATCACCATGGAGCCCGGGCCGACCGTCACCTGGGTGCTCAGGTCGGACGCCGGGATCGTCCCCGACGTCAAGGTGCGGATGGCCGACGGCGTCTTCACGGTCACCACGCCCGAGGGTGTCGTCACCCGGTTCGGCGCCGACGGCCGTCCGACGGTCCTCGGCGATCCCGGATCGGTCACGCTTCCCCGGCTGCCCGGGACGGGCATGGACGAGGTGGTGCTGCCCGCGCCGCGCCGACCGGACCGGCTGGCCTTCGCCGCCGACCGCACCATCGACATCCAGACCATCACGCCGGCGCCGGTGTGGCGCGCGACCGACGAGACGCTGTGGCGCATCGGCGGCAAGCGCCCCCTCGACCAGATCTTCAGCGAGGGGTTCACCGTCCGCGACCCCCTGGAGACCAGCCTGGACGTCATGGTCAGGACCGGTCAGCCGTCGGCGTTCGTGAGCACCACGACCGACAGGAACCTCATCTGGGACGGCATCTTCAAGTTCGAGATCGAGGCATCCGGCGGCATCGACGTCGGCCGGACCTTCGAACGCTCCATGGGCACGGACGCCTGGCGGACGTCGGGCTGGGCGACGGAGAGCGAGATCGCCTTCCCCGGCGGTATCGCCTCGGAGTTCATCCGTGGCGCCTACCGGATGGACGGCCGGCACAACCTCCTCGAATGGATCCCCAACCCCAACTTCCGGGGCGACAACCCCCTCCCCGAGCTGGCGGTGGGTCTGAAGGGCGCCGGGGAAGGCACCTCGGGGATCAGCGCGCTGGACTTCCAGGGGCTGTCCCTCGACGACCAGCTGCGCATGCTGGACCAGCTCGATCTGGGCGAGGCCAGGGCCTTCGACGACATCGGCTCCCCGAACGGGAGCAACGCCCTGGACGAGGTCGGAAGCCAGTCGGACGATCTCGGGTATCTCTCGGACGAGTTCCACTTCGACCGCTTCGACGCGCCCGCGCCCCGGGCCGAGGCCGTGCTGGTGGACCCGCGGGAGTTCGCCGGCGTGACCGGCTTCCGGACGGAATGGCAGCGCACCCCGCTGGACGAGGGCGGGTCCATGTTCACCGGCCAGGCCGGGGACATCCGGCTGGTGTTCGACGCCGGCGAGGTCCTCCGGTTCAGTGATGTGCGGATCCCGATCGGCGACGGCTTCGTCCGCTTCGACGCCGATGCCGGGCCGGGCTCCCTGCCCCGGATCGTCGGGCAGGACGGAGTGCCGCTGCCCGGCGGTGCGACGATCGAGCCGGTCAGGGGCGCACTGGGCGTGGTCACCGGTGTACGGGTGCAGTCCCCGGACGGCGCCTGGATCGGCCGGTTCGACCTGGACGGTACGCGGCTGTCCGAGCAGCTGACCCTGTCCGGCCCCGTCGGCGGGCCACTGACCGGCTCCCGGCTGATCACGAAGTTCACCCAACTGCCGGGCGGCGCGCAGTCGGCGACATTCCGGCTGACCGTGCCGGGGCTGGGCGACGGCGCCTTCGATGTCGTACGACTGGACGGGGATCTGGCCCAGCGGCTGCCCGGCGGGTTCTCGGTGACCGACACGGCGACCGGGGGGCGGTTCGTCCTCGACCGGGGCGGACGGTTCGTGGACCTTCCGGCGGAGGGGGCGACGCCGATACGCCTGGACGTGTCCGGGTCGACGGTGCCGGACACGAGCGCGGGCCCGCTGACGACGCTCGACGACCTCGCCAGACTCGGTGACCTCGGTGAACTGGGCACGGTGAACCGCCTCGCGCTGCCGGATCTGCCGCGTACGAACCTGATGCCGGAGCCCTCGGGTCTCGACGCCCGGTTCGGGGCGACCGTGACCGACGGCACCCCGACGCCGGTGAATCCGGCCCGCTTCGACGGCATGCCCCTGTCCGGGGCGGACGAGCTGACGGATCTGCGGCTGAGGGTCACGGAATTCCCGGCGACCGATCTGGCGCCCGCGTCGTTCCGGATCGACGTGATGGACTTCGGTGCCCCGGGTGGTCCGGTGCGGCTGGATAACGTGACGGTGACCTTCCGCGAGGGCGGTGGGCTGAGCATCACGGGCCCGCAGGGCGGCGTGCGCTGGCAGTTCGACGGGCTCGGGCAGCTGGAGTACCGGGATCTGCCGCTGACCGGCACCGACTCGGCGCTGCGCTTCACCGACGACGCCGTGGACCCGATGCCGAGGGTGGTCGGCCCGGACGGTGTGCCCGTCCAGGGTGCGACGCTCACGCCGGTCCGGGACACGGCCGGCGCGCTGAGCGAGCTGACCGTGCGGGTGCCCGTGCCGGACACGGACGGGCTCACGGCGGTGTGGCGGTTCGAACCCGGCGGCACCCTGCGCCAACAGGAGCTGCCGCTCACGCTGCCGGGCATCGACGGCCCGGCCGGCCTGGGCGTCAAGGTGACGATCACCCCCGGACCGGGCGGCACCATGACCAGGGTCCTCGAACTGACCGGGCCGTCGAACCTCACCGGTTCCTTCCGGCTGGGCGCGATGGACGGCTCCCTCGCCGGGCGGCTGCCGAACGGCTTCACGGTCACCGACACCGTCACCGGCGCCCGCTTCCACTTCGACGCCGACGGCCGCCTCGCGATACGGGACATCCCCGCCCGGGACGGCTCCGGCGTCCTCCGCTTCACCGAGGACGCCGCGCCCGGCACCCCGCCGGTCCGGCTCGACGAACTCGGCGATCTCGGCGACTTCGCCGGTGACCTGGGCGACGTGGCGCGGATCTTCGACCGTACGCTCGACGAGGCGGGCGGCGTGCGAGGCCCCCTCGACGACCTCAACCGCCTGACGGGTCCGGACGCGCCGCGCACCCACGCGCTCCCGGCCCTGGACGATTTCGCCCCGGGGGAACGTGAGCTCTTCGACGACCTCTGGAACAGCGTCGTCCAGGACGTACGGACTCTGACCCCGGAGGAACTGAACCGCGTCTGGGGTCCCGACTCGCCGCGCACCGACACGCTCTCGGACCTCAGCGACCTGTCGGACACCGAACTGGCGGACCTCCAGGCGCGCCTCGACAACATCAGGCGGATGGACGACGGGCCCCTGGGCGCGGACGAACCGCTTCGCGTCCCTCTGTCCGGTGTGGACGAACTGGCGGACCTCGACCTGCGGGTGACCCGCCTCCCGGCGACCGACGAGGCACCGCAGGGCTCGTACCGGCTCGACCTGACCGACCGCACGCCCGGCGGGACCGGACCGGTGCGCGCATCGGACTTCACGGTCGAACTGCTCGACGACAGCGGCAGGTTCGCCGTCATCGACCCGACCGGTACCACCCGGTTCACGCTCGGGCCGGACGGCCGTTTCCTCGGGCGGGAGACCCTTCTCACCATCGACGGACTGCCGGAGGGCATACGGCTCAATGCGACGGTCGTTCCCGGAGCGGACGGCACCGGGCGGATCGTGATCGATCTGCTGGTCCCCTCCGGTGCCGCCGGCTCCGTCCGGTTCACCCCGACGACCGGCCCGCTCGCCGCACGCCTGCCCAGCGGCGTCACCATCACCGACACCGTCACCGGCTCACGCTTCCACTTCGACCACACCGGCCGCCTCGCCTTCCGCGACCTGCCCGACCCGGACGGCTCCGGCTTCCTCCGCTTCACCGAGGGCGCCGGGCCCGACACACCGCCCGTCCGGCTCGACGAACTCGGCGATCTCGGCGACTTCGGCGGCGACCTGGGCGAACGCTTCCCACTCGACTCCATCCCGGAGAACGACGTCCTGGACGACGCCCTGGACACCATCGACCTCGCCCACGTGTTCGACCGTACGCTCGACGAGGCCTCGGGCATCCGCACGGTGCCCGACGGCGCACAGGTCGACCTGTCGGGCGTCGCGGGAGCCATGGACTTTCTGCGGGTCGCACCCGACTCCCACGCGGTCCAGGCGCTCGACCTGACCGGCCTCCAGCGCCTCGCCGACGACGCGACCGCCTCGCTCGACCGGTTCGGCCTGCGCCCGGAGCTGCTGAACGACCAGCTGCGGCAGATGACGGGCCAGGCCCGGCAGACGCTGCGGCAGCACGCCGTGACCATCCTCGGCGACTATCTCGACCTGCCGTTGGCGACCCGTCTCGACGACCTCCAGTCTGTGGCCCAGGGCGCCGGCGGCCGTGTCTTCGGCGACTTCACCGTCACCCCGACACCGCACGGCGGCCCCGGCGGCAGCCGCTACACCGTCCACCACAACCCGTCGGACATCACGCTGGGCTTCGGCCCGAACCGCGAACTCCGCTACCAGGAGGTGTTCCTCCGCGGCGGCCCGGAAGACCTGGACGGGCTGAAGACCGGCGTCACCGGCCGTTCGGCCGACGGCGGGCCGTGGACCCCCGACTCGCTCGACTTCGTGGGCACCCGCACGGCCGACGGCTTCACCCTCACCCCCGGCACCGAACCGCGCGGCGGTCTCACCCTCACCGACGCGGCGGGCACGACCAGTTGGCACTACGGCCCCGAAGGCGTGCACACCCTGACGGACGTGAAGCTGCCCGGCGACCGGGGCGTCCTCCGCTTCGACGCCGACGCCCCCGGCGGCGTACCGCGGGTGCTGGACTCGGCGGGCCATCAACTTCCCGGGACGCGTGTCGAGTTGCTGGACGACGGCCGGATCGCGCTGGTCCCCACCGGAAAGGGCGCCCACCCGCTGGAGCGGACGGTGTTCGACCCTGCGGGCACACTGCTGGAGGAGACCATCGCGGTCCGTGGCAAGGGCGGCACCCTCACCGGGGACTTCTGGAAGATCGACCACGTCTCCGGCACGGCCGTGCGCACCGACGCCGCCGGCACCCCGTTCACCGGCCGCTTCGCCACCGCCCCCGTGGAGCGGTCCGGCACCGGCCAGTTCAGGCTGACCGGGGCCGACCCGGGCAAGGTCGCCCTCTTCGAACGCGAGACCCTGAAGAACGGCAACGTCCTGCACCTCTCCCGGGACCGCTTCGGACAGGCCCGCTGGACGGAGTTCGACGCGGCCGGGAACATCTCCCGGCACGGCCGGCGCATCGGGGACGCCGACATGCGCACCTTCCACGACGTGCCCTCGGGCTCCTGGCGCCGACTGCTCGACAACGCCGGTGACGTGCGGACCTACACCAAGGGCAGTGACGGCGGCCTCGTCCGCGCCGAGAAGGGCCCCGGCGGCGAGTGGTCGTGGCAGCGCTTCGGGAAGGACGGCACCGAGTCGCTCTCCGGCACCCGGCAGTGGACCTGGGACCACGTCGGCTTCAAGGACACCTTCCTCGACCCGGCCACCGGCCTGGAGACGGTCGCCCAGCGGCGCGGCATGACCTGGCCGTTCGGCGGCGAGCACGGTTCCCGGATGTACCAGGAGTTCTCGGTGGTGCCGGGGCACGCGCCCGCCGGCGGCCGGATCGACGCGGGCGGGTACACCGGGCACGGCCTGGCGAACGCCCAGATCCAGAGCCTGGAGACGCTGGCGGACGGCGGCAGCCTGCTGGTGAAGAGGTTCGCCGAGATGCGCCCGCCCGCGTTCCTCTGGAAGAGCGCGGCCGGCCGCAGCCCGTTCGACGGCTTCTTCCGCGACCTGTTCGCCGGGGACTCCCTGCACCGGGTCAGCCACTGGACCCAGACCGCCGCCGACGGCACCCGGCTCACCGGCGTCCGGCTCAACCCGACCGGCCCCAACTGGATCGACATCGACCAGTACGGCCGCGTCGTGCGCGAGACCCGCAAGCTCGACAACGGCAACACCATCGAGATCGGCCGCAGCCTGGACGACCCCACCCGCTGGGCACCCGCCCCGGAGTACCGCAAGGGCGGCTCGTACGAACTGTCCTGGCGGGACACCACGAGCGGCACCTCCGGCACCCGGCACGTCGACGGCAACGGCCGCTGGCGGGACCTCTTCACCGACGAGAACGGCGTCGAGCGCGTCCGGCTGCGCAGCGAGGGCCGCAACACCCGCGAGTACCTGTTCGAGGCGCCCTCCACCCGGGACCTCGCGGCCGACGACAGGGCGGGCACCTGGGTCGACAAGAACTCCCTGCTGCACGTCACCGGCCGCCGCGACCTGATCGACGGCCGGATCGTCGAGTCGTCCGGCAGCCCGTACCGCACCTCCTGGACCTGGCGGGCCTTCTCCTCCGACGATCCGGCCACCGCGGTCGCCGAGGGCGTCCGCAAGCAGAACCGCGGCTCGTTCTACACGAAGACCTGGGACGACTCGTTCATCGACCTGGACCGGCTCGGCAACCCGGTGCGCGAGCGCAACGCCACGGACACCGGCAGTTCCTGGGTCGACGCGTTGAAGCAGCCCGACGGCACCTGGAAGTGGACGAAGACCGCCGCCGACGGCACGGTCCACTCCGAGGGCACGCGCGTGTACGACGACATCGCGGGCGGCGGGCGCTGGCGTGACCTCGTCGACGGCCAGGTGGTCCGGCAGCGGGAGTCCGGTGGCCGGGTCCGCGAGTTCGACTACAAGATCCTCACTCCGGAGCGCCCCGCCACCCTGCCGACCACCGGCTCGCTGCGCGATCTGCTCGCCCACTCCGCCCGTCAGTTCGAGCCACCGAGCACGGTCCAGGTGAACACGCAGGTCTGGAAGGAGTACGACCTCGGCAAGGTGTTCCGCGAGCGGGTCGCCGCGGACGGCACACCCGGCCGGTTCCGCGAGGTCGACAAGCAGTGGGGCCAGTGGCGGGAGTTCCAGGACGGCCACCTGGTGGAGCAGCGCACCTTCACCGGGCGGGTCTGGAAGACCGACGCGTTCGGCCGGCTCAGCACCTCCGGCCCGGCCTTCATACCCGAGTACCTGGCCGGGGCCCTGCCCCGCATCGGCGACGAGGTCGGTCTGGCGGGCGACACCGGCTGGCGGCTCATCGGCCGGGAGACCGACTTCCGGGGCGCGGAGATCGAGGCACTGGGTCTGCTGCGCCAGGTCCAGGACCCCTGGCACGGTGTGCTCACCGGGGTGAAGGACGGCATCTCGGCCGAGATGCCCGTGTGGCAGCGCGAACTGCGCGGCGCGCTCACCTCGTTCACCACCGGCTTCGTCACCGAGTTCACCGCGAGCCTCGCCATCACCGCCGCCACCACCGGCAACGGCGACATCACCCCGCTCGACGTCTACAAGGCGCTGCTGAACGGCGCGGTCGGCGGCACCTTCAGCAGCGGGCTCAACGTTCTCTACAACCGCACCGCGCTCGGCTACTTCAAGACCAGCATGGGCGCCCGCGACTGGGGCGGGCACCCCAAGCAGTCCATGGCCGGCAACACGGACGACTGGGCCACCGACTGGGCCGCCCAGGAGAAGCCGACCCGCTGGCGCAACGCCACCTACGCCAACACCGTGGGCATCGCCACCAGCGCGCTCAGCGGCTTCGTCAGCAACGCCATCAGCGCGTCGGTCTTCGGGGTCAACGGCCACGAGGTCAAGGGCGCGGACGCCCTGCTGGCCGGTCTGTGGGGCGCGGGCGCCTCCGCGTTCAGCGGTGTCACCACCGGTCTGGCGCGGAACGCCTTCCACCTCACCACCGGCGCCCGGGTCTTCCACAAGGGCGGCATCCCCGAACTGGGCGTGACCTGGGGCGAGGCCGCGCTGACCAAGTACATCAACTGGCTGATCGCCGAGCAGGACAAGAAGAACGGCGGCAACCTGCCCTCCCCCGGCCGCTCGTTCCCGACCGCGCCCACGACGACCACGTCCACCACCCCGACCGTCCCGTCCACCACGGCGCCGCAGCCACCGGCCGCCGTCACGGCCGACTCGCCCGCCTCGCCCATCGAGGGATCGGAGTTCCTGTGACCCCCACCGCCACCGTGCACCGGGTCGCCCCCAAGGGCCGCGGCACGCACCGCAGCATCGCCTCCGCCGTGCGCGCCGCCCGCGACGGCGACGAGATCAGGATCGCCCCGGGCGAGTACGTCGAACAACTGCTCCTCGACCGCGCGGTGAGCCTGCTGCCGGAGGACGGGCCGGAGCACGCCGTACGGGTGCTGGCCGCGTCCCCCGGGCGGCCCGTGCTGGAGGTCACCGCGTCCGGCGTACGGATCGAGGGCATCGCCCTGACCGGGCAGGACCCCGGGCAGCCCGCCGTGCTGGTCGGCGCCGGCGGCCTGGAACTGGACGCCTGCGCGATATCCGGCGGCCGGGTCGAGGCGGGCGGCGACGCGTCGCTCGCCCTGACGGACTGCCGGGTCCGGGGCGCGGAACTGGCCGCCGTGCACATCAACACCACCGGCTCGGCCCGGCTGACGAGGGTCCTGGTCGAGGACGTCGAGGGAACCGGTGTCGTCATCGGCTCCCGGGCGGCCGTCCAGGCCACGGAGCTGACGGTACGGCGCGTCACCGGGTCCGGTGTCCGTGTACGGGGCGGCGCCCATGCCGTCCTGCGCGACTGCCGGATCTCCGGTCCCGGCCGCAGCGGGCTGCTGGTGGAGGACGAGGCGGCCGTCGCCGCGCTGGACTGCCGGGTGGAGGAGACAGCCGCCGAGGGCGTACGGGTGCTGGGCAGCTCGCCCCGCCCCGAGGACCGGGAGAGCACGGACGGCGGGGTCCTGCTCGTCCGCTGCGAGGTCCTGCGTACCGGCACGGACGGAGTCGCCGTCTCCGGTACCGGGGACGTGCTGCTGCTGAACTGCCGTCTGCGGGACGGCTCGGGGCCCGGGGTGAGCGCGGACGGCGACAGCCGCGCCGAGCTGGTGGACTGCCAGGTCGACCGGGCCCACGGCTCGGGTCTGGTGGCCCAGGGCACCGCCCGGCTGACCGCCGAGGGCACGTCGGTGACCGGCAGCCGGGCGAACGGTCTGCTGGCGGGGGACCGTTCCGAGGTGCGGATGGCCACGAGCGACATGACGGAGTGCTCGTTCAGTGCGGTCCACGCCTGCGAGGACTCCCGGGTGACGCTCACCTCGTGCCGTATCGGATCGACGGCGGAGCACGGGATCCGGGCCACCGACCGCGCCGGGCTCACTGTCGAGGGCGGTCGCATCACGGACTGTGGACTGTCCGGAGTGCAGATCGACAGCGCGGCCGACGCACGGATGCGCGGCCTCTCCGTGGTGCGCGGCCGGGCCGGCATCACCACCGAGTCGACCGGCACGGTGGTCCTGGAGGAGTGCGACGTCGCGGACGCCGAGCGGGCCGGTATCTCCTGCGGCACCGGGACGACGCCGGTACTGCGGGACTGCCGGATCACCGGGACCGGCACCGCGGGCCTGGTGATCGGCGAACGCGCCGCCCCCAGCGTCGAGGGCTGCACGGTACGGGACGCGGCCGGCTCCGGTCTCGTGGTGGGCCCGCAGGCCGAACCCCGGGTCAGATCCGTCACGGTGGCCCGGACCGGCAAGAACAGCCTGTTCGTCGGCGAGAAGGCCCGCGGCACCTTCGAGGACTGTGTCTTCGCCGGGGCGGGCAGCGACGGCGCGGCCTTCCCGGCACTGCATGTGGCGGCCGGGGCCGCGCCCGTGCTGCGCGGCTGCCTGGTCCGCGACACCGAGGAGGACGTGGCGCTGGAGAAGGGCGCCCGCCCGGTGTTCGACGACTGCCTGTCGCGGGACGTGAGGAACCCGTCCCTGCCGACCGGCGCCGACCAGTCACTGGCGGCTGCCTCGGGCACGGGCACGGCGGGCTCCGGAACCACCGCGCGGGAGACCGAGGCACCCCCCGAGGACACCATCGAGGACCTGCTCGCCGAACTCGACGGACTGGCGGGCCTGGACCGCGTCAAGCAGGACGTCTCCTCGCTGGTGAAGCTGATGCGGATGGTGCGCCGCCGCGAGGAGATGGGCCTGGCCCCGCCCCCGCTCAGCCGCCACCTCGTCTTCACCGGGAACCCGGGCACCGGCAAGACCACCATCGCCCGGCTCTACGGCCGCATCCTGGCCGCCGTAGGCCTCCTGGAGCGCGGCCATCTCGTCGAGGCCGACCGCTCCGCCCTGGTCGGCGAGTACGTCGGCCACACCGGCCCGAAGACCACGCGGCTGTTCCAGCAGGCCCGGGGCGGGGTGCTGTTCATCGACGAGGCGTACTCCCTCACCCAGTACGCCGGGTCCAACGACTTCGGCCAGGAGGCGATCGCCACCCTGCTGAAGCTGATGGAGGACCACCGCGACGACGTGGTGGTCATCGTCGCCGGATACCTCAAGGAGATGGAGGTGTTCGTCCGCTCCAACCCCGGTCTGGCCTCACGCTTCAACCGCACCCTGCTCTTCGAGGACTACGGCAGCGCCGAACTCGTCAGCATCGTGGAGCACCAGGCCGCACAGCACCAGTACGAACTCGGGCCGGCCACCCGCGAGTCGCTCACCACGCGCTTCGACACGATGCCCCGGGAGCGCGGCTTCGGCAACGGCCGCACGGCACGCCAGCTGTTCCAGGCCATGACGGAACGCCAGGCGTACCGCGTCGCCGAGCTGCCGGACGCCTCGGAGTCCGACGTGATGACGCTCAGGCCCGAGGACATCCCGCGGACGCTGTGAGCCGGTCAGCCCTTCCCACGTCCCCTTGCCCCTGCAGAACGACCTCGTAAGGACCCACTCCATGCCGCACACGCCCGCTCGCCCGGACGACCGGGAAAGCGACCACAGGGAAGGCGAGTTCGCCGACCTGTTCGCCCGCAGGACACGCACTCCGCTCCGCGGCTTCCTGCCCGGCCGCCGGGTCTGGAACGCGGTCGGCGGCTCCGCGGTCGCGGTCCTGGTGATCGCCGGTTCCGCGACGGCCGTCGCCGCCATCGACTGGAGCGGCGGCTCCTCCGAGAAGGTGACCACGGCGGCGGACGAGCCCACGAAGGAGAAGTCCTCTTCCGGTGACACCGGGAAGGCGACGGTCGTCCCGTCGCCGAAGGTGCGGGACAGCGGCACCAGCGGCAAGCAGGACCCCGAGGTCGTCTACGTCCCCGTCTCCGGCGGAGCCGGCGGAGACGGGGCCCGGTCCGCGCCGGACTCCGACACGAATTCCGGCGCCACCGGCACCACGGGTACCGCCGAAGGAACCACCGGCAGCACCGGCACGACCGGCAGCCAGGAGAAGCAGAGCTCGACGACCGCGACCCAGAACACCGGGTCGCAGTCGACGACCGACTACCTGTGGGCCGACGGAAACGTGGACGCGGACTCCAACGACTACTGGGACCAGAGCTCCGTCACCGTCAAGTCCACCACCCCGCTCACCGAGCTCAAGGTCGTCGTACGCCTCGCCCAGACCGGCGGCGTGGCGCACACCGGTTTCTGGAGTTCCCTGGGGGACAAGGTGAACATGTCCCAGGCCGCCGACAGCAATCAGCTGGCGTACGTGGTGACGCTGAAGCCGGGCGTCACGCTCGGCGCCGGCACCTATGTCCTCCAGTTCCAGTACAACCACGACCAGGGCGGGCGCGACGCGGGCGGCGACCGCTACAACGTCACCACCACGTCCTCCGGCTCCGTCGACGCGTTCCGCGCCGGCGCCTTCTGACGACCGGCTGACGGCCTGCCGTCAGCCGGCCCATGGTGATCCGTGGAACTCCCCAGTGCCGATCAGGTTACATAGGGACATGAGTGACGCAGAAGCCATGCCCGACTGGGAGAAGCGGTTCCGAGCCCCGCGCGTCTCCCTCCCCGACTGGGCGGAAGACGCCCCCGACCGCTGCCTCTTCGTGTCCAACGCGACAGGCACGTACGAGCTGTACGCCTGGAACCGCGCGACAGGCGAGCAGCGCCAGGCGACGAACCGGCCCAACGGCACGACGGACGGCGTCCTGTCGCCCGACGGCGAGTGGATCTGGTGGTTCGACGACAAGGACGGCGACGAGTTCGGCGTCTGGCGCCGCCAGCCGTTCGGGGGTCGCGAGGCCGGAACCGAGGACGAGTTCGCGACTCCGGGTCTGGAGGCCTCGTACCCGGCAGGGCTGGCGCTCGCCCGGGACGGCCGTACCGCGGTCGTCGGCCGCTCGACCGACGAGGAGGGTACGACGATCCACCTGGCGGTGGCGGAGGCACCCCCCGTGGTGATCTACCGGCATCGCGAGTCGGCCGGCGTCGGCGACCTCTCCCACGACGGTTCGCTGATCGCGATCGAGCACACCGAGCACGGGGACGCGATGCACTCCGCGCTGCGCGTCCTGCGCCCGGACGGCACGACGGTCGCCGACCTCGACGACACCAAGGGCGGCGCGGAGGAACTGGGCCTGGAGGTGCTGGGCTTCGCACCCGTGGAGGGCGACGCGCGGCTCCTGGTTGGGCATCAGCGGCGGGGCCGCTGGGAGCCACTGGTGTGGGACGTGGCAACGGGGGAGGAGACGGACCTCGCCCTCGACCTGCCGGGCGATGTGAGCGCGGAGTGGTACCCGGACGGCTCCGGCCTGCTCATCGCGCACAGCTTCGAGGCCCGCAGCGAACTCTTCCGCTACGACCTGACCGACCGCGAACTGGTGAAGGTGGAGACCCCGCCCGGCTCGGTCTCCGGGGCGACGGCCCGCCCCGACGGCAGCGTGGAGTACCTGTGGTCGTCGGCGGCACAGCCGTCGTCGGTGCGCTCGACGACGGGCGCGGTGGTCCTGGACCCGCCCGGTCTGAAGTCGCCGGGTTCGGTACCGGTGGAGGACGTATGGGTGGAGGGCCCGGGAGGCCGTATCCACGCGTTGGTCCAGAAGCCGACGGGCGCGGAAGGCCCCCTCCCCACGGTCTTCGACATCCACGGCGGCCCCACCTGGCACGACAGCGACGCGTTCGCGGCGGGCCCGGCGGCCTGGGTCGACCACGGGTACGCGGTGGTGCGGGTCAACTACCGGGGCTCCACCGGGTACGGGCGTGAGTGGACGGACGCCCTCAAGCACCGGGTCGGTCTGATCGAGCTGGAGGACATCGCGGCGGTCCGGGAATGGGCGGTGACCTCGGGCCTCGCGGACCCCGAGCGGCTGATCCTGACCGGCGGTTCCTGGGGCGGCTACCTCACGCTGCTCGGGCTCGGCGTCCAGCCCGACGCATGGGCGCTGGGCCTCGCGGCGGTGCCGGTCGCGGACTACGTCACGGCGTACCACGACGAGATGGAGGCACTGAAGGCGATGGACCGCACCCTGCTGGGCGGTACGCCGGAGGAGGTCCCGGAACGCTTCGAGGCGTCGTCGCCCCTGACGTACGTCGACGCCGTGAAGGCACCGGTGTACATCTCGGCCGGCGTGAACGACCCCCGCTGCCCGATCCGCCAGATCGACAACTACGTGAAGCGGCTGGAGACCCGGGGCGCGGTCCACGAGGTGTACCGCTACGACGCGGGCCACGGCTCACTGGTCGTGGACGAACGGATCAAGCAGGTACGGCTGGAACTGGAGTTCGTGGAGCGGCACTTGGGGGCGTGAGCTTCCCACCCCGCCCACCCCGCCCACCCGTCCTTGCCCTGAGCCAGGCAGGGCGAGGACGGGCATCCTCGCGCTCAGAGTCGGCGGAACGTTCCAGTTTGATCATTCGTCGGGGGCGTCTGTCACGACCCGGAGCCCCAAGCCTCCGCGACCTTGTCTAGGCTCGCAGGGTGACTGAGACAGTTGTGCTGGACGTCGGAGAGACGATCACCCGGGACGACCGCTACTGGGCTTCCTGGGCCGAATGGCTGGCTGTCCCCCGCCACACCCTCTCCGCGCTCGTCGGCGCTGTCGTGGCACAGGGCCGCGACAATGCCGACGCCCTTCGTCTTGTGCGGCCGGACATCGACATCGACGCCGAATATCGGGCCCGCGAAGCTGCCGGTCGTGGTGAGCAGCTCGATGAGAGCGATCTCTACGGTGACGTCCGGTCTTCTCTGTCTGAGCTGCGAAGGCTGGGCGTGCGCGTCATCATCGCGGGCAACCAGACAGCTCGTGCAGGTGAGTTGCTGCGCGGCCTGGATCTTCCGTCGGACCTGATCGTGACGTCGGGGGAGTGGGGTGTCGCGAAGCCGCAGCGGGCATTCTTCGAGCGTGTTCTGGACGTGGCCCAGGCGGCACCGAGCGAGACCGTGTATGTGGGCGACCATCCCGCCAACGACGTCTTCCCGGCGAAGGCGGCCGGGCTGCGTGTCGCTCACATTCGTCGCGGCCCGTGGGGACATCTGTGGGCGAACGACCCGGATGTCGTCGCGACGGCGGACTGGCGGATCGACAACCTCACTCAGCTCACGGAGATCGTCGGCGACTGACAGTGAACCGGCCCCACCAGCCAGGATCTTAGGTTCCAGTGGGGCCGTTCGCGTCTTCACCGCGTCTCGGCACAGGTACGGTTCAGCGTGAAGCCCTGAACTGGAGCAACCATGGCTGCACCCACCGGCGGCGGGGTAGGAAAGCGGATCGCCTACTACCGCAGTGTCGTCCGTCCGAAGATGTCGCAGCAAGAACTCGCGGTTGCCGCCTGCGTGGCACTCGGCACCATCCGCAAGATCGAGCGTGGTGAGCGCGGTGTCAGCGACCCCACCCTCGAAGCCATCGCCGACGCCCTCGGTGTCGATCCCACTCTCCTCCTCGCCGACCGAGACACAGCTCGCACACGCGTCCACGATGCGCTGCCCGCGCTGTCTGCGGCGATCGCCACGTACGACCTTCCCGACGACGGCCCGGTCCGTCCTGTCCCTGAGCTGCGCGCCGCTGTCGCGGAAGCCGCCCGCTGGAGACTGGCAGCGCAGTACACCCGCATCGCCCGCGAGCTGCCTGAACTCCTCGGCGAGCTTGCCCGCGGCTATCACGCGGCTTCCGCCGTAGAGCGAGCCGAACTGGCTGGATTGCTGGTCAGGGCCTATCGCTCCGTGGATGCCGTGGCCTACAAGTTCGGTGCCCGCGACCTGTCGGCGCGCCTGATCGACCTCATGCGGTGGGCCGGGCCCGAGGCGGGCGATCCGCTTCTGTCCGCGTCCGTCGCCTACGTGCGTACCGAGACCTTCTTCGCCGCACGCGCACATGCTGCGGGACTGCGTGCCCTGGAACATGCCCTGGACTCCGCACCAGCCGCTCGTACGACGCCGGAGATCGCAGCACGCGGCGCACTGCACATGCGGGCCGCCGTCATTGCGGGCCGGGCACATGATGCCTCCGCCGCCGCCACTCACCTTGGTGAGGCTCGCTCACTTGCCGACCAAGTGCAGGAAGACGTGTACTGCGGCACTGCGTTCGGTCCCGAGTCCGTCCGCATCCACGAGGTGTCCGTCGCCGTCAGTCTGGGAAATGACCACGTTCACCGCGCCCTTGACATCGCAGGGGAGTGGAAGCCGCCCCAGGGACTTCCGGCTGAACGACGCTCCGGTTTCTACATCGAGCTTGCCCGGGCCCAGTTGTGGTCCGGGCTCGCGGATGATGCTTTCGAGTCGCTGAAGGTCGCGCGGCATATGGCCCCGCAGCACACGCGTGAACACCTGTGGGTCCGTGAGGACGCCGGAACGCTTCGTCGTCTGAAGCGTTCCGACTCGGAGAGCCTCACCAAGTTCGCCGAATGGTGCGCTGCCATCTGAGCGACCTCCCCCAACTACCCCTCACTGGGGTACTTGTGCCTCTTGTCGGCCCCCACCATCTGTCCCACGCGTAGGAACCAGCAGATGGGAATCGGGGATGCCCAACGCACTCCCGCTCGTGCCGATGGTCATCGACGAGCGCGTGAGCCTCGTTCGACTGCACGGTGAGGCCTGCTTCCACTGCGGGGCCGTCAACAAGACCCTGCGCACCGCCGGACACGTAGTGGTCCGTGGCAGCACCTGCGTGTGGCAGATCGTCACGTGCGGGTGCCGAGCGGCATGACCACGGCGTGACCTCCGTTGGGAGACGCCGACAGACCCCGGCGGTGCGCGAACACCCCGGGGCGCGGCCGACTACGAAGGAGTCGACGTGAACCTTGTACCACGATTGCTCGAACGGGCCAGAGCACTCCTGCTCGGGCCGCCTGAGCCCAGCCGCCCCACTCCTGACGCGGACCGGGAAGACGGCTCAGGCGTGACCGTGCGCGATCCATCGCCGGAGATGTGGGGAGCCATCCTCATCCACGCCCGACGTCGCAGGGCTCAGCGCCAAGGGTTGGTGTCGGCGCCCGCGCGGGACACCGAGCCGGGCGCAGCCATTCCGGGGCGCGCCTACGTCTTTCCACCGAATGGACAGGCGCGAGCGCTGGCCTTGTCGGCGCAGGAGGCTCGGTGACGATGACCGTGTACAAGCCGGATCTGGGCGACACCGTTGAAGACACCGGCACCAGGAAGGTCGGCAAGGTCATGGGCTTCGAGGGGCCGTACGTCCAGCTGCGGCCGGTCGGCGGGGGCCGGGAGTGGGACGCGCGGCCGGAGAACCTGCGGCCCGTCACCGCCGCCGACGCGCTGAGTTCGGCCGTCGCGGTGGCCAACTCCCGCTCACGGGGAGAGCAGTTGTGACCATGAACGTTCCTCTCCCCGTCGACATCGAGACGATGCGAACCAGCGCACGCCGCCTGTTCACGCCGGACGCCGAAGTGCCCTCCACGGAGGAAATGGAGGAACTGGAGACCCTGACGCTCACCCTGCGGGGCCACCTGGCGCTCATCATCCCTGAGGTGGAGCGGGTTGCCGCAGGGCGGGGCGATGACGACGACATGCCCCGCGTGTGCGCCCGGACGGCCGTCGCCGAGAGCCGCAGGAAGCTGAACATCGAGCCGCGCCCCGGCCCGAGTTCACACCTCGCGTACGCCCGCCGCCTCTCCCGCTCCCTCATCGCTCTGTGCGACCACTACGAGCAACTGAGCAGCCGAGCATCCGGGGCTCGGTCAGTGAGCGCCTCCTGCGGCTGCCCCTGCCACTCATGAGGCGGTGCTTTCTGAACCCAGCCCGTCCGGCGTTTGAGGACGAGGCCGTTCAGGCCGAAGCGGGGGCCCGGTCGGTGATCAGCAG
>NZ_JBSFMT010000049.1:0-80554 GCF_053599695.1 Streptomyces sp. NPDC000878 | reverse complement strand
GACAGAACCCCTCAGCAAGGTTCATCGTCCCAGGTCAGGAAGGCACTTTCGCGTTTCCGCCTCAACAGCCGCCGTACCCAAGCGAAACGGCGAGGTTAGCGCGGGTGATCGCCCTGAATTCCGTGCACGATCTTGGGTACCGCGAAGCTGACACGGATGTCGGCCGGGCGCCCGATCAATTGCGCGGCCCGGTTGATCGGCAGGTCGGCTGCCGGACGCCGTTCCCACACCATGACGCCGCCCCAGCGACGGTTTTCGTGGTCGGCCAGCCAATACTTGGACAGCAGACCGGGACAGGACGACCAGTCGTCGGCGCCTTGAAATATGTCAGCCTCCATATCCTGCACGGACGGATCGCCCGGACCTAGGTCCCACCAAGAGACGATCATGATCGGTGTGCCGCTCATAACGCCAGGTGCGTCAGTCTGCATTCCCAGTGGCCTTGTCGGTGATTAGCGATTGACGAAGCTCGTGGTTCGGCGGTGGGTACGAGACTGCCTATTTCTCAGCGCCGATGACGCCGGCAATGGTCATTTCGGTGATGAGGACCGGGGAGGGCGGCTCGAATCCGTTGCTTTCGAGATGTGCGAGCAGTTCCATGACCTGGAGGGAGTCCAGAGGATCGTTGTCGGCAGTGCCGGGGAATAGCTGCCGAGCGAGATGGAGTTCGGCATCAGGGCTGTGCGATTCACTCATGCGATCTCCTCAAATTCGATTGTGGGCAGTTCGAACCGTCGGCCGGTCAAGCCAGGGCGGATAGCAGAGCATGATCGATCTTCGCAGTCAAGGACTCAGGGATATGAGCGTTGCCCGGTCTGCGGGGTTGATTAAACGGGACGCGGCCCATTTTCGCGCGCACGCTCACTGCATCCATAATGGCCGAGGTGCAGTCGATCTCACCCCGGGAATAGTCCGTGTGCTTTCACAGGATCGGGGCCTGCGGGCCGCACGGAGTTGTAGAGAATCCTCCGCGAACCGGTGCTGGCCGTCTTTATGGCCGCGTACGTCGGAAGAAATACGGGACATGCTGAACGCGGGTTTCCTGCCCGCCACCGAATATGTCCTGAGGCCGCTTCTGGAGCAATCTGGACCATCCGCCGGGTCTGACGCCGCGGTGTACCACAGTGGCGGCAGAATTCTGCGGGAAATTCGTCGACACAGTTACGCGCAGGGGAACGCTATGTGATGTGCCGTGAATTGCTCCGATCGCCGGAACCGGCCGCAGCACAAGAGGGTGCTGCTCACACACCATGCGGGTCAATGCAATGCAGACGGACATAGGCTGGCTCTCTCGCTCACTGCCCGTGCAACCGCGCAATCTCCGCGGTTGCACGCAGTCGGCGGGAACCCGTGGCAGGTGCCGCCCCGTCAGCCATACGAAGGGCCGTCGGCGCGGTGACCCGCCGGTCCGTCGGATCGTCAGCGACTTCGGTCGGTCCCGGACCGCGGTGCCGCTGAGATCAGAGGTCGTGGTTCGCGTCGGCGAACGTGACGGGCAGGCCGCCGCGCAGGGCATTGCCGACCCGCTGCGCCCTCGGCGCACGGCTGGAGAACCTACACCTGAAGGAGAGCCGGCATGGTGCTGTCCGGCACGCGCGGAAACCAGCTCCCACCGAATCAACGCACCCGCACGGAAATCAGGCGATGAATCCACGCTCGGCAGACATCGCCCTGCATCACCCCTAAATGTTCGACATGGCTACGAACTCGACGGGTCGGACATAGGGGGCTGTCTGCGTGCGGTGGCGCAATTTTCCTCCCGCATAAACCTTCCATAGGTAAAAGATCTACATGTTTCTGTCGCGGGCCGATTTCACACTCGTAACCGCTGCCCAGAAGCTCGGGGTCCATCGGACAAGAGTCCTCTTGCCAAGTGGATGATTGATTGATTCACTACTTGCGGGCCATGTTGGTGGCTCTATTCACTGCGGCGGCTGGCCGGGGAGGCCCGGGCAACCGCCGATGGTTGTGGTCAGGTTCTGCTCACGACTCACGAGCCCTGCCGGAACCTTTACAGCAGAACCGACGGAGTCATTCACGGTGGGCGATACTCCCGAAGCGGTCAAACGGAGGCTAGGTATGCCGGCTCGGAAGAACTCTGGAAGGCCTGACTCTGTATATTCGGACGGAAGCTGGCAGAACGTTCTTCCAAGAATGTCGTCCACCGTCGTCAACGTTGCGATCAACCAACTGGTTTTGAATGATTCGCCTCGCTTGCAGGGGGAAGATGTAGCTCACATACAGGTGATCGCCGAAGTGGAGGATGGCCTCCCGCCAATCCTGGTTCACCGGGAAACCATGCAGGTCATCGATGGAATGCACAGAGTGCGGGCCGCCATCAGCAAAGGTCAGACAGTGATTGCGGCCCGCTTCTTCGACGGAGATGAAAAAGAAGTCTTCCTTCTTGCTGTCAAGGCAAATGTCGAACACGGGTTGCCGCTCTCGCTCACTGACCGCAAGGCCGCAGCAATGCGCATCATCGGTTCGCATGCTCATTGGTCGGATCGTGCGATAGCCGAGGCCACCGGCCTGTCGGCCAGGACCATCGCGTCTCTCCGACTACGGGTGACTACTCAGTCTCCGCAGTCGCATGCCAGGTTCGGCCAGGACGGCAGGGTCCGCCCCGTCAGCAATATCGAGGGCCGCCGGCGAGCCGCCAAACTCATAGCCGAGAGACCGGACGCCTCGCTCCGTGAGGTTGCCAGAGATGCGGGAGTGTCTCCCAACACTGTGCGAAGAGTGCGTGAGCAGTTGCTGCGCGGCGAGGATCCTGCGGCGCTGCGGCTGAAGGTGGTAAAGGAAACGGGAGACGGCCTTTCCACGTTGCCCAGTGCGCCGGTCGAAGCAAGTGTCGTGCCCACACCGCAAAGCTCAGTGAATTGGCATACTCTTTCAAAAGATCCAGCGATATGCCTCAGTGAAGCGGGGCGGTTTCTGCTCCGAAGCCTCAGCTTGACCGCACTTCCGCCTCAGGATTGGGAACGTATTCTTAAAACAGTTCCCAGCCACTGCACAGGCACCGTCTCGGCCCTAGCACTTGAGTGTTCTCGGCTCTGGGAACAGGTGGCCAGAAATCTCGAGGAAAGCGAGAAGTCCCAATCCGGCTGAAGATGACTCCAGTGCCTTTTCTCCCGAAAATATGGGGGACCTCGTGGGTATGCTTGACCTTCTGCGTTGGGCGCCAGGGTGCGACAGGAAAGCACTACCGGAACTGGAATCTCCCAATTTTTCGGCGAGCCCGGAAGAAATCCTGGATGCATTCACCATGCACAGGTTGATGAACCACCTGGCCGAGTCGCCTGCATGTCGCACGTAGTGCCGGTGCGGCCGGAGTTCAGGACGTCATTGGGAGCCACCACCTACGTCGACGGGACCGCGCGCCTGCAGATCACAGTCACGAGCCCGACGAGACCCGCGAGTTGTGGCGGCTCCGCTGGATCGACGTCGTGAAGATCGGTGCCGCGACGGAGGGAACGACCGGCACCAGGTGAGGAACGAAACATACTCATGGAGGAACCAATCAGATGGCGCACGGACTGATCGACTGGCCCGCGGAAGTCGCCTCGAGGTACATCAAGGCCGGCGTGTGGCGGGACGAGAATCTCTACGAATGGCTGGTACGGGGCGCAGACAGCTACCCGGAGTCGCTGATCTGCGACGGTGAACTGCGGCTGACGAGACCCGAGTTCGTCGTCCTCGTCGACCGGATGGCGAACGCCCTGCACCGGGCCGACGTCCGGGCCGGCGAGCACGTGGTGCTGCAGATGTCGAACCAGATCAGCGGACTGGCCTGCATATTCGCCTGTGCGAAGATCGGCGTCACCCCACTGCTGGCCATCCCTCAGCTCGGAACCCATGAGCTGCTGTCGTTCATCGACAGGATCGGTGCGACCACGCTGGTGGCCACGCCGGACTGCCTGGAGACCTGTCGTGCCGCCGGAGCATCGAGGCCGGCCGTGCGCAACGTTCTGAACACCGTCTCGCTGCTCGAAGACCCGGACACCGAACCGGAACCCAGCTTCCGACGCACAGCGTCGGACTCGGTCGCGGTACTGCTCGTGTCCGGAGGAACGACCGGCCTGCCCAAGATCGTCCCGCAGGTCCACCGAGCCTGGCTGTACCTGGGGCGGTGCGTGGCAGATCGCTGTCGCTTCGATCCGCGCAGCGTCTATTTGGTCGCGATGCCTCTCGCGCACGGGTGGGCGATGTGTAACGCACTCGCCATCCTCGACGCGGGTGGATCCTTGATCATCTCGCCGACACCGGCTCCGACGGTCGCTTTCAGCCTGGTCGCGCAATACGGCGTCACACGCACCGGCCTGATCCCGCCTCTGGCGGTGCTGTGGACCGACGCGGCCGTGGGAACGCCCCACGACATTTCGTCATTGCAAACGGTGCTGATCGGCGGCAGCAAGCCGTCGGCCGACGTGCTGAACGGATTCCGCAAGGCTCTGAACTGTGGCGTCCACCAAGGGTTCGGGATGACGGAAGGTTTGTGCGGCGTCCAGCCGCCGGACCTGCCGCAGGACCAGATGCTTGCCAACCAGGGTGTTCCCCTTTCGCCCCTGGACGAGCTGATGGTGATCGACGATGCCGGGGATCCGGTCGGGCCCGGCCAGGTCGGCCAGTTGCTCACCCGCGGGCCTTACACGATTCGCGGATACTACGAAGACGGCTCGAGCAACTCCACGGTGTTCACGGCGGACGGCTGGTACATGACCGGCGATCTTGTCCGTCTGGACCGTGACGGTGCGGTGTCCTTCGAAGGACGCATCAAAGATCAGATCAACCGCGGTGGCGAGAAGGTGTCGGAACGCGAGGTCGAGGAGCTGCTGCGCCGGCATCCCGGTATCCGCGACGTTGCCGTGGTGGGAGCACCGGACGAACGGTTCGGCGAGGCGGTGGTCGCCTTCGTCGTCGGTGACGAGTTGCATCAGTCCGACGTCGCGGAGTTCCTCGTTGCCGCAGGGGCAGCCCGGTACAAGATCCCGACGACGATCCATCCGCTGACCGAGATTCCGCTGACGCCTGTCGGCCGGGTGGACAAGTTGGAGCTGCGGCGCCGAGCGGCGTGCCCGAACCCTATCGGCGGCAACCGTGAATGAGCCGAACCACGACCTGGTCCGAGAGCTGATGGCGTGGCACTTCGGACCGGATACCGGCAGCACCTTCTGGCTGAAGCTGAAAGGCACCTCCGCCTGATCGGCGCCGCCCGCGGAATCCGGAATCTGTACTTCGGCGATATCCCGACCACCTGGGTCGATCCCCTGCAACCGTACGACGGCTACCTGTCCGAGTTTCTCATGGCGACCCGCGGCTATCGCGAGTCATGACATCTGACGAAGGAAGACGACATGCTGCCTGACGAAGAGCGCGCTCGTAATCGCGACGTCGTACGACGTTATCTCGCCTGCAAGGGTGAGGAGCAGCGACGAGCCCGCTACGAATTGTTCGCGGCCGACGGTCAAGCCGGCCTCTGGACGAGCGACAAGCCTGACCCGATCGCCACGCACGGAAAAGAGAAACTGCGGGACCACGGCGTCTGGTCCCTGCAGTGTTTCCCAGATTGGGAATGGTACAACGTGCAGATCTTCGACACTCAGCACCCGACGTTCTTCTGGGCCGAGTGTGACGGGCGCGGTGCCATCCGGTTCGAGGGCTATCCGGACGGCCACTACGAGAATCACTTCCTTCACTCGTTCGAGTTCGACGCCGACGGATTGATCGTCCGGCAGCGCGAGTTCATGAATCCGCTGCGGCAGTACGAGGCACTCGGCATCGACGTACCGCAGATTGTCCGGGCCGGTATCCCGACCTAGAGAGGGAGTGCACAGTATGCAGCCCATTCCAGCCTACGAACTGCCACGATTCCGGTCCGGTGGTCCCGGCGACCAGTGGCAGGTGGAGTCGCAAAGCGCCGCCCTGCTCGTCCACGACATGCAGGACTACTTCGTCAACGCGCTCGAGCCGCCACTGCGAACAGCATTGGTCGACGGCGTCGCCCGGGCGATCAGCTGGGCGCGCCAAGCGAAGGTCCCGGTGATGTACACCGCGCAGCCCGGCAGCATGTCTCCTGATGAGCGTGGACTCCTTTCGGACTTCTGGGGCACCGGCATGGCTCGGCGAGCCAACGACATCACGATCGTCGACCGGGTCCGGCCGGACGGCTCCGAGCCGGTCTTCACGAAATGGCGTTACAGCGCGTTCGTCGGGAACGGGCTCGAGTGGGCTTTGCGTCGCCAGGGAATCCACAACCTGGTGATCGCGGGTGTGTACGCCAGCGTCGGAATTCTCGCGACTGCTCTCGACGCGTTCAACAAGGACATCCGGCCGTTCGTGCTGTCCGACTGCGTCGCCGACTTCGACGCCAATGGTCACACTGCCGCACTCGACTACGTCGCGCGGTATTCCGGCCGGGTGATCAACCTGAACGAGTTGAGCGCCAGTGCCCATTGACATCGCCGAAGTCGTCTCCGGTCACGACTACGCGCTCCTGCACCGGCCAGAGTCAGGTGACGACCGAGTGACCTGTCTGATTGGCAGCGCATCCGCATATGAGTCGGTGCGCTCGGCCACGTCGGCCGCACAGGCCCGGGACCTGCCGAGCCTCCTCCTGGTGCCGTTCCGCCAGCTGACCGAGCGAGGCTTCGACGTACTCGATGACGACGAGAATCTGCTCCTGCTATCCGCCCGCGAGCTACACATGTTCTCGCCGGCCGACTTCGAGAGCCTGTCCGGCGGGGCGAAGCCCAAGGCCAGAAACGGCACGTTCCTGGACACCGACGCGGAGTACCGCGCAGTGGTGCAACGGATCATCACTGAAGAAATAGCCCAGGGCGCCGGCTCGAACTTCGTTATCAAGCGCACCTATTCGGCCGAGCTCGAGGGGGTCGACGATCTCGCGATGCTGACGGCGTTCGCCGATCTGCTCCGGAACGAACGCGGCACCTACTGGACCTTCTTGGTCCGGACCGGCGACCTGTATCTGATCGGCGCCACCCCCGAGCGTCATGTTTCAGTGAGCCGCCGGCGGGTGACGATGAACCCGATCTCCGGCACTGTTGCGCGGGGCACGGCCGACCCTGACACCGAGAAGGCGCGGCTGCTCGATTTCCTTGCCGACCCCAAGGAAGCCGATGAGCTCTCCATGGTTCTGGACGAAGAGCTCAAGATGCTGGCCTCCTTGTGCGAACCGGGTTCCGTGTCGGTGACCGGCCCGGGTCTGCGGCACATGTCGCGGGTCACTCATACCGAGTTCACGATCGAGGGTACGACCGATCGTCCGCTGGCTGACGTCCTCGTGCACACCATGTTCGCGCCGGCCGTGACCGGGAGCCCGATCCGTAACGCGTGCCGGGTGATCGCCCGGCACGAGCCGCACGGACGGTCGTACTACGCCGGCTGTCTCGGACTTGTCGAGCCTGCGGGCGACTCGACGTACACCTTCGACTCGGCCATCAACATCCGTTCGGCACAGGTGCGGTGGCATGGTGACTCGTGGAGGATGCGCACCGATGTCGGAGCGACACTCGTACGCAACTCGTCCCCGCAGCGGGAACTTGCCGAAACGCAGGCCAAGGCGGCCGCCATCCTGAGCGCTGTGTGTGCCGAGACGGTAGTACCTGGCGATCTGGGACCGCGCCGGTTCGATCGCCCCGAGCCCCCCGCCGCGGACGATCCCGATCTGGTGCGAGCCATCGGCCAACGACGCACCGACATCAATCCGCTGTGGTTCGGGGCCACCGCTGAGTACGGTGCCGCCGCCCGGCGGGCGGTCATAGTGGACGCTGAGGACGACTTCAACAGCATGCTGGCCCATCAGCTCAGCGCGTTCGGATATGCCGTCGACATCGTGCCCAACGAGCACGCTGTCAGAGCACTGGACGACGAGACACTTCTGATCTTCGGCCCCGGCCCCGGCGACCCGTGCGACGAAAGTGATCCGAGGGTCGCCGCCCTGGAGCAGGCGCTGACGAAGGCCCTGACGACTTCGAGGCCGTTTCTCGCGGTGTGCCTCAGCCATCAGATCCTCTGCCGCATCCTCGGCTTCGGCATCCACCGGCTCGCGGTGCCGAACCAGGGAACAGCCAGAAACGTGGACTGGTTCGGCAGCCGCAGACGTCTCGGCTTCTACAACGCCTTCGCGGCCAGGTCCGGGAAGACGACCGGCCTGCGACACCCCGTCGAGGTCGCCACGGATTCCGCTGGAGACATCACCGGATTGACCGCGGAGACCTTCGTATCCATGCAGTTCCATCCCGAATCCGCCTTGAGCGTCGACGGTACGACCGTCCTCGCTGATGCCCTGGCCCGGCTGGAGCGCCGATGATCCGTCACCCCTACCTCCTGATCGACGTCTTCGCGCGATCAGCGTTCCACGGCAACCCGGTCGCGGTCTTCTTCCCCGAGATCGACCTGTCGGACCGGGTCATGCAGGCGATCGGGACCGAACTCAACCTGTCCGAGGTCGCCTTCGTCACGCCGACCGGGTTGCCGGCCTGTTTCCGGGCGCGGATCTTCACGCCAACCCAGGAGCTGCCGTTCGCCGGCCATCCGATGATCGGCATTCTGGCCGCTCTGCACACCCAGTTCGACGTTGCGGGCGACGTCACGGTTCGCGTTCCGCGCAGCGAGGTGACCGGATGGGTGGAGCCCCGAGGCAAAGAGCTCTGGGCCGGATTCACTCTGCCGGTACCGCGGCCGTCTCCGGAGGAGATTCCGGCAGCCGAGATCGTCGCGGCACTCGGTGCCGCGAACATCGCTCCGATCGAGCTGTACGACGTCGGTGCCCGGCACCTCGTGATCGCGCTCGACAGCCTGGACTCCCTGCGGGACCTACAGCCGGATCACACCAGGCTGGCGAAATTCCCCGACGTTGCCTTCAACTGCTACGCCGGCTCGGGGACGACGTGGCGCAACCGAATGTTCTCTCCGTCGTACGGCGTCGTCGAGGACGCCGCGACTGGGTCGGCCGCGGGTCCGTTGCTGGCGCACGCGTACACCTACCGGGATGCGCCGACCGGTCGTCCGTGCCGGATCGAGCAGGGCGTTGAGCTCGGCCGGCTCGCTGAGATGCACGTACAGCTCGAACCCGCCGGCGACTCGCTCCAGTCACGGACCTGGGGCCAGTGCGTGACCGTCGGCAGCGGAACACTCGAGTATCCGGAGGACTGGTGAGCGCACGGCACGAGAGCCTGTCCGGGCTGCACGACGTTGCCTTTCCGGAGTGGGACAACGATCCGCCGCCGGAACCGTTCGAGTTGCTCTCCACATGGCTCGACGAGGCCGAACAGCAGGGTTGCGCGGAGCCGCGCGGCGCTGCGGTCTCCACCGTCGACGAGAGCTTCCGCCTGTCCTCACGAATGATGACGATGGTTGAGCTGACCGCTCGCGGGGCGGTATTCGCCACGCACACCACCAGCCGCAAGGCACACGACATCCGCGCGACGAAGTCCGGAAGCGCCTTGTTCTACTGGCGAGAGATCGGCCGGCAGCTGCTCGTCGCGGGGACCTTCGAGCTGGTCGACGAGCAGAAGTCGGAGTCGCTGTGGCGCAACCGGCATCCAACTCTGCATCCGATGAGCAGCTTGTCCCGGCAGAGCGAGGTACTGACCGACCCCACTGAACTGCGCGATCGGGTCCGTCTTCTCGAGGCCGACGCACCACAGCGACCGGTCCTGATCGCACGACCGGCCAGGTATGTCGGATATGAGCTGTGCGGCACGCACATGGAGTTCTGGTCGAGTGCATCCGACCGGCTCCACCGACGACTTTCGTACAAGTGGAGTGGAGGTCAGTGGTGCATCCGCAGACTCCAGCCGTGACGACGGGAGCACTCCCGCTGCGGCTCGACACCAGCCGCACCTGCTACCTCTACGCGGCGATCGCTTCGTCCGTCATGGGAACTCTCGGACACGTCGCGTGGCTCGAGGAGCGCATGCTGGCGACACGTGGCTGGTACAACGACCACGGCCAGGCTTACACCGACTTCCCGCGGCTGGGTGAGTATCGTGACGTCCTGACCGAGGAGCTGTTCCGTCAGCACGAGATACCCGACAGCGAGAGCGCGGCGGAGCTGATCGTCGAGTCGATCCGCGCTGGTCGTTACCTCACAGTGTTCCTCGACCGATCACAACTCGGCCCGTTCTTCGGCCGACAGTTGCCGAGTTTCCCGCACGAGATCCTCATCTTCGGAGTGGATGCGGACCGCAAAGTGGTTGATTCGGTGGATTACGACGCCACCGGACGCCTCGCCATATGCCGGTATCCGCTGGGAGCGGTGGCTGCCGCCATGCCGGACGTACAGAGCCTCAGCGCTCCCGGTGACGTCCTGTATGTCGCACAAGCCTTGTCGCCCGGTAGGCCGCCTGTCCCGCGGGACGTCACCCGGGCGGCCGCCGCGGTTCAGGCGTTCGCCGAGGCGGCGGTTGTCCATCCGGGGGCGGTGCAGTGGTGGCAGCCTGCCGACCTGCACCCTGTCCATGACGCCGAGTACCTGTACGGGTGTGATGTCATCGACCAGCGGCTGTTCCTGGACGACGCGTTCTCCAGCGCCGACATGCACCTGCAGAACGTGCAGCTGGTCCTCGAACAGGCGGTGGCCTGCCGGAAGCTGATCGCCGGATACATCGGCGCGGAGTCGTGCCCGGTGCTCGCCGCACACGATCAGGTCGTCCAGGAGATGCGGGCGCTCAAGATGTCGGTGCTTGCCCATCGCCTCAAGGGCCTCCGATTGCGCAACGATCCCCGCCCCGATCAATGGAAGTCGGCGGTCCAGCGCTCGTGCGCGCACTTTGTCGAGGTCGTCGAATCGGCCGCGGGCAACGACGCTGCCGCCTTGGCCAGGAGCCACACACTCAGGTGCCGGCCAGGAACGAAGCAGCCGTGAAGATCGCCCTCCTCGGTACGTATCCGACCAAGCGCTGCACAAAGGCCTGGACACCTTGCTGGAGGCGTTCGCCATCGTCGCTGCCGAACTGAGCAACGCATGGCTGGTGCCGGCCGGAGCTGACCACCCCGACTGGTGTGACTACAGCATCGCCGTCGGCCGTCCGGTGGTCTCGACGAACTGACGACGCACGGGCTGCGGTCGATAGCCTCGTCCGGCTCGCTCGGGATCATGCTCTGACGCAGTCGGCGGGGCACGAGCTTTGGCGCGCCGCACAGCCGATGACCTGGTCCGAGGTCGGCCACCAGTACGACGCCGTACTGCGAGCCGCCTGTTCGCCGAGTGGGTGCGCGCACGCACTCCCCGATCCAGAAAGGTGTCCGCGATGAGTGCCGACACAACCGACGCCGAATCATCTGTGGCGTACCGCCCAGGGTCTGCCGAGTACGACGAGCACCGTGCCGGCTTCCAGTTGCGGGAGCGACATCGGCCAGCTCTCGTGGTGGCGGCACGGGACGCCGACGACGTCGTGGCGGCCGTCCGGCACGCCGCGGAGGCAAGTATGCCGATCGCGGTCCAGGCCACAGGACATGGACTCGCCAACCCGCTCGCCGGTGAAGGTGTATTGGTGTCGACGCGAAGGATGGACAACGTCGATGTCGACCCCGGCGCCGGCACCGCACGGGTGGGCGCTGGAGCTCGGTGGCGCGACGTGATCGAGGCCGCCGCACACTACGATCTGGCACCGCTGTCCGGGAGCATGCCTGGTGTCGGCGCTGTCTCCTACACGCTCGGCGGCGGCATCGGGCTCATGGCTCGTCGCTACGGCTTCGCCGCGGACCATGTCACGCGCTTGGAGCTGGTCACCGTCGACGGCTCTCTGCTGACAGTTTCGGAACACGAGGAGCCGGACCTGTTCTGGGCGCTCCGCGGCGGTGGCGGGAGCTTCGGCATCGTGACCGCGCTGGAGATCGCTTTGATGCCGGTCGCCAAGCTGGTCGGCGGCGGTCTGATGTTCGACCTGGGCGAGACGCCGGACGTGGTCGCAACCTGGTTGCACTGGACGGCGACAATGCCCCCGGAGATGACCTCGGCGATGACCACGCTTGAGTTCTCTCATCGGCACATGGCACATGTCCAGGTCGCCTACCTGGGTTCGGCTGCGGAGGCCGACGAGTTGGTGGCCCCGTTGCGGGCGTTGAAACCTGCGTACGACGGTCTGCGGGAGATCCCGTACCGGCGGTCCGACACCGTCTTCAGCGAACCGGATCAGCCGCATGCGTATGTCGCCGACAACGTCTTGTTGCGGGCGATCGACGAGGAACGCCTCCGCGACGCCATCGCCACCTCGGCGCCAGGCCGGTCGATTCCCTCCATCATCTCGGTTCGTCATCTCGGTGGGGCGCTGTCCACTCCGCCGAGGGTGCCGAACGCAGTCAGCCACCGCGAGGCGAATTACCTGCTGTGTGCGGTAGCCCCGACAAACAAGTCGAACGCGGCAAGTGCGCGGGCGCTGCAGGACGAACTGTTGGCCGGCTGGTCCGGGACCGCCGTGGGCAGCTCGCCGAACTTCACTCTCGGACGACCCGACCGACGCGCCGCCGCAGAACTGTTCGACGCCGAGCGTCGTGACCGATTGCTGCAGCTGGCCCGTAAGTACGACCCCGCTGGACTGTTGCACCCCAGCTTCGTCATCGCCTGAGCACCTCCTACGAAAGGTTGACCGATGCGGCTGGTCCTTGCTCAGTTCGCCAATCACCGATGGTGGTTCGCCGGCCTGATCGTCTTCCAGTTGGTCAGCGTCACCGCCACCTTGTATCTGCCGACGATCAATGCGGATCTGATCGACAACGGCCTACTGCGCACGGACGTCGGGCACATCTGGACGGCCGGCGGGTGGATGGTGGTCGTCAGTATCGTCCAGTTGCTGGCAGCGGCGATCTCGTCCTATGCCGGAACGTGCGCGGCCACGAACGCCGCGCACGACCTGCGGTCGGACGTCTACGACAAGATCGCGACTTTCTCCAGCCGGGAACATCAGGACTTCGGCACGCCGACGCTGATCACTCGCAGCACCGACGACGTTCAGCAAGTACAGGCGTTTCTGCTCACCCTCGGCACAGTGGCGGCCGCCGCACCGATCACGATGCTGGGCGGGGCCTATATGGCGTTGCGTGCGGATGCCGGCCTGTCCCTTCTCATCGTCGTGGCAGTCGTCGTACTGGGTGTGGCGTTGGCGGTGATCCTTCGCTGGATGACGCGGGTGTCGCGCCGGATGCAGGACCGGCTGGATGCGATCAACCGGGTCCTGCGCGAGCAGTTGATGGGTCTCACGGTGATTCGCGCGTTCACCCGCGAGCGCTTCGAGGCCGAGCGGTTCGGGCAGGTGAACAACGAGCTGGCGGTGGCAACCCGGTCCATGGGGCGGCTGAACGGGACGTTCGTTCCGGCCGTCATGCTGATCACCGATCTGTCGATCCTGGCCGTGGTGTGGTTCGGTGGCCACCGGGTCGAGTCGGGACATCTGCTGATCGGCGGTCTGACCGCCTACGTCACCTACCTGGGCCTGATCCTCGGGGCAGCCATGATGGCCGCCTCGGCGGTGATGATGTTGCCAAGAGTGATGGTCGCGGCGGAACGTATTCAGGCGGTGCTCAACTCCACCCCTGTGCTCCGGCCATCGGGCGTGCCCGCCAGGTCGGTCCCGATCCGCGGTGAGTTGGAGCTGCGCGGCGTTGCGCTGCGGAACCCGGGCGCCGATGCTGACGTCCTGTCCGGCATCGACCTACGGGTCGAGCCCGGCGGCACGGTGGCGATCGTCGGATCGATGGGTGCCGGCAAGACCACCCTGCTGTCGATCGTCGCGAGACTTCAGGACGCGACATCCGGATCCGTCCGGCTGGACGGCGTCGATCTGCGCACCATCGATCTCACTGTGCTGCGCGGTCAGCTCGCGATCGTTCCGCAGCGTTCGCTGCTTTTCAGAGGTACGGTCGCCAGCAATCTGCGGCTGGCCAGGCCGGACGCCACTGACGCCGAACTCTGGGAGGCGCTGGAGGTCGCGCAGGCTCGCGAGTTCGTCGCCGCGATGGACGACGGACTCGAGTCACCGATCGTCCAGGGTGGAACGAACGTCTCCGGCGGCCAGCGGCAACGGTTGTGCATTGCCCGCGCACTCGTTGCCGCCCCACGGGTTCTCCTCCTTGACGATCCGGTCTCGGCGCTCGATTCCGAAACATCCGCACGGCTACTGGCAGCGCTGCGCACAGCCACGGCCGACGCGACAGTCCTGCTGGTGTCGCAGCGGACTGCCGGTATCCGCAGTGCCGAACGGATCGTGGTGCTCCACGAGGGCAGCATCGTCGGCGACGGGACACATGAATCACTGATGGACAGCTGTCAGACGTACCAGGAGCTCGTGGCTTCGCAGGACGCGATCGGGGCATCGACATGAGCCGCCGGGAGCGTGTTCAGCTCGAAGACGGCGCGAGCTTCGCCGCGACGTCGCGCCGACTGGCAGGCCTGTTCCGGCAAGTCCGGATGTCGGTGATCGGTTCGCTCGCTCTGGCTGTGTTCGGCGTACTGGCCTACCTGGTCGGCCCGCGGATCTGGGGCCGTGCGATCGATGCGGTGTTGGCCGGCACCCTGGGCGCCGGTTTGCAATCAGGACAGACCAAAGAGGCTGCCGTGCAGGCGCTGCGCGACAGCGGCCGAAACAGCTTCGCGGACATTGTCGAGAGGCTGAACGTCACGCCCGGGTCCGGCATCGACTTCGGTTACGTAGGACATCTACTGCTGATAGCCGCCGGCCTGTACAGCCTCGGCACCCTGGCGGGATTCGGCCAGCAGTACATCCAGAACAGCGCGATCGCTCGCATCATGCAAACTCTGCGTAACGACGTCGAGGCGAAGCTCAATCGGCTTCCGGTCCGCTACCTCAACGGCTCTTCACGCGGCGAGCTGCTGTCACGGATGACCAACGACATCGACAACATCGCGACCTCGCTCAGCCAGACGCTGACCCAGTTGCTCTTCGGTCTGCTCACGGTCGTCGGCGCACTGGCCATGATGCTGAGCATCTCACCCCTGCTGACACTGCTTGCGTTGATCTCGATACCGTTGACCTTCGCTGTTGGGGCCGTGATGGCGAAGCGAAGCCAACGGCTGTTCGGTGACCAGTGGCGACTGACCGGAGAACTCAACGCGCATATCGAGGAGTCCTACTCCGGCCATGAACTCGTCACCGTGTTTGACCGCGGAGGCGCGTTCCGCGAGACGTTCGCGAACAGGAACGCCGAGGTGAAGAAGGCGAGCCATCTCGCGCAGTTCGTGTCCGGCCTGATCGCCCCGCTGGTGCTGTTCATCGGCAACCTGAGTTACGTCCTGCTCTGCGTCGTCGGTGCCTTCAGGGTGATCAGCGGGCAGCTGACCCTGGGCGGAGTCGTTGCGTTCGTCCAGTACTCGAGACAGTACTCACAGCCACTCGGAATGCTCGCCTCGATGTCCAACCTGTTCCAGTCGGGTATCGCGTCGGCTGCCCGTGTGTTCGCCCTGCTCGACGAGCCGGAGGAGGACCCTGGTGGCCAGGGACAGCTGCCGGTCGTTCGGCCGCGCCGGATAACGTTCGAGCACGTGTCGTTCGGCTACGACCGCGAGCTGACCATCAAGGACCTCGACCTGGTCGTCGAGCCGGGGCGGACCGCGGCGATCGTCGGCACGTCGGGCGCCGGGAAGACGACCCTGATGAACCTGCTGATGCGGTTCTACGACGTGGGCAGTGGACACATCCTCGTCGACGGCACAGACATCACCTCGGTGTCACGGGACGCGTTGCGCTCCGAGATCGGGCTCGTTCCTCAAGAGCCGTGGCTGTTCGGCGGGACCATTCGCGACAACATCGCCTACGGGCGGCCGGACGCCACACTCGAGCAGATCGAGCAGGCCGCTCAGGCCTGTGGTGTCAGCCACATCGTGCACGCTCTTCCACAGGGCTACGACACGGTGGTCAACAGCGGTGCGGACGGACGCCTGAGCGAGGGCGAGCGACAGCTGATCTGCATTGCGCGCGCGTTCATCGCCGACCCAGCCGTGCTGATCCTCGATGAGGCCACCAGTGCGGTTGATGCCCGCACCGAGCTCCTCCTGCAACGGGCGACCTCGCGGCTGCGTCATGGCCGCACATGCCTGGTGATCGCTCATCGGCTCTCCACCATCCGCGACGCCGACGTCATCGTCGTACTGCAGGACGGTCGGATCGTGGAGAAGGGAACGCACACGCAGCTACTGCGAGCCGGCGGTGCGTATCACCGGCTCAGTCAGTACCAGTTTCACGAGCCGAGCGCCTTGCCGGCGCTGGACCCCGACCAGCATTCGTCGCCATGAGGAGTTCGCAGTGAGGCTCGACCTGCCGATGACGCCGCACCGGGCCCGCCGATCTCAGGAATGACCAGCTCAGAACCACATCAAAGAAGGTAGGACCTGTGAGTGCACAGCCGATTCCCCCCGCTGACGGTGCCACGGACCCCCCGGTCACGGATACCGAGCGGGTCCTGGCCGTGATCTGGTCCGAGGTGCTGCAAGTACCGCACGTCGGCGTGGAGCAGAACTTCTTCGACCTAGGTGGCCACTCCGTCCTGCTGCACATGGTCCACGATCGGATCGTCGCCCGTCTGGGCATGGACCCGCCCCTCATCGAGCTCTTCCAGTATCCGACCGTCCGCGGCCTGGCGGCATACCTCGACGGGAACGCCCCGGGCGCGGAGCCGAGTGTCGGCCGTGGCGAGGTGCTGCGCACCGACGGCCGGGCCAGGCTCGCCGGGAGGCGGGACGGGCGCATCCGCCGGCCGACCCTGTTCGGGGAGGGCGACCACAATGAGTGACCACGTCCGTGACGAAGTGGCGGCCCGGCAGGACAGCGGGCAGCAAGAGGATGGCGGTTCATTCGTCGCCGTCATCGGCATGGCGTGCCGTTACCCCGGGGCCGCCAACCCGGAAGAGTTCTGGCACAACCTGGTCCAGGGCCTGGAGACCGTCACTCGCTTCCCCCGTCGGTCTGTTCCCGGGCCTGCCGGGCAGGCAGGTGCCGGGGAGTACGTCCCAGCAAGGGGCCTGCTCAAGGACCCCGAGTGGTTTGATGCCGGATTTTTCGGCTTCTCGCCCCGGGAAGCCCGCATCATCAGCCCTCAGCACCGGATCTTCCTGGAATGCGCGGTAGAGGCGCTGGAGGACGCGGGCTGCGACCCGGAGCGCTTCCCGGGGGCCGTCGGCGTCTACGCGGGCAGTACCGACACCTCGTACGCGGATGTCGTCCGTTCCCGCCGCGACGAGCTGCCCTTGGTAACGGACATGGAGATCCTGGTCGGCAACGCGTCGGACTACCTCGCCTCCAGGGTCGCCTACAAGATCGGTCTGCGCGGCCCCGCCGTGGTTGTCCAGGCGGCGTGCGCCACCTCACTGGTCGCGGTCCACACCGCCGCGCAGGCGCTGCTGGCCGGTGACTGCGATGTGGCCCTCGCGGGCGGTGTGGCGGTCCACGTTCCCGCCAAGGCGAGTCCCTACATCGAGGGCGGCATCCTCTCCCAGGACGGCACCTGCCGCGCCTTCGACGCTGAAGCGGGCGGGACGGTGGGCGGCGATGGCGTTGGCATCGTCGTGCTCAAGCGTCTGTCCGAGGCGATCACGGATGGCGACAGCATCCGTGCGGTGCTGCGCGGCTCCGCAGTGAACAACGACGGAGCCAACCGCATCGGCTACACCGCGCCCAGCATGGAGGGGCAGGCAGCGGTGATCCGCGAAGCGCAGCTTGTCGCCGGTGTCGATGCGGCCACTGTCGGCTACGTGGAGGCCCACGGCACAGCCACACCGCTCGGCGACCCCATCGAAGTCGCCGCGCTGACCAAGGCATTCCGCCAGGACACCGACCGTCGCGGCTTCTGCCGGATCGGCTCGGTCAAGACGAACATCGGCCACACCGACGCGGCCGCCGGCGTGGCCGGACTGATCAAGACCGTGCTCACTCTCCAGCATGGCGTCATCCCGCCGAGCCTCAACTTCACGGCCCCGAATCCACACATCGAATTCGAAGCGAGCCCATTCGTGGTAGCCACCAGCACACGGGAGTGGCGGACGGATGAGGGCATTCCACGCCGTGCAGGGGTCAGCTCCTTCGGTATCGGAGGCACCAATGCCCACGTCCTGCTGGAGCAGGCTCCCGAGCCGGCAACCACGGACCTTGTGCAGCCCTGGCAGCTGCTTGTGCTGTCGGCCCGCACGCCGGCAGCCCTGGATGCGATGACCGACCGGCTCGTCGCCCGTCTGCGGGCGCATGCTGGGGAGCTGCCGCTCGCCGACGTTGCCTGGACGCTGCAGACCGGGCGCCGCGAACACGCCTGCCGCCGATTCGCGGTGGTGCGCGGTGCCGACGACGCCATTCGCGTCCTGACCGGCCTTGACCCGGGCCGGTTGATCGACTTCGAAGAGCGAGGGCTGGCCCGGCAGGTTGCCCTTGTCTTCCCCGGCACCGTCGACTCCTACCGGACGCGCGATCTGCGCGCGACGCAGCCGGTGTTCCTCCGGGCCTTGGAGGAGTGCTTGAGTCTCGCCGGCGCCGAGGATGTCCCTGCGGAACTCGACGTCTTGGCCACCGAGCTTGCGCTCGCCCGACTCTGGCAGTCCTGGGGTTTGCGCCCGGCGGCCGTCGCGGGCAGCGGCGCCGGGGCCGTGGTGGCGGACGTCGTAGCCGGAGTCTGCACAGTGGAGGAGGCGGTCCGCCGGACTGTCACCGGAGCCACGGTCGAACTCCGCACCCCCAGGATCCCCGTGCTCGAGCAGGCACCCGGGCCCGGAGAGGCAACGGACCACCTCTGGATGCCCGTGTTCCCGGAAAGCGGTCGGCAGGACGCGCTGCCCGCCCTGCTGGATGCCGCCGGTCGCCTCTGGCTCGCCGAGACCACCATGCGCTGGGAAGGGCTCCACGCAGGAGTGAGGCAGCGCCGCGTCCCGCTGCCGTCCTATCCGTTCGAACGGCAACGGTACGTCGTGGAACCGCACCCATTCGCACCGCCCCGGACCGAGGTTCCCGCGCCCCTTGCCGCCGGTCCGCCGACCGGGAGGGCAATCGGGGGGCCGTCCGACCGCTCGGAGGGCTCCGTTCACCAGGTCGTCGCGGATCTGTTCGCCCAGACGCTTGGCCTGGAGGCTGTCGAGCTCGACGAGAGCTTCTTCGACCTGGGTGGCGATTCGCTCATCGCCACCCAGCTGCTGAGCCGCGCCCGCGAACTCTTCCCCACTGCCCAACTCGATACCGCTGTCATCTACGAGGCACAGACCCCCGCGGAGTTCGCAGAGCTGATCGACAAACAGACGGCTCCGGCGCCCTGAGAAGGATTCGATGATGGAGAAGACATCGCGGCGTACCGGTACGTCGCAGGGAGGCCGCTGGATCGTCGCCCGCAGGCATCGCCCGGACGCCGCAGCCGACCTGTTCTGCTTCACCCACGCCGGCGGATCGCCTGGCGAATATCTTCGTTTCGAGGAGGAACTGCCGGAGATCCAGGTGTCCGGCGTCCAGTTGCCCGGCCGAGGATCCAGGCTGGGCGAGCCGCCGCTGACCTCCATGGCCTCGGTGGTCGACGCGGTCTTGGAGGTTCTGCGCCCCGAGCGGCCGTTCGCGTTCTTCGGGCACAGCCTCGGCGGCCTGGTGGCCTTCGAGGTGGCCCGCGCACTCCGCGATGCGGGCCGGGAGTTGCCGCGGCAGCTGTTCTTGTCATCCAGCCCCCCGCCGCCCCTCGGCCGCGGCGGGCAACCTGTCCACACCTTGAGCGACGACATGCTGCTCGCCGAGATCGAGCAGCGCTGGGGGGAGTTGCCGGCAGAGATCCGTGCTGATCCCAGGCTGCTGCAGATGGCCCTTGGCGTCCTCCGCGCCGATGTCACGATCTACGAGACCTACCGGTACCAGCCTGGGCCGTTGCTGGACATCCCTGTCACGGTGTTCGTCGGCGACCTGGAATGCGACAAGCTGCGGGTGGCCGAGTGGAGCGCCCATACCAGCCGCGCCTTCGAGCTCTTCTGCTTGGTTGGGGGCCACTTCCCCTTCCGGGACGCGGAGCAGCGGCGCCTGATGCTTCAGCAGATCCGGCACGTCATGGCGGCGCCGGAGCCCGGCCTGAGTCCAAGGAATACGGAGGGCGGCTGCCACGACGGCGTCGCCATCTGGGGTCGGATGGGTAGCCACCGCCTCCTTGCCTTGGCTGCGGAAAGTGCCGAAGGCCTTGAGGAGGCAGTGCGACGCGGCCGGGCGGGGGTGACCGGTCCGGTGGGAGCGGCTGCCCCGGACGCGGCGCCGTCGGCCGGGGACATTCCCTTGCCGTACCGCCGGTTCGTCCTCGGCGGCGACCTGGGTACTCTCGTGGACGCCCTGGCCAAGCCGGCGTTCCCCGCATCTCGGAACACTGCGGAGCGGCCTCGGGTTGCGCTCGTCCTTCCCGGCCAGGGATCGCAGTACGCTCGCATGGGACTCGGCCTGTGCCAGGAACTTCCCAGCTTTGCCGAGGAGTTCGAGCACGGCCTGGATCTGCTGCGGGAGGTCGCCGGACTGGACCTTCACGCGGTGCTGGCCGGCACCGACAGGGAGGACGTGGAAGGGCTTCGGCAGACCGTCGTCGCCCAACCGGCCATCTTCCTGCTGGAGTACGCGCTGGCGCGCACCTGGCAGAAGCTGGGTGTGGAACCTGTGGCGATGATCGGGCACAGCCTGGGTGAGTATGTCGCCGCCACGCTCGCCGGGGTCATGACCCTGCCCGACGCTCTGGAGTTCGTCTCCCTGAGGGCTCGGCTGATGCAGCAGGCCCCGACCGGAGTGATGCTCGCCGTGCCGCTGGCGGAAGAAGGGCTGGCGCCGTATCTGGAGCTGGGCGCGGACCTGGCCACTGTCAACGCCCCTTCGTCCTGCGTACTGGCCGGAACCGAGCAGGACATCGCGCGGATCGAGGCCCGGCTCGCCGCAGCCGGGACGCCGGGCCGGCGGCTACGCGTCTCGCACGCCTTCCACAGCAGGCTCATGGAGGGTTGCGTCGAGCAGCTACGCGCGGCCGCCGCGCGGCTCACCCTGCGACCGCCTACGAGGGAGTTCGTCTCCTGCATCACCGGCCGGTGGATCACTGCACAGGAGGCAACAGACCCCGACTACTGGGCCCGGCACATGAGGCAGACAGTGCGCTTCTCCGACGCGGTCAGCACGGTGCTGGGCTCCTCGCCGGACGTGCTGCTGGAATGTGGGCCCGGCCAGTCGCTGACCAGTCTCCTCAAGCGCCGTCCCGACCTACCCGCAAACCTGCTGGCGGTGTCCTCGCTGCCGCATCCCGGCGGCCGGATTTCCGAGCCGGCCGGTCTGTTGTCCACGCTCGGGAAGCTGTGGGAGGCCGGTGCGCCCCTCGACCTGGCGGCGCTCACCGGCCCGGCGCCACGCCCGATGTCTGGGCACCACGTTGGTCCCGGTCACCGGGCCGCGTACCCTCGCGCGGCTCGACGACTACTTGACCGCGCTCCGGATCACCCTGAGCGTTGATCAGTTCACCAGGCTCTCCGACCTCGCCGGCGGTCGCGGTCCAGGTGAATGATTTCGCGCTCTCGTTCCAGGAGTTGATGTGGTCGCGTGGACGTGCGGGTTCTTGGCCAGCCACTCCTTGACCTCGGGGGTGGTGGGCGGTGCGCTTCTCGCTCGCCGCGAACGCGACGGGCAGTACCGGCTGGGTCCGGTCCAGCGCCTGGATCTGCGTTTTCGCGACAATCGAGAGGACCACCACACCGCCCGGCGGGGCCAGGCCCTGTTCGACATAGCGGGTCTTCCAGCGGTCCACCATCGGCAGCGACACCCCGAGCAGTTCGGCGATGTCCTTGCGTCGATGCCCCTCGCCCGACCACAGCACGATCCGGCCCCGCGTGGCTATATCCGCAGGCACGTCCCTGCTGTACGCGGGCCGCGTGGCCCTGCCCGCCGTTCCCGTCGCGAAGTGCAAGGAGTGAGAACTGTGCCGAGACCCACGACACCATCCGTCCCAGGCGATGAACTTGCCGGAGTCTGGCGGCTCGTGTCCTATCACGACCTGGACAAGCGTGGCGCCCGCCACACGGGCCCGCTCGGGCTCGCGCCGGACGGGCTGCTCTTCTACGCACCGGGCGGTCAGCTGTCGGTCACCATGATGCGCACCGGCGCCGCGCAGCCGGGCGACCAGACCTTCAACAGCTACGCCGGGACCTGGCGGCGGGACGGTGACCGCGTTGTCCACGCGATTCACCTTGCCCCCGATCCCGCCTGGGTTGGCTCGGAGCAGATTCGGGAGCTGGTCCTGGAAGGGGATCGGCTCCAGCTCTACGGCACCGCCCTGGTCGGCCCACCACGCCGCCGCGTCCTGGAATGGCACCGGATCGGGTGGGGCGTGGCGACCGCCACCCCCGGAGACTGGAGCAACAACCATGACTGAACCCGCCGATGGCCCGCTTGAGTCGGATGCGTTGAGAGGCGCACGTCCGGTTCTGAGGGGGGACCGGCCTGGGCAACCGGCCGGTCCTACCCGACCCGATGACGTGAGTGCGTCCCTGGTCGCGCCCCGCGACTCGGCTGCCGCCGGGGAGGTAGATGCGCTGACCGTGGCCGTTCAGGGACCGGTCCTGCTGCCCGGTAGCGAGGGCTATGACGCCGAGAGTGCTGGTTTCCAGGCGGCCTATCAGCACCGTCCCGCCGTTGTGGTGGGAGTCACGACCGCGGCCGATGTGTGTGCCGCAGTGCGCTTCGCGGCCGAGCGGCGGTGGCCCATCGCGGTCCAGAGCACTGGCCACGGCATCTCCACGCCACTGAGGGGGGAGGGCGTCCTGATCACCACTCGGCGCATGAACCGCGTCGAGGTCGACGCCCGAGCCCGCACGGCACGTATAGAGGCGGGCGCCCAGTGGAAGGACGTGATCCGGGAGGCGGCTCGGCACGGGCTGGCCCCGCTCAACGGTTCGGCGCCGGGCGTCGGTGTGGTGGGCTATCTGCTAGGCGGTGGAACCCCACTGCTCGGACGGGAGTTCGGCTACGCATGCGATCACGTACGCAGCATTGACATCGTCACTGCCGACGGGACGCACCGGCACATCACCGCGGACTCCGATTCGGAGCTCTTTTGGGCGCTGCGTGGCGGCGGCGCCAACTTCGGTGTCGTCACGGCCGTTGAGACGGAGCTTGTGCCGGTCGCTGGGCTGTACGGCGGAGGGCTGTTCTTCGAAGCGGCGGATGATGCCATCGGTATCCTGCGCGCCTACAGGAACTGGTCGCTCACGGTGCCGGAGCAGCTGACCTCATCCATAGGGCTGATGGTCTACCCGCCCATACCTGCCTTCCCCGAACCACTGCGCGGGCGGTACGCCGCTCACATCCGGATTGCGTTCAATGGTGATCCGGCGGAGGGGGAACGGCTGATCGCTCCGCTACGGGCAATCGGGCCGCGTCTTATTGACACCGTGGCCGAAATTCCGTACGGGCAGGTCGGTTCGATTCACGGTGACCCGGACTTCTCCCATTCCTACTACGGCAACAACATTCTGCTGCGCGAGCTGGACCCTTCCGCTCTGCAGACGCTGTTGGACCTGACCGGCCCGGACGCCATTTCGCCGTGTGTTGTGGACCTGCGTCACCTTGGCGGTGCGATGTCGCGCCCTCCGGCCGTGCCAAGCGCTGTGGGTGGCAGGAAGGCGCAATACGTCCTGCGCGTGCTCAACGGAATCGTCGGCCCGATTCGCGAGGACCCGTTCGCCGACGCCCGCCCCGTCCATCAGCGACTCATGCATGCCTTCAAGCCGTGGACGGTCGGACGCAACCTCAACTTCGTGTACAGCGACGGCAGGCCGTCCGCACCAGACGACGTGCGGGAGTTCTATGATCCGGAGGCATTCGACCGCCTTGTCCGCTTGAAGGCCCAGTACGACGTGGACAACTTGTTCCGTTGCAACCACAATCTCTCGGCCGAGGGATCATGACATGATCCGCCGCATCAATCATGTCGGGTTCCCCAAGCTGCCCAGGGCATCAAACTCGGCGACCGTCGCACGTGACTGGCCACGTTCACGTGTATGCCGACGAGAGGCGGCCGACGAAGCGTTTCTTGCCGGAGGCGCGGGTGATGGGGGCGGAGCCGGCGTAGGACTTGAGGGCTCTGGCGTCGGCGAAGCGGGTCCGGTCGTCGCCGGTCTCGGCGAGGACGCGGGCAGGGTCCTGGCCGGGCACCAGCCAGACGGGCGTGCCGCTCAGCAGACCCCGCAGGCACATGCCGGACGTGCCGCCGGATCCAGGTGCGAACAGACTGTGAAACGCGACGATGAGCTGGGGCACTCGGGCAGCATCCGCGTATTTCGTCCGGGCCCGGCCAGCCGCCACGTCTTCGGCCTCGCGCGTTTCTCGGCCTGCCGGTCCACCGGGTGGCACCGGTGGCGATCCGCACCGAGACCGTTCCGGTCGCACCACCTCCAGCACACGCGGGTCCTGCCGAGAGCCCGGGGCCGGTGTCCTGACCGCTCGCCCGTCGATCAGCCCCTCGACACCCCGTGCCCGGTACCGCTGACGCCTGCGCCTCACGGTGCGCACCGAAGCCCCAGCCACTCGAAGATCGCCTCAGGGCCCGTGTCTGTCGGCCGAGTTGACCATGCCTGCGCGTGCGCCCGCGGGCCGGTCAGGCCGTCGGCGTCGCGCGTACCGGCGCGGGCGGGGCCATGAGCTGGTGGATGCCCAGATCGAGGGCCGCTTCCAGGTGCGTGAGGGAGCCGGTGGACATCATGATCAAGACGCCGCCTTGGACACCGGCCAGCAGGGCGGCCGCGGCGCGGTCGGCGTCGAGGCTGAGCGGGATCTCGTGCTGGTCCTGCATGGCCCGGATACCGGCCGTGATCTGGGCCTGCCACGAGGAGATCAGTTGTCTGGTGACGGCCTGCGCGCCGGGCGTGGCAGGGGTCAGCTGCGACATGAGCGCGCTGAGCGGGCACTGCTGCCCCTGTCTGCGGTAGCGGTCGACGACAGCGTCCCGCCAGTTGCTCCAGGCCTGCCAGGAGGTGAGCTCACCGAGGTGGGGTTGCTGGTCGGACAGGACGCGGCCGGCCTCGTGCCGGGCCACGGCGAGCAGGAGTTCCTCCCTGCCGCTGGGGAAGTAGTGGAAGAGCTGGCTCTTGCTGGTGGCCGTGCGGGCGCGGATGTCGTCCAGGGTCGTCTCGGTCACGCCGCGTGCGCGGATCTCCTCCGCTGCTCCTTCGATGATGCGTTGCCTGGTGGCCGCACCCTTGGGGGTCAGTCGTGGTGCCATGTCGCCATCCTGCCACTTTCTGGACTTGAAGGTCCATTTTTGGGTGGTGCCGAAGGCGCGTTCGTCGTCGTCAGCGGACGTGACGAGCGTCGCGGCGCAGAGGTGGTGGCGCGCATCGAGGAGGACGGCGGTGCGGCGGCCTTCGTCAAGGCGGAGGTGGCCGCCGCCGTCGTGTTCCTCGCGAGCGACGAGGCGTCCCAGGTCCACGGCGTCACCCTCACTGTCGACGGCGGATTCACCGCGGTGCAGTGGCGCGGCGGTGCGCCCGACCGCTCCGCGAGCGTGGCGGCCGGGGCCTGGCTTGAGAGGGCGCCCAGCGGCCGTAGGCTCACCCCGGGTCCTCGGGCCTCGCACACTTCCGGAAGGCGCGGCCAGTACTAGCCTGTTGAGATTGCCGGTTTCGCCGGCACGGGAGAGACAGAAGGACAGCTGTGGCCGATGAGCTGATCGATGTGGTGATCGCCGACGATCAGGAGCTGGTCCGGGCCGGCTTTGAGATGATCCTCAACGCCCAGCCGGGCATCCGGGTCGTGGGTGTCGCCCGCGACGGTGTCGAGTGCGTCGAGTTGGCCCGACGGCTGCGCCCCGCGGTGGCGCTCGTCGACATCCGTATGCCGCGGATGGACGGCTTGGAGGTCACCCGCATCCTGGCGGGCGAGCGGTCAGGTGAACCCGCGACGAACGTCGTCGTGATCACTACGTTCGACCAGGACGACTACGTGCGCGACGCACTGCGCAACGGGGCCTGTGGCTTCCTGCTCAAAGACGCTCCGCCCGCGCTGCTCGTGGAGGCGGTACGGGCGGCTTCGCGCGGCGACGCGCTGGTCTCGCCGGCGGTCACCGTGCGGCTGCTGCGCGGACTGACGCACGGACTCGGCGGCGAGGAGCGCCGGGAGGCTGCCGGGCTGAGCGGCCGGGAGACGGAGATCGCCCGCCTGGTGGCGGTGGGCCGCACCAACCAGGAGATCGCAGAGGAGCTGTTCTTGTCGCTGTCGTCGGTGAAGACGTATCTGGCCCGGATCCAGGCCAAGGTCGAGGCCCGCAACCGCGTCGAGATCGCGGCCTGGGCGTGGGAGAACAGCGTGGTCACCTCGCGGGACCAGCGTCTGTGACGGGGCGCGGCACGATGGCCCGTACCTCCCACTGACCGGAGTCCGTGGCACCGGCCCGGAACGTGCCGTCGAGTGCCTCGACGCGTTCGCGCAGACCGATCAGGCCGAAGCCGCCCCGGCCGCCCGCCGGACGGTCCGCCGGGCGCGGCCTCGCGCTGTTGGTCACCGTCAGCTCCAGCCACTCCGCGGCGGCGTCCAGCCGCACGGTCACCTGCTCGCCGGGCGCATGGCGCAGGACATTGGTGAGGGCTTCCCGGACCACTCGCAGCACGGTCGCCTCGACCTCCGGGCTGAACCGGCTCGTGCGGACCGCGGCGCTCGCCTCGAGCCGGGCCGCCGGGGCGCCCGGGCGATGTCGGGAGAACTCGCCGACGAGATCCCCGAGTTCGGCGAGCAGATCGCCCGGCCGCAGGGGCTGATGGCTGTCCTCGCGCAGCACCCGCACCAGCCGGCGCATCGACTCCAAGGTCTCCGTACCGGACCGGGCGATCGCCTCCAGGGCCGGCTCGACCTTCTCGGGTGCGGTCGCGTGGACGGTCCTGGCCGCGTTGGCCTGCACGATGATGCCCGTCATGTGGTGGGCGATCAGGTCGTGCAGATCCCGGGCCAGAGCCAGCCGTTCAGCCTGCCGTACGTCCTGTTCGGCGCGCCGCCGGCGGGCCTCGGTCGCGCGGAGGACGCACCCCATGGCGATGCCGAGCGACAGCATGATCGTCACCGCGTAACTGCCCGCGACGAAGCCGTCCAGCGTCCGGGTACGCAGTGTCTGCATCACCATGCTGACGGCCAGGGCGGCGACGGTCCACGCCATGGTGCGGGTGGGCTGGACCTGGGCGAGTGTCCGGATGATCAGGCACAGCAGCGCGAACGCCTCCAGGTAGCCGATGTCCGTTCCGGTCACCGGCGCGAACAGGCACACGCAGGTGAGCGTGAGGGACAGGCCGGCCGCCCCCGCCGCCCGGACCGGGAACGCCGGCGAGTAGCGGGTGCCGGGCAGCGCGAGCGCGGCCGCGGGGCCGGTGACGAACACCGGCAGCCAGGTGGTGGGGGAGACCGGCGGCTCGGTCACGAGCAGCAGCACCAGGATGTCGCCCGCCCACAGCAGGGCCAGGGACACCATCGCGGCGGCGGAGATGACGCGTCGGATACCAGGGGAAAACGGAAGCTTCCAGTCCACGTCACCAGCCTAGGAAGCCGGACCGCTCCCGTGGTGTCGGCCGGATGACCGACACGGCGCGCCGCAGTCCGTACCCAGGGCTGACGCCGCGCCGCCGCGGGCTGCCGCAGCATGGTTCAAGGGCACGGGCGTTCCCCCGGCACCGGTGCCCCACCCCCGGCCCGTCGACGACGGGCCGCGCCCGGACCCTTCGGCGTCCCGGGCGTACGGGGTGGTCCTGGAGTGTGTGCCGCGGACTATGAGGCCCCGGCACGCCGGGCGGGGTACCAGGTGAGCTGCCCTGGTACCGCCCGCCCACCCGCCCTCCCTCCTTCCTTTCTTCCTTTCTTCCTTCCTCGTCTCGCTCTCTTGACGTACGGAGTCTGTGTTTCCCATGGCTACATTTCTGCACCGGATCGGGCGCGCCGCATTCAAGCGCCGCTGGCTGACCCTGCTGCTCTGGGCGGTCGTACTCGGCATCGCGGGCGCCGCGGCGGCGGGCAGCAGCGGCAGCAGCAGCAACTCGAACATCACCCTGCCCGGCATCGAGGCGCAGAAGGCGTACGACGTGCTCGGCGAGAAGTTCCCCGCGGCCAACGCCGACGGGGCGAGCGCCCGCGTCGTCGTCCGGGCGCCCGACGGGGAGAAGCTGGCCGACAGCGGTCCGCGGGCCGAAGTCTCCTCACTGCTCAAGGGCCTCAAGACCTCATCGCCACGTGTCGCCTCGGTCGCCGACCCGTTCGCGGCCAAGACCATCAGCGCCGACGGCACCACCGGCTATGCCCAGGTCACGTACAAGGCCAAGGCCGCCGACCTGACCGACGCGGACCACAAACGCGTCGACGACGCCCTCGACGCCGCACGGGACCAGGGCCTGACCGTCGAGGCGTCCGGCAGTGCACTGGCGCCCGCCGAGTCGGGCAGTTCCTCCGAGGCGCTCGGGTTCGTGCTCGCCGCGCTGATCCTGGTCATCACCTTCGGCTCGTTCATCGCGGCCGGCATGCCGTTGCTGACCGCCCTGATCGGTGTCGGCGTCACCATGAGTGCCATCACCGCGCTCACTGCCGCCCTGGACCTCAGCAGCAGCACCTCGGCGCTGGCGGCCATGCTGGGCATCGCGGTGGGCATCGACTACGCCCTGTTCATCGTCTCCCGCTACCGCTCCGAACGTGCCGCAGGGCATGACGCCCGCGAGGCGGCCGCCCGGGCGAACGGGACCGCTGGTTCCGCGGTGGTCTTCGCCGGTCTGACCGTCGTCATCGCCCTGGTCGGCCTGGCCGTGGTGAACCTGCCCGTCCTCACGGCCATGGGCGTGGCGGGCGCCGGTGCCGTCGTCGTCGCCGTCCTGGTCGCCATCACCCTGGTCCCGGCGCTGCTGGCCTTTGCCCCCGACCGGGCCCTGGGGCGTGGTTCAAGCCGGAAGCCCGCCCGTACGAAGACCACCGCGACCACTGCCCTGAAGCCGCCGGCGGCGGAACGCTGGGCGGCCTTCGTCCTACGCCGCCCGTGGAAGGTCCTGCTCTTCTCGGTTCTCGGTCTCGGCGTGATCGCACTGCCCGCGACCAGGCTCGAACTGGGCCTGCCCGACGACGGTTCCAAGCCCACCGCCACTACCGAGCGCAAGGCCTACGACATGCTGACCGAGTCGTTCGGCCCCGGCTTCAACGGCCCGTTGACCCTCGTCGTCAGCGACAGCGACCCCGCGGCCACGAAGACCGCGGTCGGTCAACTCACCGACCACGTCGCGGACTTGAAGGACGTCGCCGCCGTCACCCCTGCTACGTACAACCCGGCCGGTGACACCGCGATGGTCACCGTCGTCCCCAAGAGCTCGCCCGCGAGCGAACAGACCAACGACCTCGTCCACACCATCCGCGACCTGGCCCAGGGCGTCCGGACCGCGACCGGCGCGCAGGCCCTGGTCAGCGGTACCACCGCGATGAACATCGACGTCGCCGCGAAGTTCTCCGCCGCGATGTTCCCCTACCTGGCGCTCGTCGTCGGCCTGGCCTTCCTGGTCCTGATCCTCGTCTTCCGCTCGATTCTGGTGCCGATCAAGGCGGCGCTCGGCTTCCTGCTGTCCGTCCTCGCCTCTCTCGGCGCAGTGGTCGCGGTCTTCCAGTGGGGCTGGTTCAAGGACCTGTTCGGCCTGCAGACCGCCGGTCCGATCATGAGCCTCATGCCGATCCTCCTGGTCGGCATCGTCTTCGGCCTTGCCATGGACTACCAGGTCTTCCTGGTCACCCGGATCCGTGAGGCGTACGTCCACGGCGCCGAGCCACGAGCCGCGATCACCGAGGGCTTCCGGCACAGCGGCAAGGTCGTCATCGCCGCCGCCCTCATCATGACGGGTGTCTTCGGCGGCTTCGTCGGCGGCGACGACGCCATGATCAAGTCACTCGGCTTCGGTCTGGCCGTCGCGGTGATCTTCGACGCGTTCGTGGTCCGGATGACCATCGTGCCCGCCGTCCTGGCCCTGCTCGGCCAACGGGCCTGGTCGCTGCCCGGCTGGCTCGACCGGCGCCTGCCGCACGTCGACATCGAAGGCGAGAAGCTCGGCAGCGCCATCCCCGTACCCCACGAACCCGCCCCCAGGGACGCCGACTTCACCCCGACCCGCTGAGCCCCCGATGCGCCCGCACATCCCGTGTGCGGGCGCATCACTCCAGGAGTGAGCCATGCGTAAAGGCACCGCGGTCCTCACCGTCGCGACCGTCGTCGCTCTGGTGGCCCTGTCCCAACAGGCCCAAAAACGCACGGCCGAGCTTCCGGACCTGCACGGAATGACCCTTCGCGAGGCTCAGACGGCCGCCTGGAAGGCAGGATTCAACCGGCTCGCCAGCGAGGACGCCCACTACAGCAACCGCATTCCACTACGCGGAAGCAACTGGAAGGTCTGCTCGCAGCAGCCGCCGCCTGCACGCTTGCCCCTCACCACATCCGTCACCCTGTACGTCGTGAAGAAGGGCGAGACCTGCTGAAGGCGCGTTGGCCCAGGCGGGTTCGGGCTCCACCACGGCTGTGAGCCTGGCTATTGGTCGTGCGCTCGCATGGGGAAACCCCAGGATTCCCGACGGAGTCGAGCTTGGGCGACGCGTCGAAGCTCAACGACCGGGATGACCCTGGTAGCCATGCGTCGGTACTCAGCAAAGTGCGGTGCCACGGCGACCTGCTTGGTCAGGGCCTGTCCGGGCTTGCGATTCAACGGGCGCCCGAGGCCTGGATGTCTGCTGTCAACGTCTGGATCGTGAGAGCGTGCGCGAAGTCCGGTACTTGGCAGGTGTCCTGTGCCAGATCTTCGGCGAACGCCGCGTAGAGTGCGGCGACGTTACGGGCAGGTCCCACCGGGATGGCGGCGAGTTCCGGGTTGGCAGGCTGCGGCAACTCCAGGGGGCTCAGCGTTGTTTCCGGGGTGCTCCCGCCTGCCAAGGTCAGTTCGGTGGCCTGGATGTTCCCGTTCGCCACCGGGCTGGTCAACAACAGGTCGCCCGATGTGCCGTTGATCTCCCACCGCAGATCGCCGGCGCGGGACAAGCCTCCACGGTAGAAGACCGACGCGGTGGCTCCCGACCGTAGAGCGGCGGTCACGGCGATTTGATCCGGTGCCGTCACTGGCACGTCCACGCCCTCGTCTGCGATCTGGACTACTCCGCGGCCGATTCCGAGGGTTGCGGTGACGCTGGTGATATCGCCGAGTACGTAGGTGAGCGCGTCGAGGGCGTGGCCCGTCGGCACGGTGAGAGTGGTCGCGCCGTTGGCGGCGTCGAACATGTAGGCGTGAGCCCGGTCCGTCGTCGCTCCCCAGGCCACGCCGGACCCGATCAGCGTGGTTGCCAGTGTCCGGCCGAGATAGCCCTCGTCGACAAGGTCATGCATGTGGCGCACTGCTGGCGCAAACCTTGATTGGAGTCCGATGACTGTGCGCACACCATTGGCCTCGGCGAGTTCGGCCAGTGTTCTGGCTTCCGCCGGCGTCGCCCCCAGTGGCCATTCGCTGTAGACCATTTTGCCCGCCGCGAGCGCCTGCTTGACGAGGTCGTAGTGCTGGGTGACCTTCACGGCGACAACCACAAGATCGACGCCAGGGTGGTCGATCAACTTGCGTGCATCGTCGAAGCCTTCGACGCCGTAGGCCTGTGCGGCGGCATCGGCGGACGCCCGTCGGCTCGTCGCGACCGCGCGCAACTCGAAGCCGCGCAATGCACGCAGGGCAGGGATGTGCGAGTTCGCGGCCCAACTGTCTGGCCCCGGACTGGCGCCGATCACGCCGACACCTATGGGCTTTGTCATATCTCTCTCTTCGTCCTCCGACGGTCTGAAGACCCCGGCCCGGTCACGGCAGGAGCAGAAGCTTTCCGGTCGTGCCGCGCGATTCGATGTCGGCGTGCGCTCTGGCCGCGTCCTTCAGTGGGTAGCGCGCCCCGATGCGCGCGGTGAGCTGCCCGGTTCGGATCAGATCGAAGATCTCGCCGGTGCGCGTGACAAGCGCGTCACGGGTGCGCACGTGGTCCATGACCACCGGATAGGACATCGAGATGCTGTTGGGCATGTCCCTCGGATCGAGCAGCATGCCGCCCATCAGGACGCCGTAGTACGCGTGGACGCCGTGCGTGCGCAGCGCCAGGTGGGACGAGCGCAGCGTCGCCGGCCCCCCGCCGTCGTACACGACGTGCGCGCCCTGGCCGCCGGTCAGTTCCCTGACCCGGTGCTCGAATCCGCCCCCACTGGAGACCAGGACATGGTCGGCCCCGGCCTCTTTCGCGACAGCGACTTTCTCTTCCCGGGAGACCAGGCCGATCACCGTCGCCCCGCGCGCCTTGATCATCTGAGTGAGCATCAGGCCGACGCCGCCCGCCGCCGCGTGCACGACGGTCATATCGCCGGGCGTGACGGCGTAGGTGTCCGTGATGAGGTGACTCGCCGTCAGCCCCTGCATCATCACCGCTGCGGCCGTCTCGTCGTCCACGCCGTCCGGGACCTTCACCAGGGAGGCCGCTGGGATCGCGAGCTGCTCGGCGTAGCTGCCCTTGTGGTAGTACCACGCCACGCGGTCGCCCACGGTCAGGTCACGCACACCGTCGCCCACCGCCGTGACCCGGCCCATGCCCTCGACCCCCAGGACAGTGGGAATCGGCCAGGTGGGAAGCGGCCCGGTTCGTGTGCCGACATCCATGAAGTTCACCCCAGCGGCGCCCAGCCGGACGAGTGCCTCGCCGGGACCGGGCTCCGGGTCCGGGAACTCGGTCCAGGCCATGACCTCCGGACCTCCGTACTCGCGTACGAAAATCGCGTGCATGAGAACCCTCCTAACGCCTCGCACTCCGCCGCGATCAGGTCGCGGACGAGTCTGACGCGCCGAACGCTAGGTCAACAAAAATGGACTCGCAAGTCCAGAAACGAGAGTGGCCCTGCTGCCCCCGAGTGCCCCATGGATCACAGGAGCGGCCCCCGCCCGGGGTCGGTTCCCTCGGTGATACCTGAGCACTTCAAAGTGCCCTCTTGTCGCGTTGATCCCTGTTCCGGAGACTTGGTTCAGGTACGTGAGACGTACCAGGTATTCATTGGGTACCCCTCTGGGTGTGGCGGCGGACCGCAGACTCCCGGAAGGGTGAAAGGAGGCTCAACCATGGGTGATCCGGACGACATCATGCGGAGGCTGGAGGCTCTCGAGGACGTCGAGAGCATCAAGCAGGTGAAGGCCCGCTACTTCCGCTTCGTGGACGAGAAGAAGTACGAGGAACTGGCGGCGCTGTTCACCCCTGAGGCCAAGGTCGTGACCGACGGGACCGCCTGGGACTCGGGTGCGGACATGGCCGACGTTGTCCGGGATCTCGTCGGCGCGGCCCCGACCGTCCACCACGGCCACATGCCCGAGATCCAGATCACGGGCGCGGACACGGCGTCCGGGATCTGGGCCATGGAGGACCTGCTGACCTTCCCTGCCGGAAAGGACGCCCCGGAGGGCCATGACGGCTACGGACAGTACCGGGAGACCTATCGAAAGGTCGACGGGCGCTGGCTGATCGACTCGCTGGTGCTGACTCGATTCCGGATGGACCCACTGGAGAACTGGACTCCGGGCGCCTGACGCGGAGGCTTGTCAGGCGTGTTCGGCGTCGAAAGTCGTCCTTGAGTCCAGGATGCCGCCGGAGTTGTCCTCGGCCCAACGTGCCAGTGACTGGACTATGCCCAGCAGGCTGAGTCCGCGCTCGGTGAGCGCGTAGTCGACGCGAGGCGGCTTGGTGTTGTGGACGGTCCGCGTGACGAGACCGTCACGCTCGAGCCTTCGCAGGGTGGCGCTGAGCATCCGCTGGGTAATGGGGCTGGGGCCGCTGAGGCGGCGCAGTTCGTTGAACCCGCGGGTGGTGTCGGCGAGCCTGCAGATCACCACGACCGACCACTTGTCGCCGATGCGTTCCAGCACGCTGCGAATGAGGCCATGGCCTTCCTCGCACGGTTCGGTGTCTGTCTCCTGTGGTTCCGTGATCGCCTGCGTCGTCATGCCAGGAAGTATACAAGCGTAACCAGGTATCCATTCGGCGCGATGCTGCAGATGACAGGAGCAGTCCCGTCCCGGGGACGGTTCCCTCGGTGATACCTGAGCACTTCAAAGTGCCCTCTTGCCGCGTCGATTCCTGTTCCGGAGACTTGATCCAGGTACAGAAGACATACCAGGTATCCATCAGGTACCCCGTCATCGCCGGGTCCCAGGCCCGTTGGCCCTATCGAGCACACGCAGGAGTACGCAGCAATGTCAGCACGTTTCACCGACAAGGTCGTCCTGGTCACCGGCGCCACCTCCGGCATGGGTCGTGCCGCCGCCGAGCGGATCGCCGCCGAAGGAGCGAAGGTCGTCCTGGCGGCCCGCGGCAAAGACGCCGGCGACGCCCTGGCTGCCGAACTTCGCGCCGGCGGAGCGGACGCCGTCTTCGTGGCCACAGACGTGACCGTGGAGGCCCAGGTCGCGGACCTGGTCCAGCAGGTGGTCGACCGGCACGGACGCCTCGACGCGGCCTTCAACAACGTTGGCGCGGCCACCGCGGTGGGCCCGATCGCCGGTATCGACGCCAAGGCGTGGGACGCCGATCTGGCGCTCAACCTCACCAGCGTCTTCTACGGCCTGAAGTACCAGATTCCCTTGCTGCAGGCGTCCGGTGGCGGCGCGATCGTGAACAACACCTCCAACCTCGCCGTCACCGGTGCCGCCGCCATGGCCTCCTACAGCGCCGCCAAGCACGGCGTGGTCGGGCTCACCCGGTCGGCCGCCCTCGACACGGCCGCCGCCGGCATCCGGATCAACGCCCTCGTCACCGGTGGCGTGGACACCCCGTTGCTCCGCGGCAACATGGGCATGCCGCCGGAGGAGGCCGTCCGTGCGGCCGGAGCGCTGCACCCGATCGGGCGGATCGCCCAGCCCGAGGAGATCGCGGCGTTCGTGGCCTTCCTCCTCAGCGACGAAGCAAGGTTCATCACCGGAGCCGCGCTCGCCATCGACGGCGGCATGACCGCAGCCTGACGAGGCGCCGGCGTCGGCAGGGCCTGGTCCCGCGCGCCGGATCGAGCCCGGCATGTACGAGGCGTACATGGGTGAATCGGATGGCCGCACCGGCCGTGCCGATACGCGTCGACTACGAGTTGACCCCGCTCGGACGGGATCTGTACGGCCTGCTGTCCCAGGTACGCGACTGGGCCGTCGACAAGACCGATGAGGTCCCATTTCCGTGCCGGACTTGATTGCAACTTGCCCAGCGTTTGCAGTGCTGGAGCGTTCGAATATTCAAGGGGATCAGTGAGAATTATGCGTGCAGTAGTCGTTCGGAAGGCCGGTGGACCCGAGGCTGTCGAGGTCTTGGAGGTTCCCCTCCCGGAACCAGGTCCCCTTGAGGTCCGTATCAAGGTCGCGGCCGCCGCGCTCAATCCCGCCGACGCCGCTGTGTGGGCCGGAGTCTTCAGGCCGTTGGAGGAGGTCGAATACACCGGTCTCGGTTTTGACGCTGCCGGGACGGTCGACGCGGTCGGCCCGGGTGTCCTGCTGTCCGTCGGAACCCCGGTGATCGCGTTCGACGCCCCCTTGCTGCGCCCGACGAAGGCCCAGGCCGAATACCTGGTGACCGACCTGGGTTCCATCGCGCCCGCCCCTCAGGGCATGGACCTCACACTCGCGGCGACGATCCCCCTCAACGCGATGACCGCCTCACAGGCTCTGGACCACCTCCCGCTGCGCCCCCGCGACACTTTGCTGGTCACGGGCGCCGCCGGGGCCGTTGGCGGCTACGCCGTCGAGCTGGCCAGGACCCGGGGCGTGCGGGTCATCGCGCAGGGCCGGCCCGAGGACGAGGAGTTCCTCCGCGGTCTCGGCGCCACCTGGTTCGTGTCGCGCGAGGAGGAACTGAGCGAGGCGGTGCGCCGGTTCGTGCCCGAGGGCGTGGACGGCGTGCTCGACGCGGCGGCACTGGGCGCCCTCGCGCTGGCGGCTGTCCGCGAGGGCGGCATCTTCGTGAGCGTGAGGGGCGACACGCTCCCGGCACCACAGCGGGGCGTGGCGGTACGACACACGATCGCCGGCCCCGAAGCAACCCGCCTCTCCTACCTCTCCGCGCTCGCCGAGGTGGGCGTGCTGACGCCACGCGTGGCGCAGACCTACCCCCTGTCGCAGGCCGCCGTAGCCCACGCCCGACTCGCCCAGGGCGGCCGGCGCGGCCGAATCGTACTGGTCCCCTGAACCCCGAACCCCACACACAGAGGAAAGGCGGATCGCTCGACACGATCCTCGCAGGCACTCGTTCGTGCTCCCCCCAGCCCGAGGGCACCACCGAACTCACCGACTCCGAGAAATTCTCGGCCCCGCCGCCGAACTCATCCCCATGCTCGGCCAACTCACGCCGGACGGGTTGTCTCCCGTACAGGCGGGCGGCGTGACGTCATCAACGACAACGCATGGCCCGCACACATGAGCCATGCCACTTCTTCCGGCGTTAGGGCAAAAGGCATCATGTCATTCACCAAAACCTCTCTGCTCGAACATGACTTGTCGGGAAAGACTGCAATCGTGACAGGCGCCAGCCGCGGCATCGGCGCAGCGGTCGCGCGCGCCTTCTCCGATGCCGGGGCGAGGGTGGTGCTCGTCGGGCGTTCAAAGGAGACGCTGGAGGAGGTCGCATCCGAGCTGGGGAACGACCCCGTGGTCGTGGTTTCCGACATCGGGGATCCGACAGCACCCCAGGCGATCCTTGATCAGGCCAAGGCTGCGGTGGGCCACATCGACGTCCTGGTGAACAACGCCGGCGGCGGCGAAGCAGTCGGACCGGCCAATACCCTCAAACCAGAAGACGCCGACGTCCTTTGGGCGCTCAACCTGCGGGCACCCATCCTGCTGGGCGGACTGGTCGCAGCGGATATGGCTGCGAGTGGCGGGGGCAGCATTGTCAGCATCTCGTCGGGGCTGAGCCAGCAGGGCATGCCCGGCGTCAGCCTCTACAGCGCCGTCAAGGGTGGGCTGGAGGCTGCTACCCGGTCACTGGCGGCCGAGTGGGGTGCCGCAGCAGTGCGATTCAACGTGGTGAGCCCGGGAGTGACCCGCACCCGCCTCGGTTCATGGATCTCTTCGAACGATGCGGCGCTGCACAAGTACCTGGAAAAAGTGCCGCTGAACCGGATCGGCGAACCGGAGGACGTCGCGGCCGCCGTCCTGTTCCTCAGCTCTCCGCAGAGCGCTTACATCACCGGTCAGGTGATCCCGGTCGACGGCGGGTGGATCACCAGCTCCCCCTCGCTTGCCTGAGAGTGCGACACGTGGGTTCAGACGATGATCGCGAACGTGGCCACGGAACGCCGTGACGCGTTCGACAGAACGTCGTGGCCAATGCCGTCGTCGCGCCGGCCCGGAAAAGACCGGAAGACCAGTTCAGGATTCGGAGCCACCATGAGCACCCCCATCAGCGACCCGCTCTCCCAGGGGACCCACACCATCGAGGTGGAGGGCGTTGTCCACCGCTATCACGTCCACGGGACGGGACCGCTGTGCGTCGCACACTCCGGCGGTCCGGGCATCTTCTGGGAGTACCTGCGGATGCCCGAACTGGAGCAGTACCTGACCGTCGTGTACCCGGAACCCATCGGCACCGGCGGCTCCGGCCGACTCGACTCCCACCCTCACGGCTACACACGCGATCGCTACAGCCGCTTCCTTCACGCGCTTGTCGATCACCTCGGGGCTCCCGAGGTCCATCTGCTGGGCCACTCGCACGGCGGCTTCGTCGTCCAGCACTTCGCCCTGCGCCACCCCGACCGGGTCGCCGGAATCGTGCTGTACGAGAGCGCTCCGGTCACCGGTCCCGAACACGGCGCCGAAGCGATGCGCCTGGTCCAGGAGTTCGCCGCCCGGTACGCCGACCACCCGGAGCTGCCGGGCGTCCTCGGAGCGTTCCAGGCGATCCCCGCCATTTCGAACGACGAGGAAATGGCAACGGTGGTCCGGGGGTTGCTCCCGGCGTACTTCGCCGACTACTGGGGCGAGGGCGAGAAGAAGTGGGCGGCCTTTCGCGCCTCCGTGAGCTGCACGCACATCTCGGGACTCGGCGAGGACCTTGTCCCGGATGTCATCGACGACCGTCAGGAACTGGGCACGCTCGAAGTCCCGGCCCTGGTCGTCGTCGGCCGGCACGACGTCATTTGTGGGGTGCGCTGGGCCGAGGAACTGGACAAGCTGATCCCCGAGTCGCAGCTCCTGATACTGGAGAACAGCGGACACTTCGGCCACGTCGAGGAACCCGAGCGCTTCGCCCGCGGAGTGCTGGAATTCGTGACCGCAGGGGCCGCGTAGACGTCTGGCCTGACGTCAGGCCAGACCGGCGTGGTGAACGGTCAGGGCGATCTGTACCCGGTTGGTGAGTTCCAGCTCGGTGAGGATGCGCGGGACATGAGCCTTGACCGTGGCGCGCCTCGGCGGTATCCGGCCGCCGGTCCGTCCCATGGCCCTGGGTGACACGGGCGATGAGCTGCTCGGTCACCGCAGGTGACAGCGCCGGTTCACCCGCCGTCACCCTGCGCACCGCTGCGACGATCTCGGCGGGCGAGCTGTGCTTGCGCAGGAAACCGGCCGCGCCGGCGGACAGCGCACTGAGGACCTGCTCGTCGGCCTTGAAAGGTCGTCAGCATCACGACGGCCGGCGGATCGGGGCGGGCCCGGAGCATCCGGGTTGCCTCCAGGCTGTCCACGCCGGGCATCCGGACATCCATCAGCACCAGGTTGGGTTGGGGGCGTGCTCGTCGACCAGGGCGGGGACCTCGCTGCCGTCCCCCGCGAGACGACCGACTCGGCGCTGATCACCAAGCGGGTGCTCGACCAGACGGACGGGCGTGCGTCCCAGTCGGATCACCGCGGCGTAGCGCACCGCTTGCTGCCACGGCTGCCACGCACGTCGGGACCGTGAGGGGGTCGGCTGCCGGCTTCAAGGCGCAGCGTGCTCTGCGAGTTGCAGCGCGGTAGCCCGATTCGCACGCAACGGGTGGTGTCAGTTCTCGTTGCTCGGGATGGTGCGGGTACGCGGGCGGGTTCCGGGCTGCGCGTCCTTACGGTGTTCAGCAAGGGCGGCCTCCGCGAGGTGGCGGGTGGCGATGCGGGCCAAGGCCTGCAGGGCCGCTTGCGCCTCCAGATGGTCGAGGTTGTCGGCACCCTCGACCACGAGGGGGCTGTCGCTTGTCAGGCGGGTCCAGCCGGTCTCGTCGCGTCCCACCTGGAGCGTGATGGCCCCGCCCGTCGGCAGAGTGAGGGTGACGCTCGCTCCGTCGGCCACCGCGTGTCGGCCGGTGTGCAGGACGGCTTGTCGGTAGCTGTCGGAGCTTGCCGTGAGTTCGGTTGGTTCGGCGAGGGCGGCCAAGGCCCGGCGGCTGTGGTGCGCAAGCTTCTCACCCTCGTCCGCCAGGCTGGGCAGCGTCTCTTGGGGTGTCCAGCCAGGCCCCTGGTCCGACGGTGGTTCCAGCACGTCGGCCACGGTCTCCAGGGCGCGCGACGCGGCGAGTGTCGCGCGCACGAGCGGATCGTCGGGGTCATGGGTGAACGCGGGCAGGGCGACAGCGTCGGCGATCCTGGCGACGGTGCGCACCGAGTCACCTCGGAGGGGAATTCCGCGGCCCTTCTGGGGGCCTGAGACCACTTGCTCGCGGGAGCCGATGTCGATGGCCCGGGCGGCCAGATCGGCGTAGACGGTGTCGCGGCTGACACGGGCGAGGCGGGCCAGCTCGGCAACGTTGCGGGTGCCGGCGCGCCAAGCGGCGGCCACAGCGTCGGCGCGGTCCTCGCTGAGCCGTTCCCGGCGCTCGGCCCAGGCGATGAGCGCGGACAGGGCAGCGATGCGTACTGCTTCGTTCGGTTCGGTCACACCAGCGATGCTATGTCGAGTGGGTCGACATGTCGAGTGAATCGACACATTGTTCCACGTCGCGTCCAAGGGTGGGGTCCGTACGGTCAACGGCGCGGATGCGGCGCGGGAGTTCATCGGGCCGTACCTGCCGGTCGGCGGGGGCAGCGCGCACCCCGAGCGGCTGCGGCAGCAGTTCGAGGGCGTGATCTGGCGGTTTCGGACCGGCGGGCAGTAGCGGGAGTGCCGCAGGAGTTCGGCGATTGATCGACCGTGCACAACCGTTTCTGGCAGCGGCGGGACGCCGGGGGCCTTCGAAACGCGATGCCCCGCGCCCGCATTGCGACAAGAGCGGCGCGCCGGCCCCGGTCAGGCACCCGCGACGTCGCCGGGCCCCGGCCGCACGGCACGCGCCGCCAAGGGTCGCGTGGCCGAGGTCGATCGAGGAACCGGCGGTCGGAATGGCCTGTGTGCCCCTGTCGTGACCGTCCGAAGGTGGTGCGAACGTGACGTCCAGACGCGTGAGCCCACGGAAGTTGAGACTGCGCTGCCACTGCGGCGGAGCGGTGTTTTCGAGCCGCAGGCCGGGGAGGCGTTGTCCGCGACCGTGTCCACGATGTCGATGTTCCAGGCGGCGATCCGACTGTCCACGATCTCCAGTGCGGCGAGGACGTACGCGGTGGCAGGGGCCGCGTCGGCGGGTTCGATCGCCGGAGCGGTCAGGTCGTGCGCCAGTACGAAGGCGATCTCGGCCTCGATCTTGGGCTGCAGGGTGCGTGCGATGTCGACGGGTACGCCGGCCGGGCACGCCATGGTGTCGAGCAGGACGCCGAAGTCGGGCTGACAGACGCCCAGTTGCTTCTGCGCGACCGGGTTGGCGAGCCTGACCTCGCGTCCTGCGATCCTCGCGCACCGGGGCGCGAGGGCGCCGCGTCGTGCGGGCCTCGCCGAGCCGGTTCAGCGCCTCGGCGGCGCCGGTATCGAGTGCGGTAGCGGGTACGGGCCTGTCAGTTCACCTCTCAGTTCACCTCTCACCTCACCTCGAAGGTCGTGCCGATGCCCATGCCGGTGATCCACTGGGGGACCGGCTCGTAGCTCGTCCACACGAACGGCCGGTCCACGGCGGCCTGTCCGATGAGCCAGGTGCGTATCTCGTGACCGCCGCTCCCGGCCTGCTCCTCGATGCCCTCGTCGCCCAGATCGGTGATCGGTGTGAGGTCCGCGGCGGCCAGTTGCTTGAGGAACCAGCGATCCCAGGGGGAGTTGACGTGCGCGTGCGGATCGCCGCCCATGGCCCGCACCCGGGGTTCGCGCGCCGCGGCGAAGGCCTGGAGATTCGCGCGCCCGTGGATGACCGCCTCCCGTCGCTCTCCGGCCACCGCGGGGTCGCGCGGATCGTTGGACGGAAGCCAGTGGGAGAGCCCGCCGCTGGCCACGACGAGGACGCGCCCGGGGAAGTCGGCGCCGCGGAGGGCCTCGCCGAGGGCTCTGCCGAGCTGCACACAGCGCGGCATGCTCGGCAGCGGCGGGGCGGCCGTGTTGACGATCAGGGGTACGAGGGGGACCGGACGCCCGCCGCAGACCATGTCGTAGCCCTGTGTCACTCCGTGGTCGACGGTGAGGGAGTAGGAGAGCGAGAGGTCGAATCCGGCCTCCGCGAGCGAGTCGCGTACCGACCAGGCCAGTTGTGCGGCGACCGGCAGTGGGCCGGACCGGCTGCCGAAGTCGCCGAAGCCCACGGCCTGTTCGACGCCGAGGACGAACGGCGGCATCTGGTCGTAGAAGTTCGCGTGGAAGTGGTCGGGGCCGATGACGACGACGGCGTCGGGAGCCAGCCGGGCCACTGCCTCGGCCACCCGGGCGGTGTCGGCGAGGAACCGGCCGCCGGGCTCCGAGGGCCTGCGCGGTGGCGTCATGGTGGCGAACGGCGAGTGCGAGATGCCGACCAGGCCGATGATCTCGCTCATGCGGGGTCCTTGCCGAGGACGAGGAAGTCGCGGTGGGCGCGCAGGAACTCGCCCGGCTTCTCCCACTGCGGCCAGTGGCCCGCGTCCGTGATCACGTGCAGACGGGCGTCGGGCAGCCAGCCCAGCAGGAGTTCGGCCTCGTCGAGCCCGCCGGTGGGATCGTGGTCGGTCCACAGCAGCAGCGTCGGCGCGGTGACCTTGCCGACCCAGGCCGGTCGCCAGGCGAAGTCCTTGCGGATTTCCGGGTCTTGGAGGACGAGCGTGTTGGTGATCGCCTGGAGGAACCCGGGACGGCCGTAGACCGCACGGCGGAGGTTGACCAGCTCGTCGGTCACCATCTCCTTGTGGTGGAACAGGAACTCCACCCGGCGGCGTACCGTCTCGTCGCTCGGATCCCGGACAGCGGCCAGCGTGCTCTCGCGCATCCGGACCATCACCTCCGGCTTGTCGGTGATGTTGCCGGGGGTGTTGAGGATGAGCCGCTCCACGCGGTCCGGGCGGTGCGCCGCCGTCCAGGCGGTCACCCAGCCGCCGAGCGACTCGCCGGACAGGTGCGCCGAGTCGATGCCCAGGGCGTCCATCAGCCCGAGCAGGTGGTCGGACAGGACGTCGATGGTGTACGGCTTGTCCGGCAGGTCGGACCAGCCGTGGCCGACCATGTCGTACGCCGTGACGCGGAAGTCCGCGGCCAGTCCCGCGATGTCACGGGCGTACGCCTCCAGATGCCCGCCGGTGCCGTGCAGCAGGATCAGGTCGGGGCCCGACCCGGCGCGCAGCACCCGGGTGCGCACACCGCCCACGTCGATGTGCCGGAGTTCGTGGTCCACGTCGGCCAACTCGCCCCAGATGCTGATGTGTTCGGGCAGCGTGCTCATCGCGGGTCCTCTCCGAAGCGGGCGCGGGCCTCGGCGACGGTGGCCAGGCCCGCGCTCTGCCGCCGTCCGACGCCCAGCAGGCCGAGCAGCCGGGAGTTCTCGATGGTCAGGAACTCGACCGGCTCGGTGGCTGAGGCGTTGTAGTGGCGGTGCCAGGTCCACGGCGGGGTGTAGACGAAGTCACCGGCAGACCAGGACTCGGTCTCGTCCTCGACCTCGCTGTACCCCTCGCCGCTGATGACGAAGTGCACCGTCTCGTGGTGGTGCCGCTGCATGTCCGAGCTGAGCCCCGGCGGGATGGTCTGCCGGAAGATCTCGAAGGTGGCGGTCGGCAGCTTCCCGGCGATCGAGAGCGTGGTCGGGTTGTGCACCTGGTCGGCCGGCAGCGTCTCCAGCTCCGCCGCGCGTACGACGACCGGGCGGGCGGCGCCGGGCCGCACGGTATCGGAGATCGCGCCGAGGAAATCGGCCAGCGCGAATCCGTCTCCTGACTGGGCCATCAGATCGTTTCCGTCCTTCCGCCGTCGACCGTGAGCACGGTCCCGTTGATGTAGCCCGCGTCCGCCGAGGCCAGGAACGTCACGGCCGCCCCGATCTCCTCGGGCCGCCCGGCCCGGCCGGCCGGGATGCCCGCCGCGTCCGCCGCGTCGAGGTCCTCGTACGGGACATCGGTGATCCGGGCGCGGGCGTCCAGGATCTCGCGGCGGCGCTCGGTCGAGGTGGCGCCGGGCGCCACGCAGTTGACCGTGACCCCTGCGGCCGCGAACTCCCGGGAGAGCAGCTTGGCGGCGGCGGTGACCGCGGACCGCACCACCACGGACGTCGCCAGGTCGGGCTGGGGCTGGCGCACCGCCCCCGAGGTCACGAAGACGACCCGGCCGAAACCCCGCTCGGCCATGCGCGGCAGGGCGAGCCGCGCCAGGCGCAGCGGACCGAGCAGCAGCAGTTCGAAGGCCTGCTGCCAGCGTTCGTCCTCGACCTCGAGGATGCTGCCGGGCGGGGGGCCGCCGGCGTTGAGCACGAGGACGTCGAGCGCGCCGTACCGGCTCTCCACCTCGTCGAGCGCCGCCACGGCGGACTTCGGCTCCGACACGTCGTTGACCAGCGCGTGGACGCTGCCGCCGGTGTCCCTGCCGAGCCGCAGCGCCGCGGACTCCAACCGCTCGGCCCGCCGCCCGGTGATGACGACGCGGTGGCCCGACCGCAGGAGCTGTTCGGCGACGGCGTACCCGATTCCGGCGCTGCCCCCGCCGACGAGGGCGTTACGAGCGTTGATGGCGGCCTCCTGGGTTTCGGCACCGCTGGTTCCGTGCGCCGGGGTTCGCGGGCGGCGAGCGTGCGTGCCGGGCGGTGGACGTCCGGCTGGGTACGGCTGGGTATGTGACACAGGCTCTGAGGTTTCCGGACCGGGTCACCGGTCGCGACGGGTCTATCGTGGCCCGCATGAACCCGGGAACCAACGTTGAGTCCCGCTAAGAGGGACGGCGATGCTCAGGCCACGGGCAGCCTCGACCGCGCCGCGGCGATCCTCGGCGCCTTCGACGCGACGCACCGCGACCTGACCCTCGCCGCCCTGGTCGCCCGCAGCGGTCTGCCGCGCTCCACCGCCCACCGCACCGCCGACCGGATGATCCGGCTCGGCTGGCTCGACAAGCCGAAGGACCGGTACCGGATCGGCAACCGCCTGTTCGAGATCGCGAGCCTGGCCCCGATCCGGCTCCAGCTGCGCGAGGCGGTGCTGCCCTTCCTTCAGGACCTGCACAGCGCGACCAAGGTCACCGTGCAGCTCGGGGTGCTCGACGGCACCCAGATCCTGGTCGTCGAGAAGATCACCGGCCACCGGCCGATGCCGATGCTTTCCCAGGTCGGCGGGATCATCCCGGCGCACTGCTCGGCGCTGGGCCGCGCGATCCTCGCCTACAGCGACACCGCGACCATCGACACGGTGCTGGCCGCCGGCCTGGAGCGCAGGACGCCGCGCACGCTGACCGATCCGGTGGCCGTCCTGCGCGAGCTGACCGCGATCCCGCCGCGCGGCTGGGCGGTCGAACGCGAGGAGGGCAACATCGGGGTCAGCTGTGTGGCCGCCCCGGTCTTCGGCCCGCTCGGCGAGGTCGTGGCCGCGCTGTCCGTCACCGGCCCCTCCGGCATGATCCGGGCACAGACGATCGGCCCCGCCGTACGCCTGGCCGCGGCGGCGGCGTCCCGGGCCTACTGCTCGCGCCGGTGATCGTCGCCGACGGTCGTCGACCGCCGCTGACCGGACTGGAGTCCCGCCGGGTGGGACTGATGATTGCCGATCGGGCCGCGCGGCCCGCACGCTGTGAGCGCCGGCACACCGACGGCTCGCCGGTGCGGCGACCTCAAGGAGACGACGATGACTCTAGGCGGCGGCTACATGCTGCCCTCGCGCGAGGGACAGGCGATCGCGGCGATCGGGCTCGGAATCACGACGAAGACCGATGGCACGTCGACCCGTGACGCGTACTCGCTGTTCGAGTACACGATTCCCCCTGAGACCGACGGGCCGCCCCCGCACCTGCACACCCGCGAGGACGAGTCCTTCATCTGCCTGGCCGGACGCCTCGACGTCCATCTCGGCGGCGAGGACTTCGTCCTCGAACACGGCGACTACCTGTACCTGCCGCGGGACGTGGTGCACGCCTTCCGCAACCCGTACAAGGAGGAGTCGCGGGTGATCTCCGTGGTCTCGCCCGCCGGTCTTGAGCGCTACTACCAGGCGCTGGCGGACATGCCGCCCGGCCCCAAGGACATCTCGCTGATGAAGAAGATCATGGAAGAGTTCGGCATCGAGCTGCAGCTGCCGCCCGAGGTCGCCCAGCCATGAGAATCGCGATCATAGGAGCCGGCTTCGCCGGTCTCGCCACCGCGAAGGTGCTCACCCAGGCAGGCCACCAGGTGCGGGTGTTCGACAGGTCCCCGGACGTCGGCGGTGTGTGGAGCCGCACCCGGCGCTACCCGGGCGTGACGACCCAGAGCCCGAAGGCGCAGTACTCGCTCTCGGACTTCCCCATGCCCAAGAGCTACCCGGAATGGCCCAGCGGCGCCCAGGTCCAGGCCTACCTCGCCGCGTACGTCGCTGAGTTCGGCCTCGAATCGGCCCTGCGCCTGAACACCGAGGTGACGGCAGCGCACCCGTTCGGGGACGGCCGCTGGACGCTCGAGACCCGCGACGCCGGGGGAGCGGAGTCCGTCGAGACGTTCGACCGGCTCGTCGTCGCGAACGGGGTGTTCTGCGAACCCCTGGTCCCGGCGTATCCGGGCCTTGAGGAGTTCACCGAGGCGGGCGGGCGGCTGCGGGCGGCCACGGAGTTCCATGACGCGGAGGAGGCCCGCGACCAGCACGTCCTCGTCGTCGGGTACGGCAAATCGGCCTGCGACGTCGCGGCGGCGATCAGCGGCGTCGCCGCGAGCACCGATGTGATCGCCCGTCAGCTGCTGTGGAAGGTGCCGCGCAGGATCGGCGGGTTCCTCAACTTCAAGCTGCTGCTGCTCACGCGGCTGGGCGAGGGACTCTTCCGCTACCTGCGGCTGCGCGGTTTCGAGAAGTTCCTGCACGGCCCGGGCAACGGTCTGCGCCGCCGGATGATCAACTCCATCGGCTCGGTCTCGGTACGGCAGTTCGGCCTCGCGAAGCTCGGCCTGGTGCCGGCCGGGCGGATGGAGGACATCGTCCGCGGCGCCATCGGGCTGGCGAGCGAGGGCTTCTTCGAGGGCGTCGCGGACGGAACCATCACCGTCCACCGCGACCGGACCATCAGGCGGCTGTTCGGCGGGCACGGCGGTCCCGCGGCCGAGCTGAGCGACGGCAGCACACACCGCGCCGACCTGGTGCTCTGCGCCACCGGCTTCACCCAGGGCGTGCCGTTCCTGCCCGAGGAGACCCGGCGACGACTGCTCGACGAGCGCGGGAACTTCATGCTCTACCGGCAGATCCTGCCCCTCGGCGTTCCCGGGCTCTACTTCAACGGCTACAACTCCTCGTTCTTCAGCCCGCTCAACGCGGAGATGGCGGCCCTCTGGATCGCGGCCGACCTCGCGGAGGCGGTGGCGCTGCCCGACCCCGAGGCCATGCGCCGGGCCGTCGTCGAGCAGCTGGCGTTCATGGACGAGGCCACGGACACGCATCACTGCCGCGGCACCAAGATCATCCCGTTCTCGATGCACAACGTCGACGAGGTACTCGGCGACCTCGACCTCAACATCGGCGCCACGGTCCGGGCCGCGCACTGGCTGGGCGCGGTCAACCCCGCGGCCTATCGGCGGGTGACCCCGTCGCTGCTGCGTCGGCTGACACCGAGCGGGCCGCGACCTGAACCCGGCTCCACATCCACCGGCCTGACGCCTGTGGACAGCTTCTCCGGAAACGAAGAAGTGCCCTTCGACCGGCGCTGACGGGGCGGCAACCGCACGCTGTGGCGGTCCGGTTCCTGCCCGAACCGGCCCGTCACAGCGTGCAGTTGCTCGGCGCGGACCAGGTGGTCCTGGTGGCCCTGGTGGGGTGCCGTCAATGAGCGGCGGGCCTGATCCGGGCGGGCGCGCCCTTGACCACGCCGACGACCTGGGAGATGTCGAAGGCGGTTGCCGCGCTGAGGCAGGCGTACGCCGGCTCATGGTCCATGCCGAAGCGTGGCGCGTGGCACTTCGGCGGTCGGAGGGTCGGCCAGGTCGGCCTGCGGGACGGCGCGGTCGGGCGGGGTGGCTCGGGGCCTGGGCTCGGTACGCGGTGCCCGTACGGCGGGAGAGACGGGGACCGGAGTGCGGGGCGCCGAAGGCGTTGCCCGCACCCGGCGGCGTGTCATGCGGCAGGCTGGGCGGCCTTCCAGGCGTGGTAGTGGCGGGTGGGGTCGTCGGTGAAGGAGGTGTGGCGGGGGGTCCAGCCCAGGAGGCGGTGGGCCTTGGCGCTGGTGACCAACTCGTCCTGGTCGGCGGCCAGTTGCATCATGCCGCCCGCCTCGGCGCTCGCAAGGGCGATCTCACCGGTGTGGCCGGCGGCCCGTACGGCGCTGCGCTGCATGTCCAGGGCGGTCAGTCGCTGGCCGTCGGCGATGACGAAGGTCTCCCCGTCGACGGAGGCGGGGTTGTCGAGGATGCGGACGTAGGCGTCGGCGAGGTCGTCGACGTGGACCCAGCTCCAGCGCTTGGCGGTGTCGCCGTAGAAGACGGGGCTGCCCGCCTCGGCGGCGGCGAACCACTGGCCGGTCATGGAGGTGCTCGCGGGGCCGCCGTACATGAACCCGGGACGGACCACGGTGTGGGTGAGGCCGGAGGCGGCCAGCTCCTTCTCCAGCGCGAAGCGGAAGCCGATGGGGCTCTCGGGGTTGCCGGGGGTGTTCTCGTCCATGAGGGGCAGGCCGGTGCGGCCGTAGGAGGAGATGCCGGTGGTGAAGACGAGGTGGCGGCGGCGGCCGTCGCGCTCCTGGGCGGCGAGCAGTTCGGCGAACAGGCGCTGGTCGCCGCCGATCGGGTCGCTCATGTCCAGGAGGAGGTGGACGACCGCGTCCGTACCTTCGAGGTGGTCGCGCCAGGTCTCCGGCTTACCGAAGTCGCCCTCGACCGGGGTGACTTCGTCCGCCGTCAGCGCGTGGGCCGCCGGCGCGGAGGTGTCGCGCGCCAGGCCCAGGACCGTGTGTCCGGCGCGGGCGAGGGCGGCTGAGACACGGCGGCCGGCGTAGCCGGTGGCGCCGATGACGAGGATCTGCATGGGAAGTGCTCCGTGTGCGGTGTCGGGCCGGCCGCGGGTCAGGCGGCGGGCGTGGTGGTGGCGGAAGTGGTGGCGCCAGAAGGGGTGTTGGGCGTGGTGGTGAAGAAACGGGCGAGCCGGTCGGCCGTCCACGTCGGGTTGTCGGCCGCGAAGGTGTGCGCGGCCCCGGGGACGATGTCGTGGCGCACGTCGGTCGCGGCGGCGCGGGCACCGGCCAGCAACACGTCCTGGGGCAGGCCGTGTTCGCCGTTCAGGACGAGGACGGGCATGGCCAGGTGGTCGCCGGCGCGGGCCGCCTGTCCGTCCTGGACGAGGGTGGCGTAGTGCTCGAAGCCGCCGCGCATCGCGTCGGGGCGGGTGTGGACACGCAGCAGGTCGGCGCGGTCGGCGTCGGTGATGCCGCCGCCGGTCATCATCGACCAGAAGCCGGACAGGTACTGCTCCTCCTTGCCGGCGGTGAGCATGGCGGCCAGGCCGCTCTGGGCATGGAAGCCGAAGTGCCACGAGCCGCCGGTGGCGGGGTTCATGTGCTCCTCCAGGCCGTAGCCGGGCAGGAACGCCTCGCTGAGCACCAGCCGGACCACGTCGTCGGGGTGGCTCTGGGCCCAGGCGTGCGCGGTCATCGTGCCGACGTCGGTGCCGACCACGAAGGCCCGGTCGTGGCCCAGGTGCCGCAGCAGGTGGTGCAGGTCCTCGGCCTCCTCGCGCTTGGTCCAGTGGCCGGCGGGGATCGGTGAGTCGCCGGATCCGCGCAGGTCGGGCGCGATGACCGTGAAGCCTCGTGCGGCGAGCAGGGGCATCAGCGCCCGCCACTCGATCCAGCTGAACGGCCAGCCGTGGATGAGGACCACGGCGGGCCCGGATCCGCCGGCCACGTAGTGGAGCCGGACGCCATCAATACCGCCGACATCGGCGACGGCATGCTCGAATCCGTCCGGCGCGGGTGCTCGGGGAGACATCTGATCACCTCATACTTAATTAGTTAAGCAAGCATCACAGCACTGCTTGCTTAACTAGTCAAATACAGTGGTCGTATGGAGCCCACCGCCGCTGACACCTCCGCCACCACTCCCGCCACCCCCGCCAGTGATCCACTGACCGCCGACGAGCTGCTGCTGTGGCAGAGCCTGGGACGTCTGGTCCACTCCCTGCCGCGCACGCTGGAGCAGGACATGGCTCGCACCGGCGTGACCATGACCGAGTTCGCCGTCCTGTTGCTGCTGAGCGAGGCGCCCGACCGCCGCATGCGCATGTCCGCACTCGCGACGGCCTCCGGCGTCACCCCGCCGCGCGTCACGCGCATCATCGACGGACTGTCCCGCCACGACCTGGTGCGCAAGGAACGCCACAGCCTGGACGCACGCGGCAGTGAAGCCGTCCTCACCGACGCCGGGCTGCGAGCCATGCACGCGGCTCAGCCCGCCCACCTCGCCAGCGCCCGGCGCCGGGTCCTCGACCACATCCCGGCCGACCTCCTGCCGCGCATCGCCGAAACCCTGGCCGAACTGGCCGAGGACCCGCATCGACAGCAGTCCTCCGGGGCCTCCCCCGCTAGCCGCTAGCCGCTAGCCGCTAGCCGTGCCTTGCCGACCGGGCCGCCCGCAGCGAGGCACTGCGGTGGGCAGTGCGGTGGGCAGTGCGGCCGGGGATCACAGATCCATGGAGCGGCTGATGATCTCCTTCATGATCTCGGACGTGCCGCCGTAGATCCGCTGGACGCGGGCGTCGGCGTATCTGCGGCAGATCACGGACTCCCACATGTAGCCGTATCCGCCGAACATCTGCAGGCAGTCGTCGACGACCTCGCCCTGGAGCTCGGTGGTGACGAGCTTCGCCGCGGCGGCCTCTTCGGCGGTGAGCGTGCCCTGGTTGTGCGCGAGGACGCAGGCGTCGACGAAAGCCTGGGCGGAGGTGACCCGTGCCTGCATTGAGGCCAGCCGGAAGCGGGTGTCCTGGAACTTCGCCAGCGGACGCCCGAAGGCGGAGCGCTGCCTGGCGTAGGCGACCGTCTCCCGCAGCGCCGTCCCGGCGTGGGCCACCGCGCCCATGGCGACGACGAGCCGTTCCAGGGCGAACTGCCGCATCAGCAGGGCGAAGCCCTGGTCCGGCTCGCCGAGCACGTCGGCGGCCGGGACGTGGACGTCGTCGAAGAACAGCTCGGCGGTGTCCGAGGTCCGCAGGCCGAGTTTGTCGAGTTTGCGGCCCCGGGTGAAGCCGGGGGTGCCGTCGGCCACGAGGAACAGGCCGACCGAGTGGTCCTCGCCGGTGCGGGCGGCGACGATGACGAGATCGGCGTTGATGCCGCTGGTGATGAAGGTCTTGGCCCCGTTGAGCAGCCAGCCGTCCCCGTCCGGGGCGGGCACCGCGTGGGTACGGATGGCGGCCACGTCCGAGCCGGTGCCGGGCTCGGTGATCGCGATGGCGAGCAGTGTCTCGCCGGAGACCGCGCTGGTGAGGTGCCGGGTCTTCTGGTCCTCGGTGCCGAACTCGGCCAGGTACGGGGCGACGATGCCGGAGTGCAGCGGGACCGCGAAGCCGGACTCGGCGACGTTCGCCAGTTCCTCGATCATGATCTGCTCGTACCGCAGGTCGGCCAGGCCCAGGCCGCCGTAGGCGGGATCGGCCCACGGGCACAGCAGGTTCTGCTCGCCGGCGAGCCGCCAGATGTCCTTGCCGACGATCCCCTCGCGCTCCCAGCCGGCCTGCCTCGGCACGACCTCGTGCTCGATGAAGTCACGGCACGCGGTCCGGTACGCCTCGTGGGCGTCGTCGAAATATCCGTCTCTGATCACGGTCGGACGGTAGGCGGGCGGCACGGCGGGCCGTCATGACCACAGCGCTCACAGTCGTTGACCCGTCCCGTACGATCGGCGGTCATGCCCGCACCTCCCGAGGACGACACGCCTCCGGCGTACGGCGCGCCGACCCGCTCGGTCGCCATCCACCACGTGCGGGCCTCGCTGCGCGGAGCCGAGCGGCACGGCGTGGACGTCACCGCGCTCCTCGAACGGGCGGGCATCCCGCCGAGCCTGCTGGAGGTGCCGCTCGCCCGGGTGTCGCCCCAGCAGTTCGCCCGGCTCACCAAGGCGGTGTGGGAGGAACTCGACGACGAACTGCAGGGTCTCGGGCCGCAGCCGCTGAAGGTGGGCACCTTCGCGATGATGTGCCATGCCGTGGTGCACTGCCCCGATCTGCGGTCCGCGCTGGAGCGTGGCAGCGCCTTCTACCGGCTGTTTCCCGGCGGGCCCCGGTTCCATCTGGAGGAGCAGCCGACGGAGAAGTCGGGGGAGGAGACGGACGCGCACGGCGAGGCGCGGGTGGTCTTCGACCTCACGGCCTTCGACGATCCCGATCACTACCTCGCCGAATCCTCCACCGTCGTCACCCACCGCGTCGCGGGCTGGCTCATCCGCTCGCGGATCAACCTCACCCGGGTGGAGTTCAGCCACCCGGCACCGCCGCACGCCCTGGAGTACGACCTGCTCTACGGCGCCCCGTGCACCTTCCTTGCCCCCCGCACCGCCCTCGTCTTCGACCGTACGCTCCTCGACCGACCGGTCCTCCAGGACGAGGCCGGGCTACGAGCATTCCTGCGCCGCGCCCCGGGCGATGTGCTCGCCCGCCTGGACTACGGCAGCACCGCCGCCGCCCAGGTGCGCCGGCTGCTCGGGCGGTCGCTGCCGGACCGGATGCCCGACCCGCAGGACGTCGCGGCACGGCTGGCGATGAGCGCGCAGACCCTGCGCCGCCGACTGGCCGCGGAGGGCACGTCCTTCCAGCAGATCCGTGACCAGCTGCGGCGTGATGCGGCCATCGCGGCGCTCGCCACGGGCACCGTCTCCATCGAGGACATCTCGCGGCGGCTGGGGTTCTCCGAACCCAGCGCCTTCCACCGCGCCTTCAAACGCTGGACCGGCTCCGCTCCCCGCTCCTACCAGCCGGGCGCCTGACCGACCCGCCGTAGAGCGAACGCCCGGGTCAACGACCTTGAGCGCCACGGTCACGGCACCCGCCCGGCCTCGGCTCGTACGGTCCCGTCATGACCGAAGCGCTGATCTACGACGCCGTGCGCACCCCACGCGGCAAGGGCAGAGGCGGGGCGCTGCACAGCGTCAAGCCCGTCACGCTGGCCGCCGGGCTGCTGCGGGCCCTCGCGGAACGGAACCGGCTGGACACCACCGTCGTGGACGATGTCGTGCTCGGCGTCGTCTCGCCGGTCGGCGAGCAGGGCGCCGACCTGGCCCGTACCGCGGTGCTGGCGGCCGGCTGGGACATCCGTCCGGCGGGAGTCCAGTTGAGCCGCTTCTGCGCCTCGGGCCTGGAGGCCGTCAACATGGCCGCCGCCAAGGTGGCCTCCGGCTTCGAGGACCTGGTGGTCGCGGGCGGCGTGGAGTCGATGTCACGCGTTCCGATGGGCTCCGACGGAGGTGCCTGGATCACCGACCCGGAGACCAGCTTCGCCTCCGGCTTCGTACCGCAGGGCGTGAGCGCCGACCTGGTCGCCACCCTGGAGGGCTTCACCCGCACCGATGTCGACGCCTTCGCCGTGAGATCGCAGGCCAAGGCCGTCGAGGCTCAGGAGAAGGGTCACTTCGCCCGCTCGCTGGTCCCGGTCACGGACCAGAACGGCACCCTGCTGCTCGACCAGGACGAGACGATCCGGCCCGGCACCACACCGCGCCGCCTTGGCAGGCTGAAGCCCAGTTTCGCCTTCCCCGGCGGCCTCGGCTTCGACGCGGTGGCCATCGACCGCTATCCGCGCGTCGAGCGCATCGACCATGTCCACACCGCGGGCAACTCCTCGCAGATCGTGGACGGCGCCGCCGCCATGCTGATCGGCAACGAGCGGGCAGGACGGGACCTCGGCCTCACCCCTCGCGCCCGTGTGGTCGCCGCCGCCGTGATCGGCACCGAGCCCACCATCATGCTCACCGGCCCCGCACCGGCCACCCGCAAGGCCCTGGACCGGGCCGGGCTCACCGTCGACGACATCGATCTGTTCGAGGTCAACGAGGCCTTCGCCTCAGTGGTCCTGAAGTTCCAGCGCGACCTGGGCGTCCCGGAGGAGAAGGTCAACGTCAACGGCGGTGCCATCGCGCTCGGCCACCCGCTCGGCGCCACCGGCTGCATGCTCCTGGGCACCCTGCTCGACGAACTGGAGCGCCGTGACCTGCGCCGCGGGCTGGCCACCCTGTGCGTCGGCGGCGGCATGGGCATCGCCACCATCATCGAGCGGATCTGAGGGCCGTACGCCATGACCACCGACATGACCACCCACCACATTCGCTACGAGCGCGATGAACACGGCATCGTCACGCTGACGTTGGACCTGCCCGGCTCCGCGAACGTCATGAACACCGACTACCGCACCGCCATGGCCGCGGCTGTCGACCGGCTGGAGGCCGAGCGCGACGACATCACCGGGGTCGTCGTCACCTCCGCCAAGCAGACCTTCTTCGCCGGCGGCGACCTCGACGCCCTGATCAGCGTCACCCCGGACACCGCCGACGTCTTCGCGGCCGAACTGGCCGCCATCAAGGACCAGTTGCGCCGTCTGGAGACCCTGGGCCGCCCCGTCGCCGCCGCCGTCAACGGCAGCGCGCTGGGCGGGGGCCTGGAGATCGCCCTCGCCTGCCACCATCGCGTCTGCCTCGACGACCCCGCCGTCCGCCTGGGCTTCCCCGAGGCCACCCTCGGCCTCCTCCCCGGCGCGGGCGGCGTCACCCGCACCGTACGGATGCTCGGCGTCCAGGCCGCCCTGCCGCTGCTGACCGAGGGCAGGCGACTGCGCCCCGGCCAGGCACAGGACGCCGGCTGGGTCCACGAACTCGCCGCCGACCAGGACGAGTTGCTGGACAAGGCCCGCGCCTGGGTGCTGGCCAACCCCGATGCCGTACAGCCCTGGGACACCCCCGGCCACCAGGTGCCCGACCTCAAGCCGCTCGACCCGGCGTCGTACGACCTGCTCGCCGTCGCCCCGGCCGTGCTGCGCAAGAAGACCCACGGTTGCTACCCAGCCCCGGAGAAGATCCTCGCCGCCGCGGTCGAAGGCGCGCTGCTGGACTTCGACACCGCTCTGCGGGTCGAGAGCCGCTATCTGCTGGAGCTGGTGACCGGCCAGGTCGCCAAGAACCTCATCGGCACCTTCTGGTTCCAGCTCAACGAGCTCAAGGCGGGCCGCTCGCGGCCGTCCGGCCACGCTCCCTACCGCACGCGCAGGGTCGGCGTGCTCGGCGCGGGCATGATGGGCGCGGGCATCGCCCAGGTCAGCGCGCTCGCCGGGATCGACGTGGTGCTGAAGGACGTAACCGCCGAGGCCGCCGAGCGCGGCCGGGCCCGGATCGCCGAGGCACTGGGCGAGCGGCACGCCACGGCCCTGGACCGGATCACCGCCACCGGCGACGACGCCGATCTCGCCGGATGCGACCTGGTCATCGAGGCGGTCTTCGAGGACCAGCGGCTGAAGAACACGGTCCTGGCCGCCGCCGGGACCGCGGCCCTGCCGGACGCGGTGATCGCCTCCAACACCTCCACGCTCCCCATCACCGGCCTGGCCGACGCCGTTCCTGACCCCGATCGTTTCGTCGGCCTCCACTTCTTCTCGCCCGTCGCCCGTATGCCGCTGGTCGAGATCATCCGCGGCAAGGGCACCTCGGACGCCACCCTGGCCCGCGCCTTCGACTACGTCCTCCAGATCGGGAAGACACCGATCGTGGTCAACGACAGCCGCGGCTTCTACACCACCCGGGTCTTCGGTACGTACATCACCGAAGGCGCGGCACTCGTCGCCGAGGGCGTCCACCCGGCGCTGGTCGAGAACGTCGCCAGAAAGGCCGGTATGGCCGTCGGGCCGCTCGCCGTCCTCGACGAGGTCACCCTGACCCTCCCGCTCCAGGCCCGCGACCAGGCCGAGCCCGGCGTCCCGTACAGCGATCCCGCCTACCAGCTGCTCGACACGCTCGCCCGTGAACTCGGCCGCACCGGAAAGGCGGCCGGCGCCGGCTTCTACGACTATCCGGCCGACGGCGGTCCCAAGACCCTCTGGCCCGGCCTTGCCGAACGCTGGACCAAGCCGGACGATGCCTCCGTCCCCGAGCAGGACATCCACGACAGACTGCTGTTCGTCCAGGCCCTGGAGACTGTCCGTATCCTCGACCAGGGCGTCCTCACCTCGGTCGCCGACGCCAACATCGGTTCGGTCTACGGCATCGGCTTCGCCCCCTGGACCGGCGGCACCCTGCAACTCGTCAACGCCTACGGCCCACAGGCATTCGTCGCCCGCGCCGACCAGCTCGCCGACGCCTACGGCGAACGCTTCCGGCCCCCCGCCGTCCTGCGCGAAAAGGCCGACCGCGGCGAGTGTTTCTGACTCCGACCGGGCGACCCGTCACGTATTGAGCATTGAGCAAGGAGAGGTACGGCATGACAGTGGCAGTGGCCGAAGAAGCAGGGCTCGGGCGCGTGGGTATCTGGACCGCGTGCCTGGACGCGGTGCCTCCGATGGCGGTCGGGCAGATCGCGGCCGAGCTGGAGGCCCAGGGCTGGGGCACCCTGTGGTTCGGCGAGGCCTACGGCCGGGAGGCCTTCACCCAGGCAGGGCTGCTGCTCGCCGCCACCGGGCGCATGCGTGTGGCGACCGGCATCGCCAGTATCTGGGCCCGCGACGCGGTCGCTGCCAACGCGGCGTCCCGCACGCTGGCAGCGGCCCACGGCGGGCGGTTCGTGCTCGGACTCGGCGTCAGCCACCGGCCACTGGTCGAACGGGTACGCGGCGGCAGCTACGCCAAACCCCTCGCCGCCATGCGCGAATACCTCACGACGATGGCGGAAGCGACCTTCTACGCCGCCGAGGCCGACGCACCACGCCCGCCCGTCCTGGTCGCCGCCCTCGGCCCCCGGATGCTGGAGGTGACCCGCGAACTCGCGGACGGCAGCCACCCTTACCTGGTGACAGCGGCACAGACCGCCGAGGTACGGGCGGCTCTGGGGCCGGACAAAATCGTCGCCGTCGAGATGGGCGCCGTACTCACCCCGGACCGCGAGACCGCGCTGCGCCGGGCCCACGCCCACCTGGACATCTACACCGGTCTGCCGAACTACCGCAACAACTGGCTGCGAGGCGGCTTCGACGAGACGGACCTCGTCCGCGGCGGCTCCGACAGACTGGCCGAAGCACTTGTCGCGTGGGGCGACGAAGCGGCGATCCTCCGCCGCGTACGCGAGCATCTGGCAGCCGGAGCCGACCACGTCTGCGTCCAGGTTCTGATGGAGTCCCCCTTCGACGTACCGACCGAGCCATGGCGGGAACTCGCACCCGCACTCGTGGGCGCGTGAACAGATGGAGCTGTCATGAAGGACGAGCGGGAATTCTTCTCACCGGACGCCATGCCGTGGCGGGCCGGGCCGCAGGCCGGGACCGCCGAGAGGATTCTGAGCAGGGACGACGCCGATCCGGAGGTGCTGACCCGGCTGGTGCGCTGGGAGCCCGGCCTCGACACCTCGCCCTCCGGTGTGATCCGGCACGAGTGGGTCGAGGAGGTGTATCTGCTCGAAGGCGACCTGCACGACCTGACCCTGGACCGGACCTTCCGCGCCGGAGACTTCGCGGCCCGGCCCCCCGGCATGGAACACGGCCCGTACCGGACAACCGGCGGCTGCGTGATGCTGGAGATCCGCTACCGGCCGTAGAGCGTGCGCCTACCGCACCAGACAAGGCCGCTTCCCGTCGAACTCCCACCCCGGCACCAGATACCGCATCCCGATCGCGTCGTCCCGCGCCCCCAACGCCCGCTCCCGGTACAGCTCGTGCGCCGCGTGCACCCGTTCCATGTCGACCTGGACCCCCAGTCCCGGCGCGTCCGGTACCGCGATCTCGCCGTCGACGATGCGGGGCGGAGCGACCGTCAGGCGTTCCAGGCCCTCCTGCCAGATCCAGTGGGTGTCGAGGGCGTTGTACTCGCCCGGGGCCGCCGCCCCGCAGTGGGTCACCATGGCCAGGGAGATGTCGAAGTGGTTGTTGGAGTGGCAGCCCCAGGTCAGACCCATCGCGTTGCACAGCTGGGCCACGCGCACCGAGCCCTGCATGGTCCAGAAGTGCGGGTCGGCCAGCGGGATGGAGACCGACTGGAGGGCCAGGGCGTGGGTGAGCTGCCGCCAGTCCGTCGCGATCATGTTGGTCGCGGTCGGCAGACCCGTCGCCCGGCGGAACTCGGCCAGGATCTCGCGCCCCGAGTAGCCGTCCTCCGCGCCGCAGGGGTCCTCGGCGTAGGCCAGCGTGCCGTTCAGGGGCGCGCACAGCTCGATCGCCTCGCGCAGCGACCACGCGCCGTTCGGGTCGAGGGTGATCCGGGCCTCCGGGAAGCGGTCCTTCAGCGCCTGTACGGCCTTGACCTCGTCCGAGCCCTCCAGGACCCCGCCCTTGAGCTTGAAGTCCCGGAAGCCGTAGCGGGCGTGGGTGGCCTCGGCCTGGCGGACGATCGCCTCCGGGGTCAGGGCCTCCTCGTGCCGTACGCGGTACCAGTCGACGTCCGAGTCCGGCTCACGGACGTACTCCAGGTCCGTCCGGTCCGGGTCGCCGACGTAGAAGAGGTAGCCCAACACCCGTACGGAGTCGCGCTGTTGGCCGTCGCCGAGAAGGGCCGCGACCGGTACGTCCAGATGCTGGCCCAGGAGGTCGAGCAGGGCGGACTCGACGGCCGTCACCGCGTGCACGGTGGTCCGCAGGTCGAAGGTCTGGGCGCCGCGTCCGCCCGAGTCGCGGTCGGCGAACCGGGCGCCGATCTCCCGCAGGACGCGCTTGTAGTCGCCCACCTTCGCACCGACGACCAGGGACTCGGCGTCGCGCAGGGTCCGCGTGATCTTCTCGCCGCCCGGGACCTCGCCGAGTCCCGTACGGCCCTCGGAGTCGGTGAGGATCACGATGTTGCGGGTGAAGTAGGGGCCGTGGGCGCCGGAGAGGTTCAGCTCCATGCTGTCGCGGCCGGCGACGGGGTAGACGGCGAAGGCGGTGACGGTCGGCTGACTCGTACTCGTACTCATCGAAATCCTTAGGCGCGGGGGCAGAGGCAGTCGGTCAGATGTCGAGGATGTCCAGGGCCCACTCCGCCGCCAGGACGCCGCCCAGGCCCAGTACTGCCAGCACGGTCGTGTAGCTCGTACGGACCTTGATCGCCTCGACGACGGAGAGGTTGAAGTACTCCTTGAACAGCCAGAAGCCGGGGTCGTTGACGTGTGAGCAGGCGATCGAGCCGCAGGCGACGGCGAGGACCATGATCTCCGGGTGGACGCCGCTGCCCGCGAGGAGCGGCAGCACCACGCCGGAGGCCGTGACGACGGCGACCGTCGCCGAGCCGAGCGCCACGCGCAGGATGACGGCGATGAGCCAGGCGAGGACGATCGGGGAGATGGACCAGGTGTCGGTGGCGTCCTTGATGTAGTCGGAGATACCGCCCTCCACCAGGACGTTCTTGAAGGCACCGCCCGCGCCGATCACCAGCAGGATCATCGCCATCGCCTGCGCCGCCGACGTGCAGGACGCGCCGACCTCCTCCAGGCTCCGCCCGATGCGCGGACCGAACGCCCACACCGCCAGACACAGGGTGAGCAGCAGCGCGATCGGGGCCGAGCCGATGAACGCGACGAAGTTCAGGAACGGGCTCTCGGCGGAGGTGGCCAGGTCGGTCACCGCCGCCCCCGCTATCAGGACCACCGGGAACAGGGCCACCGACAGCGACCAGCCCAGGCCGGGCATCTCCTCGTCGGTGAACTCGCGCTCGCTGACCAGGCCCTTGGGGATGGCGGGGTCCATCGCCCTGACGAACGGGAGGCGCGGCCACACCAGTGCGATGAGCGCGCCCGCCGGGACGGCGATGAACAGGCCGTAGAACAGGGTCAGTCCGACGGAGGCGTGGAAGGTGGCGGCGACGGCGGTGGGGCCGGGGTGCGGGGGCAGGAAGCTGTGCATCGTGGAGAGGGTGATCGACATCGGCAGGCCGACCCAGAGCAGTTTCGCGCCGGTGACCCTGACCAGGGTGAACGCGATCGGCACGATGATGATGAAGGCGACCTCGTAGAACATGGTCACGCCGATGAGCATGGACGTGACCACCATCGCCACCTGGACCCCGCGCGGTCCGCCCGCGTCGAGGAGCTTCCCGGCGATCCGCTGGGCGGCGCCCGAGTCGCCCATCACCCGGCCGACCATCGCGCCGAGGCCGATGGTGAGCATGGTGTCGCCGATCTGCCCGCCGATGCCGTCGGCGAGGACGTCCGGGATGGTCGCCACCGGGATACCCCGGACCAGTGCGACCCCGACCGCGACGAGGAGCAGCGCGGCGAAGCCGTTGAGTCTCAGCCTGGTCATGAGGAGCAGCAGGATCAGAACGCTGATGCCGACCACGAGGAGAGGCATGTATCCCATCCCTCTATGTAGATGATGTCTACGTATGGAGATGGAGGCTAGGTGGGTGAACGGACGAGGGTCAATGGAAGTGACACGATGAGTCCATGCCGGAGAAGAGAGGTGAGAGAGGTGTCCGCAGTGTGAAGTCGGCGGCCCGGACCGTCGCGCTGCTGGAACTTCTCGCCGCCCGGGGCGAACAGCCCTCGCGGCTGGACGAACTCGCCGAGGGCCTGGGCGTGCCGCGCAGCAGCATGTACCAGCTGCTCCAGACCCTTGTCGACTGCGGCTGGGTCCGCTCCGACGCCACCGGCTCCCTCTACGGCATCGGCATCCGCGCCCTGCTCACCGGCACCGGCTATCTCGACGGCGACCGGCGTGTCCGCGCGGTCCGTCCCTACCTCGACGAGGCGTCGGACGCGCTCGGCGAGACGGTCCATCTGGCCCGGCTCGAAGGCCCCGACGTCGTCTATCTCGCCACCCGCGAGTCCCACGAGTACCTGCGCACGATCAGCCGCGTCGGGCGCCGTGTTCCGGCCCACGCGGGGGCGTTGGGCAAGGCGCTGCTCGCGGAGCGTTCGGACGCCGAACTCCCGCTTGCTGAAGGGGAGTTGGCTGCGCTTACGCCCAATACGCACACCAGCCGTGCCGCGCTGCACGCGGATCTGGCGGGGGTGCGTGAGCGGGGGTACTCCGTGGACCGGGAGGAGACGGTGACCGGTATCGCGGGGTTCGGGTTCGCCCTGCGGTACGACGTGCCGGCGACCGATGCGATCAGTTGCTCGGTGCCGGTGGCGCGGCTTACGCCCGCGCACGAGGTTCGTATCGTCGCCGTCATGCGGGAGGTCCGGGCGAAGATCGAGGCGCAGTCGCCGGCTGCTTCGGGGGCCCCTGACTGGCGTTGAGGACTCTGCGGGCTTGCGCGGGTCGTTCGCCCGCGCGCCCGGTGGGGGCTTGTCGCGCAGTTCCCCGCGCCCCTGTCGGGTCGCTACGCGCACCCGATCCCGCCCGTGCCGGTCGGGGTGCTGTGCGCGCCCGACCCAGCCCGCGTCGGCGGATCCCGTACGGCAGAACCCGCACAGCTACGCCAGTGGCACCCTCGTGAATCGCCCCGCTGTCCTCAGCTCACCCTCGATCCGGGATGCCGTCCCGTGTAGTTCCGGCAGGATTTCGTCCACGCACTGCTCCGCCGTGCGTCGGGTCGTGTGCATCTCCACGCTCACCGCTGCGACCACCCGTCCCGTACGGTCCCGCACTGGGACCGCGATCGATCGCAGGCCCTCCTCCAGTTCCTCGTTGACCAGGGCGTACCCCTGCTCCCGCACCTCCGCCAGCACCACCCCCGTGACGGCTTCGTCCGATGCGTCTGCGTCGGCCAGCAGGACTCGGCCCATCGAGGTGGGGTGTGCCGGGAGGCGCGTCCCGACCGTGATGTTGGCGCTCATGATGCGTCGCGTCGCCACCCGTGCCGTGTACTGGATCTCCGCCCCCGAGTCCGTCGTCGTCAGGACCGCCAGTGACGCCGACTCCTGTACGCGGCCCGCGAGTTCGGCCAGGTGCGGGGCGGCGATCTCGGGCAGGGACGTGCGGGAGAGGGGCGGGAAGCCCAGGGACAGGACCCTGGGGGTGAGGGTGAAGGTCCGGCCTTGCGACTCGACGTACCCCAGGTGCTCGTAGGTGATCAGCGCCCGGCGGGCGGTCGCCCTCGCGAGGCCCGTCGCCCGCGCGACCTCGGTCAGGGTCAGCTCGGCGCGGGACTCGCCGAAGGCGGTCAGGACGGTCAGGCCCCTGGCCAGGGACTCGATGAACTCCCGGCCCAGTTCCTGCTTCGAGGACCCGGTCCAGGCCGCCAGGTCCGAGGGGGGCGCCGGTGGCCGGGTGGCGGGACCCTCCCGCAGTTCGGCCTCCAACGCGGCCTCCATCTTGGCCACCGTCGACCGCAGTCGCGGCAGCAGCGTCTTGCGCAGGTCGGTCGCCGTGCGGCGGCTCGTGTGGCTCACCACGCTCGCGACACAGGCCACCCGGCCCGTACGGGGGTCCCGTACGGGTACGGAGACCGCGACCAGACCCGGTTCGATCAGCTGGTCGTCCAGTGCCCAGCCGTCGGCGCGGGCCCGTTCGACGTACGCCTCGAAGTCGGCGCCCGAGTCGTCGGTGCGCGGAGGCACGGCAGGGAAGGCGACGTCCCCCGGGTCCGCCGCCCGGCGTTCGTGCCAGCGGTGCCAGTCGGCCGGCGTCCACTCGGTGGCGAACAGCGGGCCGGGGGCGGTGCGTTCGGCGGGGAGGAGGTCGCCGATGCGGAAGCTGAGGGACATCGCGCGGCGACGGGTCGCCTGGTGGATGAAGCGGATGCCGTCCCGGTCGCCGACCGCGAGGGACACCGACTCGTCCAGCTCGTCGGCGAGGGCGTCCGCGTGCGCGTCGAGCAGGGCGGGCAGCCGGAGGGCGGCCAGATAGGCGTTGCCGAGTTCCATCAGCCGAGGGGTGAGAACCGCGTCCCGGCCGTCGAGACGGACGTACCCCATGCGCGCGAGCGTCGCCGTGATCCGGTCCACCGTCGAACGGGCCAGCCCGGTCGCCCGCTCCAGCCCGCTCAGGCTCAGCGTCCCGCCCGCCTCCGTCAGTTGCCGCAGCACGGCGATCCCGCGCATCAGCGGGGCGACGGCCTCGGTGGGCACAGGAGCGGGAGCGGGGGAGGGAAGGGGGACGGGGTCAATCATGGGCTCACCGTAATGCCCGTACGGAACCGCTGATCGAGCGCCCGACACCCACCGCACCCACGATCACCGGAAGACCCTCGCCGCTGGAGGGACTCTCACCACCGGAGGACCCTCGCCGCCGGAAGACCCTCACCGCCGGGTGATCGCCACCCGGTAGTTCCCGTCGAGGTCCGCGCTCGCCACCGTGATGCGGATGCCCCGGCCCGGGTCCGTGAAGGACTCGCCGGGGGCGAAGGGCGCGTCGGAGAGTTCCGCGTGGACGTTCGGGCTGCGGGTGCAGCCGCCGCTGTCCCGGCGGGAATCGTACACCGTGACCGGGCCGCGGCCGGTGTCGACGTTCGCGTCGACCTTGTAGATCAGCACGCCCGGCCGGCACACCGTCTCGTCGTTGCCCTCGCGCGTCCGCAGCTCGACGGCGTACCCCGTACGGGAGTTCACGGGTACGAAGACGAGTTTCCCGCCGCCGGGACGGGCCAGCGGGGTGAGCGTGTACTCGCTCGTCCCGGCCGCCACCGCGCAGCCGACCTGCGTGGGGTCCAGCCAGCCGAGCTTCCACTTGTGCCAGCCGAGCAGGTCGTTGTTGGCCCCCCAGTCCTCGCTCATGATGTCCCAGTGGCCGACCGCGCCCCCGCCGTGCTGCGTGTACAGATCGGGCAGCCCGAACACATGGCCGTTCTCGTGCGGCAGGACGCGGTAGCCCGTGGTGTCGTACGACCCCGAGCCGTCGTCCTGCCGGGAGTAGACGAAGGACGCGTTGGCGACGGGCACCCCGTCCGCGACCGGCGCCTCCCGGTTGCCGGCGAAGGTGACGGACAGGACGGTGTCCAGGGCGGAGGGGCCCGCGTTCGGGGTGACCAGCACGTTCAGCAGGTCGTACGAGCGGAAGTCGACCGTCGGATCGGCCGCGGCCACGATGTCCTGGACCAGCCTGCGGTAGCCGGGGTCGAAGGGGGCGCCGCGCTGTATGCCGTACGAGCGGAAGGTGCGGGGCATCCGCAGCCAGGTGTCGATGGGGGCCTCGGGGCGGTAGTCGAGGCGGCCGTAGGAGCTGGTGGTGAACCAGTCCCGGGTCTGCGGGAAGAACTCCGCGAGCCGGTCGAGGGCGCTGCCCTGGCCGGGGGCGTCGGAGAAGTCGACCATCAGGTTCAGCGCGCGGACCGTGCCGGTGGACCGGGAGTAGCCGGCCGGGGTGGGCACTCCCTCGGACATCTGGACGCCGAGACCGCCCCTGATCACACAGGGGCTGAGCTGGGAGGAGCGGGCCAGCGGGACCGAGCCCGCGGCCGTCGTGGAACCCCTGGTGAACTGTCCGGTCCCGGCCGAGGTGCTGACCGCGAGGGTCAGCGCGGCCACGGACACCAGGGCGGCCACCCGGCGGGGGCGCGGGGTGCCCGGCGGGCGTATCCGACGACGGCTGGTCGGCTGCTGCATGCACGGACCCTTCGCGCCACGGCAGCCGCCGGTGTCGGACTGCACCCTTTTGATCACCCTGTGTCGAGGTCGGCGCGAGCGCGCGCTGGAGGAGACCGATCGTGGGTCACCGACCGAGAGGATGTGACCCAGGTCACATCAATTCTCTTCGGATGCGGGAAATAACCGGGGATCGTTTCCCCGTTTAGCCATGTGTCCGAGCGAAACGGGGACCGTCTCCCCGGATCGCATCTCAAACCACTGATCTCAAGCCACAGATCTCGAACTCGCCGAAGGAGTACGCCGTGCAGACCGCGATCCCGCAGCAGAAGGTGACCCGGCCCCGCGCCGACGCCCTGCGCAACCGGGAGCGGATCGTCACCGCCGCCCGCGAGATGTTCGTCGAGTTCGGCGCCGAGGTGCCGATCGACGAGATCGCCCGCCGGGCCGGCGTCGGCAACGCCACGGTGTACCGCAACTTCCCGGACCGGGAGGCCCTCGCCCGGGAGGTCGTCTGCTCGGTCATGGACCGCACGTCCGAGGCGGCCGAGCGCGCGCTCGCGGAGTCGGGCGACGCCTTCGCGGCGCTGGAGCGCTTCGTCCACGTCACTGCCGACGAACGGATCGGCGCGCTCTGCCCGATGATGGCCAGCACGTTCGACAAGCGTCACCCCGACCTGGAGGCCGCGCGAGAGCGGGTCGAACAGCTCACCGAGGACATCATGGACCGGGCGAAGGCGGCCGGTCAGCTCCGCACCGACGTGGGTGTCGGCGATGTGATGGTCGTCGTGTCCCAGCTCAGCCGTCCTCCGGCGGGCACGGGATGCATGAGCATCGACCGCTTCGTGCACCGACACCTGCAGCTGTTCCTGGACGGTCTCCGGGCTCCGGCCCCCTCCGAACTGCCCGGCACGGCCGCGACGATGGAGGACCTGCGCCAACCCTGACGGCGACCTGACCCTTCTGTCTCTCCTCTCTGTCTTCCCTCCGCTCTTCTCTCTCCGTCCCCTTTCACGCCCTTTTCCGTCCCGAAGTCCCGAAGTGGGTACCTCCATGTCTGAAATATCCCAGGCTGTCGCCGCCAAGGCGCCGGCACCCGACGCCAACCGCTGGAAGGCGCTGACCTTCATAGCGCTCGCCCAGCTGATGGTCGTGCTCGACGCGACCATCGTGAACATCGCCCTGCCCTCCGCCCAGCAGGACCTGGGGATCTCGGACGGCAACCGGCAGTGGGTCATCACGGCCTACGCCCTCGCCTTCGGCGGACTGCTGCTCTTCGGCGGCCGGATCGCCGACATCTGGGGCCGCAAGAACACCTTCGTCACCGGTCTGATCGGCTTCGCCGCGGCCTCCGCCCTGGGCGGCGCCGCGACGAACGAGGCGATGCTCCTCGGCTCCCGCGCCCTCCAGGGTGCCTTCGGCGCACTGCTCGCGCCCGCCGCGCTCTCCCTGCTCGCGGTGATGTTCACCGACGCCAAGGAGCGCGCCAAGGCGTTCGGCATCTACGGTGCGATCGCCGGTGGCGGTGGCGCCGTCGGTCTGATCCTCGGCGGCTTCCTCACCGAGTACCTCGACTGGCGCTGGACCTTCTTCGTGAACATCCCGTTCGCGATCGTCGCCGCCCTCGGCGCGTACTTCGTCATCCGTGAGCCGTCCGGCAGCCGCAACCGCTCGCCGCTCGACGTCCCGGGTGTCGTCCTGTCCACCCTCGGTCTGGTCTCCCTCGTCTACGGCTTCACGCGCGCCGAGTCCGAGGGCTGGAGCGACTCCCTGACGATCGGCATGTTCGTCGCCTCGGCGGTGCTCCTGGCGGCCTTCGTGTTCGTCGAGGCCAGGGTCAAGGCCCCGCTGCTGCCCCTGCGCGTCATCACCGAGCGCAACCGCGGCGGTGTCTACCTCTCGCTCGGCCTCGCGATCATCGCGATGTTCGGCCTGTTCCTCTTCCTGACCTACTACCTGCAGATCGTGAAGGGCTACTCGCCGGTCAAGACCGGCTTCGCCTTCCTGCCGATGATCGTGGGCATGATCGCGGGCTCCACGCAGATCGGTGCCCGACTGATGACCCGGGTCGCCCCGCGCCTGCTGATGGGCCCCGGCTTCCTGGTCGCCGCGCTCGGCATGCTGTTCCTGACCCAGATGGAGATCGGCTCCTCGTACCCGGCCCTGCTCCTGCCGGCCATGCTCCTGCTCGGCCTCGGCATGGGTACGGCGTTCATGCCGGCCATGTCCCTGGCCACGCTGGGCGTCGAGCCGCGTGACTCCGGTGTCGCCTCCGCGATGGTCAACACCTCGCAGCAGGTGGGCGGCGCGATCGGTACGGCCCTGCTGAACACCATCGCCGCCTCGGCCACGACGTCGTACATCGCCGACCACATCGGTTCTGCGACCTCCCGCTCCCAGCAGCAGCTGGTCCAGCTGGAGGGCATGGTCGAGGGCTACACCAGCGCCATCTGGTTCGCCGTCGGCATCCTGGTCGCTGCCGCCGGTATCGCCTTCACCTTCATCAACGCCGGCCGCCCGGACATGAGTTCGGTCAGCGGTGAGGGCGCGGAGGAGGAGCTGAAGGTCCCGGTGGTCGCCCACTGACCCCGGCGGCCGTCCCCGTGACACCCCTTCGGGCCACTCCGTACGTCACGCGGGGTGGGGACGCCTCGTGACGTACGACTCCAGGATCTGCCCTGGTTCCGCTCAGCGGAGCCAGGGCAGATCCGCGCCCGCGTCCTTCGGCTGAAGGCCCTGGGAGACGATCTCCATGACGTCGTGGAGCGTCTTGCGCTGCTCGTCGCTGATCCGGTCGAACAGCGCCTGCCGTACGGCGGTCACATGACCGGGCGCGGTGCGCCGGAGCACCTCCCGGCCCTGGTCGGTCAGGACGGCGAACTGGCCGCGCTTGTCCGAGGGGCAGTCCTCGCGGCGTACCCAGCCGTTCTTCTCCAGCCGGGCGATGGCGTGCGAGAGGCGGGAGCGGGTGATCTTTGCCTTCATCGCCAGTTCGGTCATGCGCAGCCGTCCGTCCGCCTGCTCTGCCAGTTTGACCAGCAGGCCGTAGTAGACGTGCGGCATGCCGGCGTCACGCTGGAGCTGGCGGTCGAGATGGTCCTCGAGAAGGGTGACGGCGTGCATGTAGGCGCGCCAGGTGCGCTGCTCCTCGTCGGTGAGCCAGCGGGGCTCCTCGTCGGATGTAGATGCCGTGTTCATGTACTCCACTCTACGTTCCCCGTCCTTGAATTTTAAACCAAAACGATGTATGTTCAGTATGCGAGAAGCTTGAGACTTCAAGATGCAGACTTGAAGGAGAGCCTGTCTCGGGTAACCGAAGGGAGCAGCAGTCATGTCCGCCGCCACCCAGGAGCGCATGCCCGCGCTCTACCTCAGTCACGGCGCGCCTCCGCTGGCGGACGACCCCGTCTGGCCCGGCCAGCTCGCCGCCTGGTCGGCCGACCTGCCCCGCCCCAGAGCGATCCTGATGGTCTCCGCCCACTGGGAAGAGGCCCCGCTCGCCATCGGCGCCATCGAAACGATCCCCCTCGTCTACGACTTCTGGGGCTTCCCGGAGCACTACTACCAGGTCGAGTACGCCGCCCCGGGCGCCCCCGAACTCGCCGAGTCCGTACGGAAGCTGCTGCGCGCCCCCGGCATCCCCGTCCAGGACGTCCCGGACCGCGGTCTCGACCACGGCGCGTACGTCCCGCTGGTGGAGATGTTCCCCGAGGCGGACATTCCTGTCCTCCAGATCTCGATGCCGACCCTCGACCCGGTGAAACTGATGGACATCGGGCGCAAACTCGCCCCGCTCCGTGACGAGGGCGTGCTGATCGTCGGCTCCGGCTTCTTCACCCACAACCTGGCCGCCCTGCGCCACACGGGCCCCGGCGTGCCGACCTGGTCGAGCGAGTTCGACGACTGGGGCCGCCGGGCGCTGGAGGCACGGGACGTCGACGGCCTGCTGGACTTCCTGAACAAGGCTCCCGCCGGCAAGTACGCCCACCCGCGCACCGAGCACTTCGCCCCGCTCTTCGTGACGATGGGCGCCGCCGACGTGGCCGGCGAGCTGGACTCCCAGAAGTCGGTCATCGACGGCTTCTGGCTGGGCATGGCCAAGCGGTCGGTGCAGTTCGGCTGACCCCGCCGGCCGGTATCTCGGCCCCTTCGGGCAGGCGCCCGGGGGCCGGAAGGGCGACGGGGAGGGCGTGCCGACGGACCCGGAGTTCCTTCCCGCCCTTGTCCACATTCTCGTGCTCAGAGTTCCTTCTCGTACCAGGCCACGTCCCAGTACCGGCCGAACTTGCGACCCACCTCGCGGTACGTGCCGACGTACCGGAACCCGAAGCGTTCGTGCAGCCGCACGGACGCCTCGTTCGGCGGCACGATGCCCGCCAGCGCGCGGTGCACGTCCTCGCCGGCCAGGGCGGCGAAGAGGGCCTTGTAGAGCAGGGTGCCGATTCCGCGCCCGCCCGCGTCCGGGGCGAGATAGACGGTGACCTCCACGGTGGTGCCGTACGCCGGCTTCGCGCGGAAGGCGCCGGATGTGGCGTACCCCAGAATCCGCTGTGAGTCCACCTCTGTGGCAACCATCAGGCGGTGCGGGCCGTCTTCAGGGTAGGAGAGCAGCCAAGGGCGGCGCTCCTCCGGAGTGAAGACCCTGATGTCGAAAGTGGTGGGTGTCTCGCGCACGTAGTGGTTGTAGAGGTCCGTGAGAGCTTCGAGATCAGCCTCCACCCCCGGCCTGACCTGCACCTCTGCATGTTCCGACGGCATCACGCCTCCTTTGCGAGCGGCACAGGGTACTGCAAGATCAGAAAAATAGGAGGGCGCGGTGGGAATTCTGTCCTGATTCCAGTCGTTGTTTCCTTCGGATGCCGGGCACACGAGGAGTGTGCTGAGCGTTCACAGACAAACAGCAACATCCAGGACCACCCGCTGACCCACCATCGCAAGGGAGCACGCATGGCAACCCGTGCCGTCGCCCGTCGTACGTCGTCCGCCACCGGCGGATCCGTCGGCGGCGCACGCAGTGTTCGCGCCCATGGCGGCGAGATCGCCGACCGCGACCTGGTCGGCATGTACTTGGACGAGATAGCGCGAACCCCGTTGCTCGACGCCGCGAGGGAGGTCGAGCTGTCCCAGACCATCGAGGCCGGTGTGTTCGCACGCCAGATCCTCGACGGCGAGACAGAGGCCAAGGCGGACGCCACCGTCGAGGAGCTGGAGGCGCTGGTCGCCGAGGCCGAGCGGGCCAAGGACGTCTTCATCCGCTCCAACCTCCGGCTGGTCGTCGCCGTGGCGCGCCGCTACCCCCGCAGCGGCCTGCCCCTTCTCGACCTGATCCAGGAGGGCAACGCCGGCCTGGTGCGCGCGGTCGAGAAGTTCGACTACCGCAAGGGCTTCAAGTTCTCGACGTACGCCACCTGGTGGATCCGTCAGGCCATCACCCGCTCCATAGCCGACCAGTCGCGCACGATCCGCCTCCCCGTCCACCTGGTCGAGGAGCTGGGCCGGATCCGCCGCGTGCAGCGCGAGTTCAACCGCAAGAACGGGCGGGACCCGGAGCCGACGGAGATCGCCGCCGAACTGGACTCCACCCCGGAGCGCGTGATCGACGTCCTGGACTGGGCCCGCGACCCGGTCTCGCTGAACATGCCGGTGGACGACGAGGGCGAGACGCAGTTCGGCGACCTCCTGGAGGACACGTCGGCGGTGTCGCCGGAGCAGTCCGTGATGACCCTGCTGCGCAGCGAGGAACTGGACGACCTGATCGGCCGCCTCGACCAGCGCACGGCGTCCATCATCAAGATGCGGTACGGCATCGTCGACGGCCGGGAGCGGACGCTGACGGAGGTCGGCAAGGAGCACGGGCTCACCCGTGAGCGGATTCGGCAGATCGAGAAGCATGCGTTGCTTGAGCTGAAGAAGTTGGCCCGGGACACCGGGTTCGACGCGGCGGCCTAGCTCCGCGTGTAGCTCCGCCGGGTACGTGGTTCGTTGGCCGCGGGCCGGTGGGGGCTGGTCGCGCAGTTCCCCGCGCCCCTGTCGGGGCGCGCCGTAGGGGGCGCACTTGGGTGTAGCGCGCGCCCTCGGCGTACGACTGTTGGGGGTCGCGTGCGCGGGGTGGCGGGGGGCCGCGCAAAGATAGCGGTGTCACGCTGCTTCAAACCAACGGGTCCGGGGCACAAGACCTCAGGGCCCAGGACTTCCGGGTCCGGGCGGCAACGCCTCGGCCCCCCCTGAGCCAGGTTCCGACGCAACCCCCCCCGCGTCGGAACCTTCCCAAGCCGGGCTTCGGTACCTAACCCCCCCCAGGTACCGGAGCCCGGCTCACTTCTGCTTCCGGCCCTAAGGGCGGGGCACCCCGTACCTGAACCCCGGGGTGGCCCGCCGGATGGCAGATTGTGCCACAGCGGCATAACCTGGCGTCCGTGTCCCACCCCGAAATCTCCGGTTCCTCCGGCTTCTCCGGTTCGCTCACCGAACGGCGCAAGTACGCGACGCGGATGGAGATCGCCCGGGTGGCGGCGAAGCTCTTCGTGACCGACGGGCTGCGGGCCACCCGCGCCGAGGACATCGCCCAGGCGGCCGGGGTCGCGCCGCGCACGTTCTACCGCTACTTCGCCACCAAGGAGGAGGCCGTCGGCCCCCTGTTCGGCGCGGGCATGGAGCACTGGGCGGACACGGTGCGCGAGGCGCCGGCCGCGCTGTCCGTGCCGCAGGCCCTGGAACACGCGGCACGGCATGTGCTGACCCCCGGCGCCGGGGTGCCGCCGGGCGCCCTGGACTGGGCCCGCACCCTGCTCCGGCTGGCCGAGGAGAGCCCCGCCCTGCTGCGGGTGTGGGCGGAGCGGTGCCGCACGTCGGAACGCGCGCTCGCCGAGGCGCTGGCCTCCCGGGGCGCGGGCCCGGCCGACTCCCCCGAGGCCCGCTTCACGGCCGCCGTCGCCAGCGCCGCCGTACGCGTCGCCTTCGAGACCTGGGCGTCCGGAGACACCCCGGCGGACGGCCCGACCGGCCCGGCAGCACTGGCGGTACGCAACCTGGGGACACTGCGGGACTTTCCGTGGGGCGGCGCCGACTTCTGAGCGCGGGTTCTGGGAGGCCGTCGGTCAGCTTCCCGTTGCCGCTCGGGTCAGGCGTTCCCCCAACTCCCGTATGCGCTCGATCAGTTCGGGCGGTTCCTGGACGGTGAATGCGCAGTCGACCGACGCGAGTCGTACCGCCAGCCACTCCACCGCGTCGCCGGTCGAGGAGTGGATGCGGCAGCTGTGCTCGTCAAGGGGCTCGGGGGTGCCGAGCCAGGCCGGGACGTGGGCGGCGACATACGCGGCCGGTGCGGCGAACGTCGCCTCGAACGTGTACTCCTCCCGCCGTACGTGGATCGACTGGCGCAGATACTCCGCCGCGTCGCCCGTCGGCAGCTCGCGCGGGGTGAAGCGGGCGCCCGTCGCGAAGGGGTCGGCGACCCGGTCGACGCGGAAGGTGCGCCAGTCGGCGCGGTCGAGGTCGTAGGCGACGAGATACCAGCGGCGGCCGGTCGACACCAGCCGGTACGGCTCGGTCAGCCGCTTCGTCGGAGTGCCGTCCTTGGCGCGGTAGGCGAACCGCAGCCGCTCCTGCCCGGCCACCGCCGAGGCCATCACGGTCAGCGTCTCGGGGGCGATGACCGCACCGTCTCCGCTGGTCAGCGGAGTGGTCGCGGCCTGGAGGGTGGACACGCGCCGGCGCAGCCGGGACGGCAGGACCTGCTCCAGCTTGGCCAGCGCCCGTACGGACGCCTCGTCCAGCCCCTCGACCGCGTGCCCGGCGCCCGCCCGCAGCCCGACCGCGATGGCCACCGCCTCCTCGTCGTCGAGCACCAGCGGCGGCAGCGCCTTGCCCGCGACCAGCCGGTACCCGCCGTCGGAACCCTTGCTCGCCTGCACGGGATAGCCGAGTTCCCGCAGCCGGTCGATGTCCCGCCGCACGGTGCGCCGGGACACCCCGAGCCGGTCGGCCAGCTCGCCGCCGGGCCACTCGCGGGGCGTCTGGAGGAGCGAGAGAAGCTGAAGGAGCCGGGCCGGGGTGTCCGTCGTCATGGGTACGAGGATGCCGTACCACTAGGACACGATCTGACCTAATGGGGTCCTAGCGTGCGGTCATGACCTCCACCGAGACACGTACCGAAGCACCAGCCGCCGTGCCCGACCGGCGGCGCTGGTTCGCCCTCGCCATCGTGATGACCGCGGCCTTCATGGACCTCGTCGACGTCACGATCGTCAACATCGCGATCCCGTCGATCCAGCGCGAGGCCGGCGCCTCCTTCAGCCAGATCCAGTGGATAACGGCCGGTTACGCGCTCGCCTTCGCCGCCGGACTCGTCACCGGCGGACGGCTCGGCGACATCCACGGCCGCAAGCGGCTCTTCCTCGTCGGCATCGGCGGCTTCACCCTCGCCTCCGCGCTGTGCGGCTTCGCCGCGAACCCCGAGATGCTGGTCGCCTCCCGCATCCTCCAGGGCGCCATGGCGGCGATGATGGTGCCGCAGGTCCTGTCGATCGTCCACGCGACCTTCCCGGCGCACGAACGCGGCAAGGTGTTCGGGCTCTTCGGCGCGATCGTGGGCCTGGGCGCGGTGTCCGGCCCGCTGCTGGGCGCGCTGCTGACGGAGTGGAACCTGTTCGGCCTGGAGTGGCGGCCCATCTTCCTGATCAACCTGCCGGTCGGCATCGCGGGACTGATCCTGGGCCGCCGGTACATCACCGAGTCCAAGGCCCCGCGTGCCCTCAAGCTGGACATGGTCGGCGTCGCCCTGGTGACCCTGGGTCTGCTGATGCTGCTCTACCCGCTGACGCGCGGGCGTGAGCTGGGCTGGCCGCTGTGGGGGTACCTGTCGATGGCGGGCGCGCTCGGCGTCTTCGGCGCGCTGGTGGCGTACGAGAAGCGCAAGACCCGGATCGACGGTTCGCCGCTGGTAGAGCTGTCCCTGTTCAGGGTGAAGAGCTTCGCCGCGGGCATCGCCGTACAGACCGTCTTCGGGGTCGGCCTGGGCGTCTTCTTCCTGGTCTGGACGCTGTACATGCAGATCGGGCTCGGCTGGAGCGCCCTGCGGGCCGGGCTGACAGGCGTGCCCTTCTCGATCGCGGTGTCGGTGGCGGCCGGGATGTCCGTCCAGAAACTGACCCCGCGCTTCGGCCGCAAGGTGCTCCAGGCGGGCGCCCTGGTGATGGGCCTCGGGGTGCTGCTCTACATCTGGGAGTCCGGCCGGTACGGCCTGACGATCGCCCCCTGGCAGATGGCGCTCCCGCTGGTGGTGATGGGCGTAGGCATGGGTCTGATCGTCGCCCCGCTGACGGACGCGGTGCTGTCGGAGGTGCCCAGGGAGCACGCCGGGTCGGCGTCCGGGCTGATCAACACCGTGCAGCAGATGGGCAACGCGCTGGGGCTCGGGCTGGTGTCGGTGGTGTTCTTCGGCGCGATGGGGGACCGGCTCGCGCCGAGCGAGGTGGGTCCTGCGTTCGTGGACGGCTTCCAGAACGCGCTGGGGTGGGTCGCCGCGCTGATGGGCGTGATCTTCCTGGTGATGTTCGCGCTGCCGGGGCGGGCCGCTGCGGTGACCGAGCCGGACGAGGTGGCCGAGGGCGACCGGGACAAGGTCCTCGTCGGCTGAGCGAGGAAGGCTGAGCGAGGACGGTGGAGTGGGGCCCGTCGCCACGGAGGAATCCGGGGCGGCGGGCCCGCCGCTTTGGAGCGGACATGGAACGGAAGCCCGATTGTGTCCATCTCGTGTCCGAGCCTGTTTACTTTCCGGAAATCCGGGCGTAGCCTCCGAATGAAACCAGCCGAAACAACAAGTTCGGGCATGAGTCGGAGGCGAACGGACATGTACGCACCGGAGCGGCAGCAGGAGATCCTGCGGCTCGCCCGTGACGGCGGGCGGGTGGACGTGCTGTCTCTCGCCGAGCAGTTCCAGGTCACCGCGGAGACGATCCGCCGGGACCTGAAGGCGCTGGACCGCGCGGGCCTCGTACGGCGTGTGCACGGCGGCGCCATACCGGCCGGTCGCCTCGACTTCGAGCCGGACCTCACCGAGCGCGAGTCGACCTACGCCGACGAGAAGGACCGCATCGCCAAGGCCGCCCTCGCCGAGCTGCCCACCGAGGGCACCCTGATCCTCGACGCCGGCTCGACGGTCGCACGCCTCGCCGCCGCCATTCCGCTGGAGGCGACGCTCACCGTCGTCACCCACAGCCTCCCGATCGCGGCCCGCCTCGCCGACCATCCCGGCATCCAGCTGCACCTCGTCGGAGGACGCGTCCGGCACCGTACGCGCGCCGCCGTCGACGCCTGGGCGCTGCGGGCGTACGGCGAGATCCGCGCCGACGTCCTGTTCGTGGCCGCCAACGGGTTCTCCGCCGGGCACGGGCTGACCACGCCCGACCTCGCCGAGGCCGCCGTGAAGCGGGCCGCCGTGGAAGCCGCCCGCCGAGTGGTGCTGCTCGCCGACTCGACGAAGCATGGCGAGGAGCACTTCGCCCGCTTCGGGAACCTGGGTGACGTGGACCTGCTGATCACCGACAGCGGACTGGACCCCGAGGACGCCACCGCCATCGAGCGCGGCGGCACGGAAGTGGTGCGCGCATGATCCTCACCGTCACTCCCAACCCGTCCCTCGACCGTACGTACGAGGTCCCGTCGCTCGACCGCGGCGAGGTCATCCGCGCCACCGGCGAACGCATGGACCCGGGCGGCAAGGGCGTCAACGTCTCGCGGGCGGTGGCTGCCGCCGGACAGCGCACGGTGGCCGTGCTACCGCTGGGCGGCGCACCCGGCGCGCTCGTCGCCGACCTCCTCGACGCCCAGGGCATAGAGGTCGCGCCGGTACCCATCGCGGGGGCGACCCGCTCGAACATCGCCCTCGCCGAATCCGACGGCGTCCTGACGAAGATCAACGCACCGGGCCCCGAACTCTCCGCCGCAGAGCAGGAGTTGCTCCTGGAGACCGTGCGCAGGCAGTCGGCCGACGCCGACTGGATAGCCTGCTGCGGCAGCCTGCCGAGGGGCCTCGCCCCTTCCTGGTACGCCGACATCGTCGCCCGTACGCATGCCGCAGGCGCCCGGATCGCCCTGGACACCTCGGGCCCGGCCCTCCTCGCAGCCCTGCGCGAACGCCCCGACGTCGTCAAGCCGAACGCCGAGGAACTGGCCGAGGCGGTCGGCCGCCCCCTGGCCACGATCGGCGACGCGGTGAAGGCGGCGGAGGAACTGCGCGGACTGGGCGCGGGCGCGGTCCTGGCCAGCCTCGGCGCCGACGGCCAACTCCTCGTCAACGGCTCGGGCACCTGGTTCGCCAGCGCCCGCGTCGACACCGTACGCAGCAACGTCGGCGCCGGCGACTCCTCACTCGCCGGCTTCCTGATCGCCGGCGGCAGCGGCCCCGAGGCCCTCGCCTCGGCCGTCGCGCATGGCGCCGCTGCCGTGCAGTTGCCCGGCAGCGTGATGCCGACACCGGCCGACCTCGACCTGTCGGCGGTGACGGTGACGGGCGAGGTGCCGGTGGACCGGGCGCTGAGGGAGCCGGTGTCATGAGCGCCTGCCTGAGTGCCCGCCTTGGACCGACTCCGCCACGGCCGTCAGCCGTCGCGAACGACGCGGTCCAGCTGCCCGGCAGCGCGATGCCGACGCCTATGACGGCCGCTACCCGGTACGCCCGTCCCTCTGCACCGGCCCTGACCCGGCCCTCCGCCGTCGCACACGCCGCCGCCGTGCAGTTGCCCGGCAGCCCGATGCCGACCCCCGCCTACCCCGACCCGTCCGCCGTGGCGGTGACGGGCGAGGTGTCCGTGGACCGTCGTACCGGGGGTACCCGTCTCCTGACGGCCGTCACCCGGTACGTCCGTCCCCCTGAACCGGCCCTGACGCGGCGGGGTTCCCCCGGCCCCGCCGCAGCCACCCCCAAGAGCCCCCACCGCAGTACCCGTACCCGCACCACCCCCGTCCCCAGCCCCGCCCACCCCACGCCCCGGGCGATACGCGTGCAAAGGAGCCCGCGATGAGCGAGATGATCACCGCGGACCTGGTCGATCTCGACCTGTCCGCCCAGACCAAGGATGCGGCGGCCCGTGCCCTCGCCGAGCGCATGGTGGCGAAGGGGAGGGTGACCGACCTCGACGGTTTCCTCGCTGACGTGGCCGCCCGTGAGGCACAGATGCCGACCGGCCTCGACGGCGGCATCGGCATCCCGCACTGCCGCAGCGAACACGTGACCGAGCCGACGCTCGCCTTCGGGCGCAGCGCCGCCGGGATCGACTTCGGCGCGGCCGACGGCCCCGCCGACCTGATCTTCCTGATCGCGGCCCCGGCCGGCGCCGACGACGCCCATCTGACGATCCTGTCGTCGCTCGCCCGCCAGCTGATGAACGACGAGTTCACGGCGGCGCTGCGGGCGGTGGACGACGCGGAGAGCGCCGCCGCGCTGATCCGCGGCGACGAGGCCCCGGCCACCGTCGCCGACGACTCCGCGGCGGCTTCGGCGGCGGCCTCCGCCGAAGCCGCCGCGGGCAGTGACGACGGTGACGGGGGCGCGCGTCCGTTCCGGATCGTCGCCGTCACCTCCTGTCCGACCGGTATCGCCCACACGTACATGGCCGCCGAGGCGCTGGAGAACGCGGGCCGCGAGGCCGGTGTCGAACTCGTCGTCGAGCCGCAGGGATCGGCCGGGTTCACCCGGCTCGACCCGGCGGTCATCGCCGACGCGGACGGCGTGATCTTCGCCCACGACGTACCCGTACGGGAGAAGGAACGCTTCGCCGGGAAGCCCACCGTCGACGTCGGCGTGAAGGCCGGCATCAACAAGCCCGCCCAGCTCATCGCCGACGTACGCGGCAAGGCCGAGCGCGGCGAGAGCAGCGCACCCGCCACCGGCGGTACGCCCGTCGAGCGCGCCGGCGAGTCCGGCGACAACTACGGCACCAAGCTTCGCAAGTGGCTGATGACCGGCGTGAGTTACATGGTCCCGTTCGTCGCCGCGGGCGGTCTGCTGCTCGCCCTCGGCTTCGCGATCGGCGGCTGGGAGATCAACAAGGCGCCCTCGGTCATGGAGCACTTCTCCTGGACCCAGGTCGACAGCTGGGGCGCCCTGCTGTTCCAGATCGGCGGCGTCGCCTTCGGCTTCCTGATCCCGGTCCTGGCCGGCTACATCGCCTACGGCATGGCCGACCGCCCAGGCCTCGTCCCCGGCTTCGTCGGCGGCATGATCGCCTCGAACATCGCGGCCGGCTTCCTCGGCGGCCTGGTCGCCGGTCTGCTCGCCGGTGGCATCGTCCTCTCGATCCAGAAGATCAAGATCCCACCGGTGCTGCGCGGCATCATGCCCGTCGTGGTGATCCCGCTGATCTCCTCGCTGATCGTCGGCTTCCTGATGTTCGTCGTCGTCGGCAAGCCCATCGCCGAGGCCCAGAAGGGCATGACGGACTGGCTGGCCGGCCTCTCCGGCACCAACGCCATCCTGCTCGGCGTACTGCTCGGCCTGATGATGTGCTTCGACCTCGGCGGCCCGGTCAACAAGGTCGCGTACGCCTTCGCCACCGCCGGAATCGCCGTCCAGGACCCGAGCGACGCCGCGATGAAGGTCATGGCCGCGGTGATGGCCGCCGGCATGGTCCCGCCGCTGGGCATGGCGCTGGCCACCGTCGTCCGCAAGAAGCTCTTCACCCCGGCCGAGCAGGAGAACGGCAAGGCCGCCTGGGTCCTGGGCGCCTCCTTCATCTCCGAGGGCGCCATCCCGTTCGCGGCGGCCGACCCACTGCGCGTCATCCCGGCCTCCATGGCGGGCGGCGCGGTCACCGGCGCCCTGTCGATGGCCTTCGGCGCGACGCTCCGCGCCCCGCACGGCGGCATCTTCGTGGTCCCGCTGATCGGCAGCCCGTTCCTCTACCTGATCGCCATCGCGGCAGGCACCTGCGTCACGACGGCCCTGGTCATCGTCCTCAAGAGCATGCGCAAGCAGACTCCGGGCGCCACGGCCGCCGAGTCGCCCGAGGGCACGGCGGCGACACCGGCAAAGAAGGAGCCGGTGGCGGCGTAAGCAGACGTAAGCAGTGCGGCGAGCGGGCGGCAGGCGAGCCCGCGAGCACCGGAAACGCCATGGTCCCGGACAGGAACTCCCTGTCCGGGACCATGGCGTCTGTGCCATCGGGTAGGAAAGAAATGTGTGCCGGGGCTACGACGCCCGAGCCGCCCGCCGCTCCATCGCGTCCCGCGCCCCGTCCTCCGTCGGATACACCTCGCACATGTGCCGCCCGTCGGGCGTGGCCGTGTGCTCGACCTCCCACAGGGAGATCTCCTCACCGCCCGGCAGCAGGAAGGCGTGCTCGTAGAGCGAGAAGCCGATCCCGGCCCGCCCCGCCCGGCACGGCCGCCCGAACGCCTGCGTGATCTGGTGCGCGAACGCCGTACGCAGCAACTCGGCCGTCTCCGTCCCCGGCCGGTCCGTGTTCTCCGCGCGGCGCAGTAAACGGCGCGCGTGGTCCGCCGAGTCGTCGGGTACGTACACATGCCGGGGATGGACGACCGGCGTGAGCTGCACCGTCACCGGCAGCTCGAAATCCGGGCCGTCGGCGGGCAGCGGGAGCCGGGCCGTGGCGGCCCGCAGCTCCTCCTCGTCGACATACACCTCGTGCTGCGGACCCGCCCCCGGCGCCGTGTTGTGCACCAGCTCCCAGAGGGTGAGCGCCGAACCGTCGGCGAGCAGCCAGGTATGACGGTACGTCTCGCGGTGCAGTCCCGCGCTGTGGTGCGCCGAGTGCAGCGAACTGTCGTGCGCCAGCGCGCAGTCGAGCCGCCGTATCGCCTCGTCGGGCAGCTCGAAGGAGTTCAGCGCACGACCGAGGAGTCGCGCGAGATGCTCCTCCGGAGACTCGGGCGACTCGGGTGGTTCGTACGCTGCCGTCTCGTACGGAACGCTCAAGGCTTCTCCCGGCGTTGCTGCATGTCACCTTGTGGGTGCATACCGTAGCCCCTCGGTCGGACATCATGTCCGGGAACCGAGAAAACATATGCCTGAGAGACGCCCGGGCCGCACGAAAAGTTCCCGCACGGCCCCGAAAACCGTCAATGATCCGTCAACACGCCCTGATCAGACGGTACTTCAGCCGCCGTCAGGAAGCGGCCCCCGCCGTCCACTCGCTCCACGGCAGATTCCAGCCATTGAGACCGTTGTCCGGCGCGACCTGCTTGTCGGCGGAGTTCTTCACGATGACGACGTCCCCGATCATCGAGTTGTCGAAGAACCACTTCGCGGGCGTGGCCCCGTTGGCCCCCTGCACGTCCTGCAGCCCCACACACCCATGGCTGGTACCCGTCCGCCCGAACGGCGGATTGGCCTTCTTGTACCAGTAGTTGCCATGGATGAACGTCCCGGACGTCGTCAACCGCATCGCGTGCGGCACATCCGGGATGTCGTACGCGTTGGCCAGATCGACCGTACGGCTGTCCATCCGCGTCTCCTTCAGCTTCTCGGAGATCACCATCTGCCCGTTGTACGTGGTGAACTCCGGGCTGCCGGCCGAGATCGGGATGCTCTTGAGGGTCTGCCCGTCCCGTACGACCGTCATGGTCTGCGTGTTGACATCGACCGTGGACACCTGCGAGCGCCCGATCGTGAAACTCACCGTCTTCTTCTGCACCCCTACCACGCCGTTAGCGCCCTTGACCCCGTCCAGGTCGATCTTCATCGTGACCTTGGAACCGGCCTTCCAGTACTCCTCGGGCCGGAAGTCGAGCCGCTGCGCCCCGAACCAGTGCCCGACGACCTGCTGCCCGCTGCTCGACGTCACCGTGATGTGCGACCGCACGGCCGCCTGGTCGCTGATCGCCTTGTCGAACGTGAACGACACCGGCATCCCCACCCCGACCGTCGTCCCGTTGTCCGGCGTGTACGTCCCGATGAAGCTGTTCGCCTTGGTGACCGTGGTGAAGGTCGAGTCGGCGGTCCCGGCCCGCCCGTCGGCGTCCTTCGCGGTCGCCGATATTCGGTACCGCGTCCCCCGCTCCAACTGCTCGGCCGGCAGCCAGCTCCGCCCGTCCGCGGCTATCGCCCCCGCCACGGCGGCCCCCGTCCCCGCGACGGTCATCTTCACGTCGGTCAGCGTGCCACCGCTGACCTTCACCCCGGTCGTGTTGATCGACGCCCCCGCCGACCCGTCCTTGGCGGAGATGGCGATCCGAGCGGCCGAGGTGGTGACGGTGCCACTACCGCCCTTACCGCCCCCGCCCTTGCCGTCATCGCCACTACTACCGCTACTGCTACCGCCGCCGGCGCACGCGGTGAGGGACAGGGCACCGACCATCAGGACGGCACAGGCCCCCAGCGCGCGCCGAGCTGTCGTGTCCGGCGTTGTCACGGGCTGCTCCAGGTTTGTGTGATCCGCTCCACTTACGTGAGGAAAGAGGGGGACACCGAGGGCCCGGGTTCCAGCCGCCCACCTTCACAGCCATGACGTGACAGAACCGCGACAATCGCCATCTCCTGGGGGAGTTTCTGTTGTTGGGCAGGTGCCCGACGAGGCGGTGATGTCCAGGAACGTCAGTTCGTCGGCGCCCTCGGCGTCGTACACCTTGGCCATCTCGACGGGGTCGCCCGCGTCG
>NZ_JBSFMT010000048.1:0-80940 GCF_053599695.1 Streptomyces sp. NPDC000878 | reverse complement strand
GGAATCGCACGGACGGCCCGGACGTGGTCTCTGAGCGCGTCACCCTCGGAAAGAGAGGTCAGGCCTTCGCCTTGGCGGGCTTGGCGGCCTTCGGGGCGCGGTCCGAGGACTTGTCGAGGACCATCACCAGACCCGCGATGACCACGAACAGGCCGATCGGGGCGACGACATAGAGGCCCAGCGTCTCGATGACGCTCAGGCCAGGGCCGGGGTCGTCACCGTCGTCGCGGGTGAGCGCGAGCGCGGGAGACGTCATGAGCAGCATCATCAGCGTCGTACCGGCGACCAGAGCACCGGCGCGCAGGGCGTTCTTGTTGTCCACGGTGCAAAAGTAGCGAACGCCCGGCGGGGCCGCGCGCCCGGGGTGCCGTATGAGGGTCCGGGGAGCCGCATGAAGGCCCGGGGCCGCCGTGGGAACAGTCACCCTCCCTCGCGCAGCACCTCCATCAGTGCCCACAGCCGCGACGACCCCGCCAGCTCCTCCAGCGTGACCGGCCGGCCCTCCGCGTCGGCGATGGGCAGCCGCCAGTTCGGGTACTGGTCCCACGTACCCGGCAGGTTCTGCGGGCGGCGGTCGCCGACGCCGTCCGGGAGCCAGACGCCGATCATGCGGGCGGGGGTGCGGAGCAGATAGCGGTGGACGGCCTGGATCTCGGCCTCCTCCCCCGCGCCCGAGTGGCCGCCGCTGCACCCCTTCAGCAGGCCGAGGCGGGAGAGCAGGGTGAGCCACTCCCCCGTGTCGGCGGACGCGGCGGCCCGTTCCTCCTCCACCGGGTTGGTCAACAGGCCCAGCCGGTCACGGAGTTCGACGTGGTCGCCGGTGAGGCGGGAGGCGGTGGGCGGCAGGTCGTGGGTGGTGACGGTGGCGAGGCAGTCGGCGCGCCAGTGGTCGGGGGGCAGGGGGCGCCCGTCGCCGTCCCAGTCCCGTTCGAACCACAGTACGGACGTGCCGAGCACCCCGCGTTCGTGCAGCGTCTCCCGCACGCCCGGCTCGACGGTCCCCAGGTCCTCGCCGATCACGACCGCTCCGGCCCGCGAGGCCTCCAGCGCGAGGACGGCGAGCATGGCCTCGGCGTCGTAACGGACGTACGCGCCCTCCGTCGGCGCCTGCCCCTGGGGCACCCACCAGAGCCGGAACAGGCCCATGACGTGGTCGATGCGCAGGGCGCCCGCGTAGCCGAAGAGGGAGCGCAGGAGCTGGCGGTACGGGGTGTAGCCGGACTCGGCCAGGCGGTCCGGTCGCCAGGGCGGCAGGCCCCAGTCCTGGCCGCGCGCGTTGAAGGCGTCCGGGGGCGCGCCGACCGACATGCCGGCCGCGAAGTGCTCCTGCTGCGCCCAGGCGTCGGCGCCCCCGGGATGCACCCCGACGGCGAGGTCGTGCACGATCCCGACCGGCATGCCCGCGTCGCGGGCCGACCGCTGGGCGTCGGCGAGCTGGCTGTCGGTGAGCCAGGCGAGGTGGGAGTGGAAGTCGACGCGGTCCATCAACTCGCGCCGGGCGCGGGCGGTTTCGGCCGAGCGGGGGTCCTGGAGACCGGCCGGCCAGCGGGACCAGTCCGAGCCGTGCGTCTCGGCCAGCGCGCACCAGGTGGCGTGGTCCTCCAGCGCCTCTCCGGCCCGCGCGAGGAAGTCGGCGTACTCGGCCTGCCGTCCGGGCCCGAGCGGTACGGCGCACACCAGCTCCAGAGCCTCGCGCTTGAGTTCCCACACGGCGTCCCGGTCGATCAGCGCACCCTTGTCCAGCACCGACTCCCGCAGCCGCCGGGCGCGCTCCAGCAGAGCGCGCACCCGCGCACCGGCCTCTTCGAGGTAGGCGAACTCGGGGATGCCCTCGACCCGCAGATGCACGGGGTCGGGGAAGCGCCGGGAGGACGGCCGGTACGGGGACGGATCGGTCGGCGCCCCGGGAACGGCCGCGTGCAGCGGGTTCACCTGCACGAACCCTGCCCCCAGCGCCCGCCCGGCCCAACTGCTCAGCTCCCCCAGATCACCGAGGTCGCCCATGCCCCAGGAGCGCCCGGAGAGAAGCGAATACAGCTGGACGAGGATGCCGTACGAGCGTCCGGTGGGCGTGGGCAGCCGGGCCGGGGCGACGACGAGGTGGGCGTGGGCGGTGCGGCCGTCGGGCGCTACGGCGTCCAGCTGATGCACACCGGGCGGAAGCCGGTGGAGAGAGTCACAGACCTCGCCCTGCTCGGTACGGACACGGAGCCGCGTACCGGACGGCAGCCCGGCCAGCGCGGTCGCCGTACCGTCGGCGCCGCACACCACGGTCGGCGGCAGCAGCCGCGCCGCCAGCTCCCGCTCCCGGGCGGCGAGGGCGGCCCGGACGGCCTCGGGGGTGCCCGCGTCGACACCGAGCGCGGCCAGTACGGCGACGAGGGCGGAGTCGGAGGCGGCGACGGTCCGGTCCTGGGAGGGACGGAAGGAGGGGGCGACGCCGTACAGCTCGGCGAGACGGGCAAGCGCAAGCCGCTCCCCGCCCTCTTCGCCCTCGGTCGGCTGGTGTGCGGTCATCTACAACCCCGCGAGGTCCGAGAGCGCCGGCACCGGTCCCTCGTACAGCCCCGTGGGGTCCGCCTCGGCGTCGGCGTGCTCGCTCGTCATCGCCTCCACGTCGGCGAGCGGGGGCTCGCTGGTGAGCGGCTCGGCGGCGGGCAGCGGCGGCTCACTGGTGAGCGGCGCCTCGGCGGACGCGCTCTCGGCACTGAAGATGTAGGCCGGTACGGCCACGGAGGCCTCCTTGTTGGCGGGTTTCCTTCGCAGGCCTACCCAGTGGGCGGGACGGCAGACGTGTATGAACGGACGAACCACGGCACCGAAGCTCACATTCCGTGGTTCTTCCGCCGCTCGCACGACGAAGTCCATCACCTTCCACTATTCACTCAGTACATGTAGCGAGTGCATAATGACGGGCATGAGCACCCGCCACATCCTGCTGGGGCTGCTCGCCGGAGGGCCGAGCCATGGCTACGACCTCAAGCGACGGCACGACGAACGCTTCCCGCAGGCCCGTCCGCTCGCCTACGGGCAGGTCTACACGACCCTGCAGCGCCTGGTGCGCGACGGGCTCGCGGAGGTCGACGGCACCGACGCGGACGGCGGCCCGGAGCGGACGAAGTACCGGGCGACAGAGGAGGGGGAACGCGAACTCGCCGACTGGGTACGGGAGATCAGCGCGCCCGCGCCGCACGTCGTCAACGAGATCTTCGCCAAGGTCGTCGTCTCGATCCTGGCCGGTGGGGACCCGGCGGGGTATCTGCTGGACCAGCGGGCCGCGCACATGGCGCGGATGCGGGAGCTGACGGCGGTCAAGACCGCGCCGGGCTCGGACCTCTCGACCGTGCTCTCGGCGGACTACGCCCTCAACCACCTCGACGCCGACCTCCGCTGGATGACCACCACGGCGGACCGGCTCACCACACTGACCGCGGAGGTCGACACGGCATGACCACCACCAACGGGGACATATCCGACGAGGAGACCGCGCCACCCCTCCTCACGGCGAGCCGCCTGTCCAAGACACACGGCAGGACACCCGCGCTGCGCGGCGCCTCGGTCGCGCTGCGGGCCGGCGAGATCCTGGCCGTCACGGGGGCCAGCGGGAGCGGAAAGTCGACGTTGCTGCACTGTCTGGCGGGAATCGTCCGGCCGGACACGGGCACGGTCGAGTACGCCGGGGAGCGGCTCGACACCCTGCCCGAGCGACGGCTGAGCGAGCTGCGGCGCACGGAGTTCGGGGTCGTCTTCCAGTTCGGCCAGCTGATCCCGGAACTGACCGTCCTCGACAACGTGGCCTTGCCGCTGCTGCTCGCCGGTACCTCGCGCGCGGCGGCGCACGAACAGGCGGGCGAGTGGCTCGAGCGGTTCGGGGTGCTCGGCCAGGAGACGCTGCGCCCGGGCGAGCTGAGCGGCGGCCAGGCCCAGCGCGTCTCGCTGGCCCGGGCCCTGGTCACGACCCCGAAGGTGATCTTCGCCGACGAGCCGACGGGCGCCCTGGACTCCCTCGCGGGCGAACAGGTGATGGCAGCCCTCACCCACACGGCCCGCGAGTCCGGCACAGCGGTCCTGCTGATCACGCACGACGCCCAGGTGGCGGCCTACGCGGACCGCGAACTGAGACTGAGCGACGGGGCAGTGGTCACCGACGGGGCGGAGACATCGGCAGAGGTGACCTCGTGACGCCGAGCCACGTTTTCGCCGGCGGCTCGGGCGATCCCGGCGATCCCGGCGGCTCCGGCGGGGGGTCCTCGGGGACCGGCTCCCGCCCGGCCCCGCGGCCCAGCCATCCCCGTACTCAGCGCGCCGGCCGGCGGAGCACGCACGCGGCCCGCGCGCCGCACGCCGACCGCCAGGACCGGCCGGGCGGCACCGCCGCCGTCCCCGGAGGCGGCCTCATGGCGGCGGGCGGCGTTCCTGACGGCGGATCCACCGGGAGCGGCTCGCCTCCGGCCCGGCGGCCCGGCCACCCCCGTACCCGGCACGCCGACCACCAGACCCGGCCGCAGGGCCACTCCCCGGAGGTGACCGCATGACGTCCGACAAGGTTTCCCGGAGGGGCTCACTGCGCGCCGATCTCCGGCTCGCCTGGCTGCTCACCCGGGGTTCCGATCGGCGGGAGTGGTGGCGGGTCGGGCTCACGGGGGTCGGGGCGGGGCTCGCGACCGGGTTCGCGCTGGCCGCCGTGGCCGTTGCCTCGGTGCGGGGGTATCGCAGTGTGGGCTTCGGGAACGGGCTGCTGGACCGGCCCGGGGAGCGTTCCGGCGTGGTGCTCGCCCTCGTGCTGCTGCTCGTGCCCGTGCTCGGGTTTCTCGGGCAGTGTGCGCGGGTCGGGGCCGTGCACCGGGACCGGCGGCTGGCCGCGCTGCGGCTCGCGGGGGCCGGTGCGGCGCAGGTGCGGCGGATCGCGGCGCTGGAGACGGGGCTCGCCTCGCTGCTCGGCGCCGCGCTCGCCACCGTGTGCTGCGTGCTGTTCCTGCTGCGCGAGTGGCGGCAGCCGCCCGTGCTGCTCTGGGTCGGGGTCGCGCTCATCGCCGTGGCCGTGCCCGTGCTGGGCGCGCTCGTCGGCGTACTGGCGCTGCGGCGCGTGGTCGCCTCGCCGCTGGGGCGGGTCCGGCGGGTGCCCCCGCGTGAGGGGAGGGGGCCGGGGATGCCGGTCCCGACGGCGGTTCTGGGGCTGCTGTTCGTGGGGGTGCTGCTGGCGCCGAACACCTTCGGCGGGTACGAGACCGCGCCGGTGCTGGTGTTCTCCGTGGTGATCGTGACCGGGGTGGGCGCCCTGTGGCTCACCGGCGCCACCGCCCGGTACACGGGGCGGATCCTCGCCGCCCGTACCGCCGATCCGGCGACGCTGATCGCGGCGGAACGGCTGCGCGACGACCCGTGGGCCGCCGCCCGTACCCATGCTGCGGTGCTGCTGGTGACCACCGTGGGCACCGGGTTCGTCGGTGTCCGGGAGGTGCTGCTGACCTCGCTCCGCGACCGCGGCGAGCACATGCTGGCCGTGGACATGTCCTTCTACACCACCGGCGTCGACCTGACCGGCGCCGCCGTGCTGGTCGCCCTGGCGATCACACTGTGCGGGCTCGGTGTCGGCACCGCCGAGTCGGTGGCGACCCGGCGCCGGGGCCTGGCCGCGCAGGTCGCCGCCGGGGTGCCGCGTGCGGTGCTCGGCCGGGCGCTGCTCCTGGAGACGGCCCTGCCGCTGGCGCCGGCGCTGCTGCTCGCGGGCACCGGGGGCCTGCTGATCGGCGGCTGGTTCGCGACGATCGCCCACGACGGCAGCCGCTCGGTGCCGTACACCGCGCTGCTGGTGCCGCCGGCGGTGTACGTGTCGTGCCTGCTCGCCGCGGCCACCTCACTGCCGCTGCTGCGCCGCTCGGTGCGTCCGGCGGAGCTGCGGTACGTGTGAGCGGCCGGGCATGAGAGATCCGGCCCTGGGGAACGGGGGTTCCCGGGGCCGGATCGCATCCGTACCGTGCGGAAAATCCGTACAGGCGTGCGGGTAGCAGGTGTCAGGTACGAGGTACTCGATATTCAGGTATACGAAAGCCCGGATGTCAGGCTGAGATGCCGTCGATCCGGGCCAACGCGTCGTCCGCGCCGTACGGCTGCAGGTATGGCAGCCAGCGCGGGTCCCTGTGCCCGGTTCCGATGATGCGCCAGGCGAGACCGGTGGGCGGGGCGGGTTTGTGGCGCAGCCGCCAGCCGATCTCGAAGAGATGGCGGTCCGCCTTGGTGTGGTTGCAGCGACGGCACGACGCCACCACGTTGTCCCAGCGGTGCTGACCGCCACGGGAACGCGGGATGACATGGTCGACGCTGGTCGCGGCGGCGCCGCAGTACATGCACCGGCCGCCGTCACGGGCGAACAGTGCCCTACGGGTCAGTGGAACGGGCCCCCGGTAGGGAACCCGGACGAACCTCTTCAGCCGGACCACGCTGGGTGCGGGGACAGTAACGGTCGCGCTGTGCATAAAGGCGCCCGATTCCTCCAAGGAGACTGCCTTGTTCTCCAGGACGAGGACGAGCGCGCGGCGGAGCGGTACGACGCCGAGTGGCTCGTACGACGCGTTGAGTACCAGGACATGCGGCACGGATGCCTCCTTGGGCGTCGGCGGCGCGTGGCTCGCGCCGGGACGATCTGCAGTCAGTCTCCCCTCTCGCCTGGCGACAGCGCCACCACGTCCCGGTAACGGGCTGGGAGTGTTTTCGACCACACCTTGTGCACTTCCCCGGGACCACACCCTCTTCTATCCCCAGGTGAGCACGGTCTCTCCCTCGAACATCGCGCCGATCCGCACACGTTGCCCCGTTAGTGTGGTGGTTCTGCCCTTCCGGTGACCTTTCCGTGACCTGAATGCCCAGCTGAACGACCAGCTGAACGACATATCCACCCATACCGGGGGCAGGCCGCTCTGGAGGTACCCGCCGTGTCCTTGTCCGCCGTCCTACTGGCCGCCGGTTCCACCCCGACCCCGACCCCCTCGGAGTCGCCGACCGTGTCGGTCCCGTCGCTCCAGGACGCCCAGGAGAGTGCGACGAACGCCGCCAGCTGGGTCGAGCAGAACTGGTCCACCTGGCTGGCTATCGGTCTCAAAGTCCTGCTGATCATGGTGATCGCGACGGTGCTGAGATTCGCGGTGCGGCGGGCGATCACCAAGCTGATAGACCGCATGAACCGCGCGGTCCAGACGTCCGACGGCGCGGCGTCCGGCGGCACGGCCCTCGGCAGCCTGCTGGTCAACGTCGAGCGCCGCCGCCAGCGCTCCCAGGCGATCGGCTCCGTACTGCGCTCGGTGGCGAGCTTCATCATCCTGGGCACCGCGGCCCTGATGGTCCTCTCGGCGTTCCAGATCAACCTCGCCCCGCTGCTCGCCTCCGCCGGTGTCGCGGGCGTGGCGATCGGCTTCGGCGCCCGCAACCTGGTGACGGACTTCCTCTCCGGCGTGTTCATGATCCTTGAGGACCAGTACGGCGTCGGCGACACGATCGACGCGGGGGTGGCGTCCGGTGAGGTGATCGAGGTCGGGCTGCGGGTGACCAAACTGCGCGGCGACCAGGGCGAGATCTGGTACGTCCGCAACGGCGAGGTCAAGCGCATCGGCAACCTCTCCCAGGGCTGGGCCACGGCCGGTGTCGACGTCACCGTCCGCTCGGACGAGGACCTGGACCGGCTGAAGGCGACGCTCGCCGAGGTCGGCGAGCAGATGAGCAAGGAAGAGCCCTGGAACGAGATGCTGTGGAGCCCGATCGAGATCCTGGGCCTGGACAGCGTGCTCCTGGACTCGATGATCATCCACCTCTCGGCGAAGACGATGCCGGGCAAGTCCCTGACGGTGGAGCGCGAACTGCGCTGGCGCGTCAAGCGGGCCCTGGACGCGGCGGGCATCCGCATCATGGGCGGCGCCACCGTCGCCCCGGAGGAGGAGCCCGAGGACCCGACGGCGGGCATGGCGGCCCCGTCGGCGTACTCCAACACGGGCTCCCCGCAGGCCCAGGCGGCCACCCCGCTGGTCGCCCCGCCGGCCGGGGCGAAGTAGCCGGCGGAGACAGCAGCAGCCGTACGCCAGGAGGCGGCGCCCCGGAATCCGGGGCGCCGCCTCTTCGTGTGTGCGCAGGTAACGAGTCCGTTTCCGCGTGGTTTTCCTTCCGGTTCCCCCCTTGACGTCTCCCGCGGTCCGGTCCTACCTTCCTGCCATCCGATAGGAAACCTTCCTAACAGTCACCGTGGAACACCCACCACAGGTGACCGTGAAAAACTGGGCGCAGGAAAGGCAGGTGCAGACCCCCATGGCAGGAACCGCAGGCACGCCAGGCACCCCGCGCGTCCTGCGCGCCATGAACGACCGGGCCGCCCTGGACCTCCTCCTGGAGCACGGGCCCCTGTCCCGCACCCGGATCGGCAACCTCACCGGTCTGTCGAAGCCGACCGCCTCACAGCTCCTCGCCCGACTGGAGGCCGCCGGTCTGGTCCTGGCGACCGGCACCAGCGAGGGCCGGCCGGGCCCCAGCGCCCAGCTGTACGCGCTGAACCCCGCCGCCGCTCATGTCGCCGGGCTCGACGTCACCCCCTCGGGCATCCGGGCGGCCGTCGCCGACATCACCGGCCGCGCCGTCGGACACTTCGAGCTGCCCACACCCGGGCGCGGAGCACCGGGTCCCGTCGACCGGGTGCTCCAGGCTCTCGACGGGGCGGTCAAGGACGCCGGTCTGCACCGCACCGATGTGCACCGGCTCGCCATCGGCACCCCCGGCGCCTTCGACCCCACCACCGGCAACCTCCGCTACGCCAAGCACCTGCCGGGCTGGCACTCACCCCGGCTGCTGGAGGAACTGGCCGCCGCGCTTGGCCAGATCCCCTTCGAGGTGGAGAACGACGTCAACCTCGCCGCCGTGGCCGAGCAGCGCATCGGTACGGCACGCGGCCACGAGAGCTTCACCCTGCTCTGGGGGGAGCGCGGCTTCGGCGCGGCGGTCGTGATCGGCGGCAGGCTGCACCGGGGCGCCACCGGAGGCGCGGGCGAGGTCGCCTTCCTCCCCCTGCCCGGCGTACCGCTGGTGCGCAACGTCGCCCGCAGCAACGCGGGCGGTTTCGAGGAACTGGCCGGACTCCGGGCCCTGTTGAACATGGCCCGCGAGCACGGACTGACTCCGCCGCCCGGCGGCAGCCCCGCCATGAAGGCCGCGGCCGTGGTCGCCGAGGCGGCCCGCGCCACCGACGGTCCGGGCGCGGCCGTTCTCGCCGAGTACGCCACCCGGCTGGCGACCGGACTCGCCGCGATGGTCGCGGTGATCGACCCCGAACTCATCATCCTGGCGGGCGGGGTGATCACGGCCGGCGGAGAACCCCTCCGTGCCCTGATCCAGTCCGAACTCGCCGAACTGGCCGTACCCCGTCCCGCCATCAGACTCAGCACGGTTCCGGACGGTCCCGTGCTGAGCGGAGCCCTGCAGATGGCACTCGCCGCCACCAGGGACGAGGTCTTCGACACCACGGATCGCACCCCCTGATCCGCTGACCGGCCTCCGCCCGTCCTCCTTCTCCCTTCTCCTCTCCCTCGCCCCCTCCCTCTGCTTCTCCCTCTCCTTCTGCCTCTGACGCTCTCGTCACCCCCGTGCACCCGCCCTGGCACCGGCATGCCCGCACGCCGAACCGTCCGCCTCCCCTGAGAACACCCTCTGCCAAGGAGTTCCGTCATGCCCAGAATCAGCCGCGTCTGTCTCGCCGGCGCCCTCACGGCGCTCGCCCTGACCGCGACCGCCTGCACCGGATCCAGCACCTCCGGCGCGACCGACGACCCGAACAAGAAGTCGACCATCACCTTCTGGCACCCCTGGAGCGCCCCCACCGAGGTCAAGGCGATCGAGGCGAACATCGCGGCCTTCGAGAAGGCGCACCCCAACATCACGGTCAAGGTCGTCGGCAACGTCGACGCCGACAAGGTGAACCAGGCGCTGCGCGCCGGCGGGTCCAACGCCCCGGACGTGGTGGCCTCCCCCGAGACCAGCAACGTCGGCAAGTTCTGCTCCTCCGGTGTCTTCGCCGACCTCGACCCGTTCCTGGCGAAGTCGAAGATCGACACCGCGAAGACCTTCCCCAAGCCGATGCTGGACTACACCCAGTTCGAGGGCACGCGCTGCGCACTGCCCCTGCTCGGTGACGCGTACGGCCTCTACTACAACAAGACGGCGTTCAAGGAGGCGGGCATCACCTCTCCGCCGAAGACGCTGTCCGAGTTCAAGGCCGACGCCATCAAGCTGACCAAGACCAAGGGCGACAGCTACTCGCAGCTCGGCTGGATGCCGAACTTCCACGGCTACGAGGTCACCGTCCCGCACCTCGCGGCGCAGTGGAGCCCCGAGTACTTCACCGCTGACGGCAAGTCGAACGTCGCCAAGGACCCGGCCTTCAAGGAGCTGCTGACCTGGCAGCAGGACATGGTCAAGTCGCTCGGCGGCTTCACCAAGCTGGAGAAGTACCGCGCCACCTTCGGTGACGAGTGGTCCGCGCAGAACCCGCTGCACACCGGCCAGATCGCCATGAACATCGACGGCGAGTGGCGCGGCGGGATGATGAAGGACGCCGGGGTCAAGTTCGACTGGGGCGTCGCGCCCTTCCCGGTGCCGGACGACCAGGCCGACACCTACGGCAAGGGCTTCCTGACCGGCACGGTCATCGGTCTCGCCAGCACCAGCAGCAAGCAGAACGCCGCCTGGGAGCTGGTGAAGTACATGACCACCGACACCGACGCGGTCGTCTCCTTCGCCAACGCCATCAACAACGTCCCCTCGACGTTCGCGGCGCTGAAGTCCCCGAAGCTCAAGAGCGACGCGACGATGCAGGCCTTCGTGAAGATCGCCGAGAACCAGTACAGCAACACCGCGCCCGCCGCGGTCAACGGCAGCGCCTACCAGGAGACCCTCCAGAACCTCGCGTACGACTACGAGTCCGGGAAGACCAAGGACCTGGACGCGGGGCTGAAGAAGACCGCCGGGCAGATCGACACCGACATCACCAAGGCGAAGTAGCCCATGGCCACCCTCTCCGGCCACTCGGCGGCGCTTCGTTCGAAGCGCCGCCGGGAGGGGCTGCGCACGCTGGCGTTCCTCTCCCCCTGGCTCATCGGTTTCAGCGTCTTCTTCGTCTATCCGCTGCTGTCGACCGTGTACTTCTCCTTCATGAAGTACGACGGCTTCAAGCCGCCCACCTTCAACGGCCTGGACAACTGGACGTACGTCTTCACGCAGTACCCCTTCTTCTGGGCCGCGATGCGCAACACCCTGTGGCTCGTGGTGATCATGGTGGCGTGCCGGGTGGTCTTCGGGCTCGGGATCGGGCTGCTGATCACGAAGATCAAGACGGGTGCGGGAATGTTCCGTACCTTCTTCTACCTCCCCTACCTCGCCCCGCCCGTGGCCGCGACCCTGGCCTTCGCCTTCCTGCTCAACCCGGGCACCGGCCCGGTCAACCAGGTGCTCGGCGACCTGGGTCTGCCGCAGCCCGGCTGGTTCAACGACCCGTCCTGGTCGAAGCCCGCGCTGACCCTGCTCGCCCTGTGGGGCATCGGCGACCTCATGGTCATCTTCATGGCGGCCCTGCTCGACGTGCCCAAGGAGCAGTACGAGGCGGCCGAACTCGACGGCGCCGGCTCCTGGAAGCGCTTCCGGTACGTCACCCTGCCGAACATCTCGCCCATCGTGCTGTTCGCCGTGGTCACCGGGGTGATCCAGACCATGCAGTACTACACGCAGCCCCTCATCGCCGGTAAGACGGCCAGCGGTGTCATAGGCGCCGGAGCCGGCCAGATCTACGAGCCCGGCTACCCGGGGAAGTCCACGCTGACGCTCCCCCAGCTCGTCTACACCCTCGGCTTCCAGCGCTTCGACACGGGCTCCGCGTGCGTGGTCGCCCTGGTGCTGTTCATCCTGTCCATGGCGTTCACCGCGCTGCTGATGCGCCGCCGCAGCGGCCTGATCACGGTGGAGGACTGATCCCCTTGACCAACACCGTCACCGCACGTCCCCCGGCCCCCGCCACCAACGGCCCGGCCGCCACGACCGGCCGGAGCCCGGCGGCCCGCGCCGCCCGCCGCAGGGAACTGCTGCACTGGATCGCCGTGCACTCCCTCGGCATCGCCGCCGCGCTGTTCTTCGTCCTGCCGTTCGTGTTCATCCTCCTCACCTCCCTGATGGACGATCAGCAGGCGCTGACCAGCGCACTGTGGCCGCGCTCCTGGAACTGGGACAACTACACGAAGGTCTGGAACGCCCCCGGCTTCCTCACCTGGTGGCGCAACACCCTGCTGTACGCGGGTCTGGGCACCGTCCTCACGGTCCTCTCCAGCGTCCCGGTGGCCTACGCCCTCGCCAAGTTCCGCTTCCGGGGACGCAGGATCGCGATGATGCTCGTCGTCTCCGCGATGATGCTGCCGCCGCAGGTGGTCATCGTCCCCATGTACCTCTTCTGGGCGAAGCAGATGCATCTGACGGGCACCCTGTGGCCGCTGATCATCCCGATGGCCTTCGGCGACGCCTTCAGCATCTTCCTGCTGCGCCAGTTCCTGCTGACCATCCCCGACGAGTACCTCGACGCGGCCAAGGTCGACGGCTGCGGCGACCTGCGCACCCTCGTACGCATCGTGATACCGCTCGCCAAACCGGGCATCGCCGCCGTCGCCCTGTTCCAGTTCTTCTACTGCTGGAACGACTACTTCGGCCCGCAGATCTACGCCAGCGACAACCCGGCGGCCTGGACGCTCAGTTACGGGCTGGAGTCCTTCAAGGACAATCACCACACGAACTGGAACCTCACGATGGCCGCGACCCTGCTCGTCATGGCCCCGGTGATCGCTGTCTTCTTCTTCGCGCAGAGAGCCTTCATCGAAGGCGTGACCCTGACAGGAGTCAAAGGATGAAACTGGCGGTCGTCGGCGGCGGCTCGACCTACACACCGGAACTGATCGACGGTTTCGCCCGGCTCAGGGACACCCTGCCCATAGAGGAACTGGTGCTCGTCGACCCGGCCGCCGACCGGCTGGAGCTGGTCGGCGGGCTGGCCCGGCGCATCTTCGCCAAGCAGGGGCACCCCGGCCGGATCGTCACGACCGACGACCTGGACAAGGGCGTCGAGGGCGCCGACGCCGTGCTGCTCCAGCTGCGCGTCGGCGGCCAGGCCGCCCGGCAGCAGGACGAGACATGGCCGCTGGAGTGCGGCTGCGTCGGCCAGGAGACCACCGGCGCGGGCGGCCTCGCCAAGGCACTGCGCACGGTCCCGGTGGTCCTGGACATCGCCGAGCGCGTCCGCCGTACCAACCCGGACGCCTGGATCATCGACTTCACCAACCCGGTGGGCATCGTCACCCGCGCCCTCCTGGAGGCCGGCCACAAGGCGGTCGGCCTGTGCAACGTGGCGATCGGCTTCCAGCGGAAGTTCGCCGCGCTGCTGGGGGTGACCGCCGCCGACGTCCACCTGGAGCACGTGGGCCTCAACCACCTCACCTGGGAGACGGGCGTCCGCCTGGGCGGCCCCGAGGGCGAGGACGTCCTCCCCCGGCTCCTCGCGGAACACGGCGACGCCATCGCCGACGACCTCCGCCTTCCGCGCCCTGTCCTGGACAGCCTGGAGACGGTCCCGTCCTACTACCTGCGCTACTACTACGCCCACGACAGCGTCGTACGGGAACTGCGCACCAAGCCGTCCCGGGCGGCCGAGGTCGCGGCGATGGAGGCGGAACTGCTGCGGATGTACGGCGATCCGGCCCTGGACGAGAAGCCGGAGCTGCTCGCCAAGCGCGGCGGCGCCTTCTACTCGGAGGCCGCGGTGGACCTCGCCGCGTCGCTGCTGGGCGGGGGCGGCAGTCCCTACCAGGTGGTGAACACGTACAACAAGGGGACACTGCCCTTCCTGCCGGACGACGCGGTGATCGAGACGCAGGCCGCGGTGGGCCCGAAGGGGGCGACTCCTCTGTCCGTCGCGCCGGTCGACCCCCTGTACGCGGGGCTGATCGCCAACGTCACCGCCTATGAGGAACTGGCCCTGGAAGCCGCCCTGCACGGCGGGCGGAACCGGGTCTTCCGGGCTCTTCTCGCCCATCCGCTGGTCGGACAGTACGACTACGCGGAGACTCTGACCGACACTCTGATCGCGCACAACCGGGAGCATCTCGCGTGGGCATGACCGCACACGTCCTCGCCGTCGACGCCGGCAACAGCAAGACCGACGTGGCGGTGGTCGCCGCCGACGGGGAGGTGCTGGCCACGGCGCGCGGCGGGGGGTTCCGGCCGCCGACCGACGGCCTCGACGTGGCCGTCTCCGGGCTGGCCGACGCCGTCACCGAGGCCTTCACCGCCGCCGGGGTCACCTCCGTCGACCGGGTCTCGGCGTGTCTCGCGAACGCCGACTTCCCCGTGGAGGAACGGCAGTTCACGGCCGCGCTGCAGGCCCGCGCGTGGGGCGCCAGTGTCGACGTACGCAACGACACCTTCGCGATCCTGCGGGCCGGGATCACCGAGCCGCGCGGGGTCGCCGTCGTCTGTGGCGCCGGCATCAACTGCGTGGGGATGACCCCGGACGGCCGCACCGCCCGGTTCCCCGCGCTGGGGCGCATCTCCGGGGACTGGGGCGGCGGTTGGGGCCTGTCGGAGGAGGCCATGTGGCACGCGGCACGGGCGGAGGACGGGCGGGGCGGTCCGACGGCGCTGCTCACCGCCCTGCCCGCCCACTTCGGGCTCACCTCCATGTACGCGCTGATCGAGGCCCTGCACCTGGGTCACGTCGACAACGCGCGGCGGCACGAGCTGACTCCGGTGCTGTTCGCGACGGCGGCGGACGGTGACCCGGTGGCGTGCGCGCTGGTGGACCGGCTGGCCGAGGAGGTCGTCGCCATGGCCACGGTCGCGCTCGGCCGCCTCGGTCTCCTCGAAGAGGAGACGCCGGTTCTGCTGGGCGGCGGTGTACTGGCCGCCCAGCACGCCCGGTTGACGGACCGCATCACCGAACTGCTGGCCGCCCGGGCCCCCAAGGCGGTCGCCCGGGTGGTGACGGCACGGCCGGTGCTGGGCGCGGCACTGCTGGGCCTCGACCACACGAACGCCCCGGCGGAGGTGCACGCGCGCGTACGGAGCTACTACGAGGCCTGATACAAGGCCTGATACGAGGTCTGACCCCCTTCGTACGGGAACCGAACAGATTCCTCCGGCGTATTCATGGGCAGAGGGGTGGTGCGGGGAGCGCGGGTATGTCCGAATGCAGGACAGCGCGCCCCGGCACAACTCCTCCGCACTGCAACACAACGCGGCCGCACTGCGATCCGATCAAGATCCAGTGAAGGCCGGTGCGGATTGTCAGTGCCGGGGGCGATACTGGCGGTGACGGATGACCATGGGGGAGGTCACAGTGACATCCACGAGCAGTGCGGCACCACCGGCGCCCAACTCGCCCGGCACGGTGGGCGCGACCGGCACGGCCGTCGCCCCGCCGCTGCCCGCCGTCCCGGCACAGGCGGGCCCGGGTCCGGCGCCCGGCGTCCCCCAGCCGCCGCGCCGTACCGCCTTCGCCGAGGGCGTCGACCAGCTGCGGGCCGCCGCGACCACCGAGCCGGGGCGGCTGCGGATCATCGGTGCCCTGCTCGCCGCGCTCGTCGTGGCGTTCGGCGCGGTCACCGCCTGGCAGATGACGGACCGTTCGTCCGCCGCCGACGACGTGCTGCACAACAGCCAGCCCCTCAGCTCCGCCGCCGCGGACATCTACAGCTCCCTCGCCGACGCCAACACCGCCGCCTCCAGCGGCTTCCTGGCCGGCGGTGACGAGACGGCGGCCTCCCGCGAGCGCTACCAGCGGGACATCCGCAACGCCGCCGCGAAGCTCTCCAGCGCCGCGACCAACTCCGAGCCGGACTCGCCGTCGGCGGCGACCATCGCCAGGCTGAACGAGCTGCTGTCGGAGTACACGGGCTACATCGAGCGGGCCCGCGCCAACAACCGGCTGGGCTTCCCGGTCGGCGGCTCGTATCTGCGGCTGGCCAACGAGACGATGCAGGAGCAGATGCTCCCGGAGGCGGAGAAGCTCTACGCCAAGGAGAACCAGCGGCTGCGCTCCGACTACGCGGACGCGACCTCGTACCCATGGGCGGCGATCGGGCTCGGCGTCGTCGTGCTCGGCGCCCTGGTCTGGGCCCAGCGGCGCAACTACCGGCGGACGAACCGGGTGCTGAACCACGGTCTGGTGGCGGCGACGGCCACGGCGACGGTCGTCCTGCTGTGGCTGGTCGCCGGGCAGACCTTCGCCCGCTCGGGCCTCAACGACTCCTACGACCACGGCATCCGCTCGCTGAACGTCCTGCACGACGCCCGGATCGCCTCCCTCAAGGCGCGCGGCAACGAGAACCTGACGCTGGTGGCGCGCGGCGCGGAGACGACCGAACTGAAGGACGGCTCGGTCGTCGACGCCTACGACAACGACTTCAACGGCGACATGAGCGCGCTCGGCAAGGGCCTCGCCGAGGCCGAGCAGCTCGCCGACGACTCGGCGGGCAAGAAGCCGGTCACCTCGGCCGTCGGCGGCATGGAGGAGTGGGAGAAGCGCCACAAGGACGCACAGACGGCATACAAGTCGGGTGACTTCCAGCAGGCGCTCACCAAGGTCATAGGCGGCGGCAAGGACGACAAGTCCACCGGTGAGTGCTTCGACAACGTCGACACGGCACTGAAGACGGCGATCGAGCACGAACAGACGGAGTTCCGGCAGGCGGCCGGGAACGGCCGGGACGCGATGACCGGACTCCCGATCGGCGCCGGTGCCCTCGCCGTACTGGGCGCGGCCGGCGCGGTGCTCGGCATCGGGCGCAGGCTGTCGGAGTACCGCTGATGCGGTCCGAAGCGGTAAAGATGCGGTACGACGCAGTACAAGGGAGTGCGGCGGCAAGGGAGTTCGGGCGATGAGAGGGGGCGTGACGATGTACGCACAGCGGCTTCTGCGGGGTCCGCGCGCCGGTCTCCGGTTCCTGCGGGCCGGTCTCCAGACGCTGCGGGCCGGACTGCGGGGCTGGGGCGGTGTGGGGGCGATGGCGGCCGTCTGCGCCCTCGCGGTGGCCTTCGCGCTGCTGCTCCCGCTGACCCAGTCGCACGGCGACGGCAGTACGGGCACCGGCGGCCAGGGCGTCGCCGAGGGCATCCAGGCGAAGGCGGAGGACTGCGTGAACGCGCAGGACCAGAGCCCGAAGCCGTCCGACCTGGACGGGAAGACGATCGAGGCGATCAAGGCCCGCACGGGCGGGGACCGCAAGCTGATCGTCGGCGTCGACCAGAACAGCTACCGCTGGGGCTACCGCGATCCGAACGGCGGCACGGGGGCGGAGCTGGAGGGCTTCGACATCGATCTGGTCCACCGGATCGCGAAGGACATCCTCGGCGACGAGAACGCGGTCCAGTTCAAGGCCATCCCCACCAACCAGCGCATCCCGGCGATCAAGGACGGCCGCGTCGACATGATCGTCCGCACGATGACGATCAGCTGCGCCCGGCTGAAGGACGTGGCGTTCTCCGCCCCGTACTTCCTCACCGGCCAGCAGGTCCTCGCGCCGAAGAAGTCCTCGATCGACGGGTACGACAAGACGCTCGCCGGCAAGCGGATCTGCTCGGCGAAGGGCTCCACGGCGCTGGAGAAGCTGGAGGAGGACAAGGCCGCGAAGAAGGTTCCGGCCGCCTCCGCCGATATCGGCACCACCGTCCCCAGCCAGCTCGACTGCCTCGTGCAACTCCAACTCGGCCTGGTGGACGCCGTGGTGACCGACGGCGCGCTCGCCGCGAGCCAGGCGGCCCAGGACCCGACGGTGGAACTGAAGGGCGCCACGTTCACCAAGGAGTACTACGGCGTGGCGGTGAAGCAGGGCGCGACCGACCTGGCGGCACGGGTCAATCGCATACTGGAGCAGTACATCGACGACGGCAGCTGGCAGAAGTCGTACGACAAATGGCTGCTGCCCACCCTGGGCAGTGACTCCCGGTCGGCGAACCCGCCGGTGCCACGCTACAAGTGACGGTTCACCAACCAACCAACTGACCGCAGGGCCGACTAGTCGAGGTGATCGATGGGCGTCACGGGAGCCACCGGGCCGGTGATGGACCGGGACGAGGTGGACCGTGCGCTGGCGCGGCTCGGCGCGGAGCACGAGGCCATCGAGACCTCGCTCCTCGCCCTCCAGGACCACGCGGGCCGCAGACTCCTCGAAGGTGCCGAGCTGACCGGCACGACCAAGGAGCGCTGGACGTCCGCGGAGGCGTCGATCACGCTGCTGTGGGCGTACTTCGACGCGTACTCGGACACGTTGCGCTCCGCCCGTGAGATCCGTTCGCGCCGCCGCTGGTCCAGCCGCGAGGACCTGGTGGAGCTGACGGAGCTGCTGCGCGGCGAGTGCGTCACGGTCGCGGGCAGCACCACGGCGACGGCCAACGCGCCCACCCTGCACGGCACCGGCAGGCTCAGCCAGGCGTTCTCGCTGGCCGCCCTGGTGGAGCGGATGAACGAGCTGTACGCGACCTCGCTGGACATGGTCGTCACCGCCGACGCGGTCTGGTCGGCCCTGCCCGCGCGGATAGATTTACTGGCCGCGGAGCTGCAGCGCACCCGCCAGCTGGCGCACTCCGTGGGCGTACGCCCCGGCGAGCACCCGGCGGGCGACGACCTGGAGCGCATCACGCGCACGCTGACCACCCTGCGCGAGCGGGTGATCTCCGACCCGCTGGCGTTCTGGCTGCCCGCGCAGGGCAGTTCGGCGCCCGGCGGCGGCCGTCCGGACACCACGGTGTACGACCGTGAGGCACGCGCCCTGGAGGACGTCCGCCGGGAGATCGACGCCGTGCTGACCGTCCGCCAGGACGCGGAGGCGCGGCTCGTGAAGCTGCGCGACGTGCTGTCCCGCGCGGACCGCACGCTGGCCGAGGCGCGCAGCGCGCGCGGGGAGGTGCTGGCGAAGATCGCCGCGTCGGAGGTGCCCGCCGTCAGCGGCCCGCCGACGGCGTTGCAGGAGCAGCTGTCGACGGCCGCCGAGTACCGCCGGCACGCCCAGTGGCACCGGCTCTCGCCGCTCCTGGAGTCGCTGGAGGCGAAGGCGGAGGACGAACTGATGCGCGCCCGCGAGTCGTTGACGGCGGTCACCCAGCCGTTGGCGGTCCGCGCGGAGCTGCGCGGGCGGCTCGACGCGTACAAGGCGAAGGTGGCCCGGCACGGCCTCGCGGAGGACCCGCTCCTGATCGAGCGGTACGACGCGGCGCGCCGCATGCTGTGGAGCGCGCCCTGCGACCTGCGGGTCGCGGAGCAGGCCGTGCTGCGTTACCAGCAGGCCGCCGCCGAGTTCTTCGGCGGCCCGCGGGTGCCCGGTCAGGCCGGGCCCAGTGACCGGAGGGGGGACTACTGATGAGCGAGACCGGGACAGAGCAGCAGAAGTGCCAGCGGCCCGACTGCGAGGGCAGTTACGAGGACATGGGCAGCGGCGAGCTGTACTGCGACACGTGCGGACTCGCACCGGTCGTGTCGGCCAGCGGCATGGTCGGTTCACCGCCCACCGGAATCACCGGAAGCGGCAAACGGGGCTCCGGACGCGGCAGTTCGTCCTCGTCGAGTTCCCGCACCTCCTCCGGTACCTCCCGGTCCTCGCAGTCCCGCCGCTCGGTCTCCGGCCGGCTGTCGCGGGCTCTGTCGGGGAAGTCGACGGGCCGTTCGGTGTCGGTGCGCAGCTCGGGGTCGGCCGCCGGGTCCTCCGGCCGCGCCCGGCTCGGTATGGGCCTGGTCGAGGTGCCGGGTGTGCCGCGGCCCGACCCGCGCGCGATGGTGCTGGAGAACCCGGAGGTTCCCGAACGCAAGCGGTTCTGCTCGCGCTCCGACTGCGGGGCGCCGGTGGGTCGGGCGCGCGGCGAGGGCCGGCCGGGGCGCACGGAGGGGTTCTGCACGAAGTGCGGGCACCCGTATTCGTTCGTGCCGAAGCTGCAGACCGGTGACATCGTGCGCGGCCAGTACGAGGTGGTGGGCTGTCTGGCGCACGGCGGCCTCGGCTGGGTCTATCTCGCCGTGGACCGGGCCGTGTCCGACCGCTGGGTGGTCCTCAAGGGCCTGCTGGACACCGGCGACCAGGACGCGATGGCCGCCGCGATCTCCGAGCGGCGCTTCCTCGCGGAGATCGAGCACTCCAACATCGTGCGGATCTACAACTTCGTCGAACACCTCGACCAGCGCACGGGCTCGCTCGACGGCTACATCGTCATGGAGTACGTCGGCGGCAAGTCGCTGAAGGAGATCGCCAACGACCGCCGCACCCCGGCCGGCAAGCGGGACCCGCTGCCGGTGGAACAGGCGTGCGCGTACGGCATCGAGGCGCTCGAAGCGCTCGGGCATCTGCACAGCCGGAACCTGCTGTACTGCGACTTCAAGGTCGACAACGCGATCCAGACCGAGGACCAGCTGAAGCTGATCGACATGGGCGCCGTGCGCAGGATGGACGACGACGAGTCGGCCATCTACGGCACGGTCGGCTACCAGGCGCCGGAGGTCGCGGAGGTCGGCCCGTCGGTCGCGTCCGACCTGTACACGGTCGCGCGCACGCTCGCCGTGATGACGTTCGACTTCCAGGGCTACACGAACGTGTTCGTGGACTCCCTGCCCGACCCCGACCACATCGAGGTCTTCCGCCAGTACGAGTCGTTCTACCGGCTCCTGGTCCGCGCCACCGACCCCGACCCGGCCCGCCGGTTCGCGTCCGCGCAGGAGATGGCCGAGCAGCTGACGGGCGTACTGCGCGAGGTCGTGTCGCTCCAGACGGGGCGGTCCAGGCCCGCGCTGTCGACGCTGTTCGGGCCCGAGACGAAGGTCACGGACTCGGAGCTGTTCGGGGCGCTCGACGGGGACGTGTCGCGGCTGGGGGCACGCACGGTGACGCCGGGCCGGAAGTCCTCGGCGCCGGCCGCTCCGGCCCTCGGTGGCACCACCAGGGCGCTCACCGGCACCCCGCGGCTCGTGAAGGCCGTCGACGCCGGTGCCGCCTCGCTCGCGCTGCCCGTGCCCCGGGTCGACCCGACGGACCCCAACGCGGGCTTCCTGGCGGGGCTGTTGACCTCGGCGGCCGGTGAGCTGATCGCGGCCCTCGCGGTGGTCCCGGCGCAGTCGACCGAGACCCGGCTGCGGCAGGTGCGCGCCCAGCTGGAGAACGGCGACTCCGCGACCGCCCTGGAGTCGCTGGTCAAGCTGGAGGAGGAGCGGCCCGACGACTGGCGGGTCGTCTGGTACCAGGGCGTGGCCGCGCTGGTGACGGGCGATCACGAGGGCGCCGCGCTGTCGTTCGACGCGATCTACGACGCCTTCCCGGGCGAGAGTCCGCCCAAGCTGGCCCTCGGGCTGTGCGCGGAGGTGCTCGGGCAGCTCGACAACGCCGCCGAGTACTACCGGCTGGTGTGGACGACCGACCCGAGCTATGTGAGCGCCGCGTTCGGCCTGGCCCGCGTCCAGTTGGCGGCGGGCGACCGCCGTAGCGCCGTGAAGACGCTGGAGTCCGTTCCGGAGGCGTCGATCCACTACACGGCGGCCCGGGTGGCGGCCGTACGGGCGCGGCTGCGGCAGCGGACCGCCGCACCCGGTGATGCGCCCTTCCTGGACGATCTGATCGCGTCCGCCGGGCAGGTGGAGGCGCTCGGCGGATACGGTCTGGACGCGGTCCGGCGGGAGCAGCTGTCGGCGGAAGTCCTCGGCTGCGCGCTGGACTGGATACTCTCCCAGGACCAGGCTTCCGCCCCTCCGGCCGTCGGGGGGCGGGTGCTGCTCGGCAGCGACCTGGACGAGCGTGGCCTGCGCTTCGGCCTTGAGCGTTCGTACCGGACGCTGGCCCGGCTCGCGCAGGGCGGCGAGGAGAGGATCGACCTGGTGGAACGTGCCAACCGTTACCGCCCCCGGACGTGGGTGTAGTTGATGTCCCAGATGCCCCAGCCCACCGCTCTGTCCCGGTGCCCGAGCTGCGAGGAGCCCCTCGAGTCGGGCGACCGGTTCTGCGGCGCGTGCGGGTACGACCTGTCGGCCGTGCCGCCGCGCCCCGGCGACTCCCCCACCCTCACCCTGAGCGGCGCGCTCGCCGCCGCTCAGCTCACGCCTCCGGAGGCCGCTTCCGTGGACTGGCCCCGCGCGCCCGAGACCAGCAGCACCGGCACCCCGGCGCCGGTGCACCTGGCGACCGATCTGCAGGGCGCCGACTCGGGCGAGACCCCGCTCCCACCGCTTCCCGGCGGTCCGCCGCCCACGGGCTCGCCGGTCTCCCCGGCCACGGGCGTCCGGTTCGACCGCCGCACCGGCGGTGAGCCCGACGAGTACCCGTTGCAGGCGCCCGCCCCGCGCGCCGCCGAGGCCTCGACGCCGCCGACCGGCACGAAGGTGTGCGTGGCCTGCCGGGCGGGCCGGGTCGACCACGACGGCTACTGCGAGAACTGCGGGCACGCCCAGCCGCGCGAGCGCGACCACATGGAGGACGAGGTCGGCCCGCTCGCCGCGGTCACCGACCGCGGCCTGCGCCACCACCGCAACGAGGACGCGTACGCGATCTCCCACACCACGCTGCCCGACCGCGCGCCCGCGCTGGTCGCGATCGTCTGCGACGGCGTCTCCTCGGCGACCCGCCCCGACGAGGCCTCGCTCGCCGCGTCCCGGGCGGCCGGCGACTCGCTGATGGCGGCCCTGCCCCAGGGCACCCACCCGCAGCAGGCGATGCACGACGCGATCATCGCCGCCTCGCACGCCGTGAACGCGCTGGCGGACGAGCCCGCCGGGGCCCGCGAGCACGCCCCGCACCAGAACTCCCCGGCCTGCACCCTGGTGGGCTCCGTCGTCACCCCGACGCTGCTGGTCGTCGGCTGGGTCGGCGACAGCCGCGCCTACTGGGTCCCGCTGGACCGCTCCGCCGCCCCCGCCCGCCTCACCGAGGACGACTCGTGGGCCGCACAGATGGTCGCCGCAGGCCTGATGAACGAGGCGGAGGCGTACGCCGACGAGCGCGCCCACGCCATCACGGGCTGGCTCGGCGCGGACGCGTACGAACTGGAGCCGCACACCGCTTCCTTCAAGCCCGACCGGCCAGGTGTAGTGGTGGTGTGCACGGACGGACTGTGGAACTACGCGGAGGCGGCGGAGGAGTTGGCCGAACTTCTCCCGCCGGACGCCGCCGCGCGCCCGCTGCACGCCGCCCGGGTCCTGGTCGGCCACGCACTGGACGGCGGGGGCCACGACAACGTAACAGTGGCCGTCGTGCCGTTCCCGGCCCCTTCGCAGGGGGCAGGATCGGCCTGAGGGCACTGACACGGGGGTGTCCTCAGGAGGACCGGAGGGGACCGGTCCGCATACAGTCACAGCTCCACAGGCGTGGGGTTTTCGAGGGGGAGCGAAGCACGCATGGCCAATTTCTCGAAGTCGAACGTGCCGCAGTTCTCGGTCGACGTCTACCAGAACGAGTACCTGCCCGAGGGCGGCCGTGAGGTCAGCGCGATCGTGACGGTCACCGCCACCGGCGGCGGCACGGTCGGCACCGCCGTCGCGGCACCGCACCTCTACTCGCCCGGCCAGGGCCCGGACGCGGCCGTGGCGATCATGGTCGACTGCTCCGGCTCGATGGACTACCCGCCGACCAAGATGCGGGGCGCCCGGGAGGCGACGTCCGCCGCGATCGACGCCGTGCGCGACGGGGTGCACTTCGCGGTGATCGGCGGCACGCATCTCGCCAAGGAGGTCTATCCGGGCAGCGGGCGGCTCGCGGTCGCCGACGCGACCACCCGCGAGCAGGCCAAGCAGGCCCTGCGCCGGCTGAGCGCGGGCGGCGGCACGGCCATCGGCACCTGGCTGCGGCTGGCCGACCGCCTGCTGTCCTCAGCCGACGTCGCCATCCGGCACGGCATCGTGCTCACCGACGGCCGCAACGAGCACGAGTCGGCGGAGGACCTGAAGGCCGCCCTGGACTCCTGCGCCGGCCGCTTCACCTGTGACGCGCGGGGCGTGGGCACCGACTGGGAGGTCAAGGAGGTCACCGGGATCGCCTCCGCGCTCCTCGGCACCGCCGACATCGTCGCCGACCCGGCCGGTCTCGCCGCCGACTTCACGCAGATGATGGAGACGGCCATGGGCAAGGAGGTCGCGGACGTCGCCCTGCGGCTGTGGACCCCGGTCGGGACGGAGATCAAGTTCGTCAAGCAGGTCGCGCCCACCGTCGAGGAGCTGACCGACCGCCGCACGGAGGCGGGCCCGCGCGCCGGTGACTACCCCACCGGTTCCTGGGGCGACGAGTCCCGCGACTACCACGTGTGCGTCGAGGTGCCCTCCGCGAACCTCGGCCAGGAGATGCTGGCCGCCCGGGTCTCCCTGGTGATCCCGCAGCCCGACGGCGGCGCCCAGAACCTCGGCGCGCAGGGCCTCGTACGGGCCGTGTGGACCGATGACATGGCGGCCTCGACGTCGATCAACCCCCAGGTCGCGCACTACACAGGTCAGGCGGAACTGGCACAAGTCATCCAACAGGGTCTTGATGCCCGCAAAGCGGGTGATGTCGACGGCGCAACGGCCAAGCTGGGACGGGCCGTTCAGCTCGCCAGCGCCTCCGGAAACGCGGATACTGCGAAACTCCTTGCGAAGGTGGTGGACGTGGTCGACGCCGCGGCAGGTACTGTGCGACTGAAGGCGAAGGTCGAAGAGGCCGACGAGATGACACTCGAAACACGGTCCACAAAGACTGTTCGTGTAAAGAAGTAGCAACACAAAACGTAGCGAAGAGGAGAGGGGGAAGCGCCGACATGCCGACCTGCCCGAACGGACACCAGTCGGGTTCCGACGACTGGTGCGAGGTCTGCGGTCACCGCATGGCCGGTGCCGTGCCCCCGCCCCCGCCGCCACCCCCGGCGCCCGGTTACGGCTATCCGCCGCCGGGCTCCGCCACCGGTGCGCCCGGCAGCCGCTCGCACCTGTCCGCCGTACCGGACGCCGAGCAGGAACTGTGCCCGCAGTGCCGCACCCCGCGTGAGGGGGGCGCTCCGTTCTGCGAGGAGTGCCGGTGGAACTTCCTGACGAACACGGCGACCTCGTACACCCCGGCCGCCCCGCGCCCGCCGGCCCCCGGACCGGGCCAGGGCCAGGGCCAGGGGTACGGAGCGGGTCCCGGTGGCGCGGGCCCCGGCCAGCGCTACCAGCCCCCGCCGCCCGGACCGTCCTACGGCGGCGGTGGTGACGGGTACGACTACCAGAGTTCGCGTCCGTCGCAGGTGAACCGCCCCGCCGAACCGATCCCGCCCTTCGGCGGCGACCCGTCCCGCCCGGTCCCCCCGCCGCCGGGTCCCACACCCGGCGCGCCCGGCGGCCCGGCCGGTCCCGGTGGCCCTGGTGGCACGTCCCCCGGTGGCCCGCAGGGGTACCCGCCCAATGGGCCCGGTGGATCGCAGGGATACCCGCCTCCCACGTCGGGTGGATCGCAGGGGTACCCGCCTCCTCCCACGTCGGGAGGGCCGCAGGGATACCCGCCGCCCGGTGGCGGCCCCGGAGGGCCCGGAGGCGCTCCGCAGGCGTACCAGTCGTCCGCTCCGCCCTCTCCGCCCGCGTTCCCCCAGGAGGCGGGCCGACGCGGTGGCCCGCAGCCCGGCCCCGGCGGCTTCGGCGGTGACGACGACTGGGTGATCTCCCCGCCGTCCGGCGGCCCGAGCGGACCGTCGGCCCCGCCCCAGAGCGGCTACGGCTATCCGCAGCCCGGCCCGACCCAGGCCCCGCCCGGACCCGGCGGCGGCTACGGCCAGCAGCAGCCGCTGAGCTGGTCCGCGACGATCGGCCCGGACCGCGAGTACTTCATGGCGATGATGCAGCGCTCCGGCCCCGAGGCCGCGGGCCTGAACCTGCCCGCGTACTCGCCGGAGCAGCAGCGCGCGCTCACCGGCAACCAGATCACGATCGGCCGCCGCCGCCACTCCACGGGCGAGTCCCCGGACATCGACCTGGCGGTGCCGCCGGAGGACCCGGGCGTCTCGCACCAGCACGCGGTGCTGGTCCAGCAGCCCGACGGCAGCTGGGCGGTCGTCGACCAGAACTCGACGAACGGTACGACGGTCAACGGCTCCGAGGAGCCCATCCAGCCCTTCGTCCCCGTACCGCTGCAGGACGGCGACCGGGTGCACGTGGGCGCGTGGACGACGATCACGATCCGCCGGGGATAGAGCCGGGCCGCCTGTCGGCGGTCAGCCGGGGAGGGGCCAGGCGTACGGACCCGTGGGTTCGTCGAGCCAGGCCCACTCCCGGTCGCCGCTGACGGTGATCCCGTACCGCTCCCGCACCGGCCTGCCCTCGCGCTCCCACAGCGCGTACGCCTCCTGCGGGTCCAGGCTGCCCCGGGTGAGCGCCAGCAGGAACCGGAACAGCTCGTGCTCGCGCGTCCGGCGCGGGAGCGCGCCCAGGTGCGGGATGTCGGGCTCCGGCCGGGTTCCGCCCCGCAGCGGCACGAAGTAGGCGGACGTGTGCAGGAAGCGGCCCTCGGCGTGCTCCGCGTCCTGGACCGTGAGGGCGGCCAGGCCGGTGGCGAACGGCGTCAGGATGCGGGCTCCGGGGCGGCACTGGGCGAGCCAGGCGCGCGGGACCGAGGTGAGCGTGCAGGTCGCGATGATCCGGTCGAAGGGGGCCCGCTCGGGCACTCCCCGGGCACCGTCGCCGGTGACGACGACCGGGTGGTGCCCTGCGGCGGCCAGATGCAGCCGGGCCGACTCGGTGATCTCCGGATCCAGGTCCACCGTCGTGACGTGCGCGTCGCCGAGCCGGTGCGCGAGCAGCGCCGCGTTGTACCCCGTGCCTGCGCCGATCTCCAGGACGTGGTGCCCGTCCTCGACCTCCAGCTCGGTGAGCATCGCGGCCATGAGCGAGGGCTGGCTGCTGGAGGAGAGCAGCTCGCCGTCGCGCATCCGGGTCGCGAGCGGCGAGTCCGCGTAGGCACCGCGCACCCAGCGCTCACGCGTGCGCGGGTCCGGGCTCTCGCCCCACAGCCGCTGCTGCCCGGTCACGGCACCGGCGTAGTAGTACGGCACGAACAGATGCCTGGGCACCGCCTCGAACGCCTCCCGCCAGACCGGGTCGCGGTCCCAGGCCCCGCTCGCCTCGATCAGCCGCACGAGTTCGGCCCGCGCCGTGGCGGCGAGGTCATCGAGGTCCTTGTCCCTGCCCTCGTGGAGAGCGTGCGCGCTCATACGTCCACTGTCCTGCGCCTGGCTCCGGGACGCCATGGGGCGCTGTACGGGTGGTCCTAGGACTGGAGTCCTCCGTCTCCCCGTCTGAGACCATGGTGAGGTGAACGAGATTCCGCGCGGCACGCTTCAGGAGCAGACCTTCTACGAGCAGGTCGGCGGCGAGGAGACCTTCCGGCGCCTTGTGCACCGGTTCTACGAGGGTGTCGCCGAGGACCCGCTGCTGCGGCCCATGTATCCGGAGGAGGACCTGGGCCCGGCCGAGGAGCGGTTCACGCTGTTCCTGATCCAGTACTGGGGCGGCCCCACGACGTACAGCGAGAACCGCGGCCACCCCCGGCTGCGGATGCGCCACGCGCCCTTCGCGGTGGACCGGGCCGCGCACGACGCATGGCTCAAGCACATGAAGGTCGCCGTCGAGGAGCTGGGCCTCTCCGAGGAGCACGAGCGGACGCTGTGGAACTACCTGACGTACGCGGCGGCCTCCATGGTGAACACCGAGGGCTGAGCAGGCCTCCGGCCGGCCGGGCTGTCAGCGGACGCTGACGTCCAGCGCTCCGAGGCCCGCCCTGCGTACGGCGATCGAGCCGTACGGCGTGCGCAGCCGCAGCCACGCCCCGGAGGAGACGAGCGCGAGCGGTGTGTCACCGGAGGACGCCGGTCGCAGGAAGCCCAGGGACTGGGCCGCGTGGACGGCCCGTACCGGCAGGTGGGTGTCGCCGACCGTCCGGGTCCAGATCTCCCGCCCGATCCGGTCGAGTTCCGGGCGGGTACGCAGCTCGGGCGCCAACTCCCCCGTACGGGACCGGAATTCGGCGACCGCCGCGGCGACCATCGCGCGCAGCGCGTCCGGGGCGGGCAGGCCGGGCTCCGGTCGCCAGCCGCCGCGCGGGGGCAGTACCCCGGCCCACGGCGGGCCGGTCACCGTGGCGGGGACGGTGAGGGTGGCGGCGGGCTCGTCCACCTTCTCCAGGAGTTCACCGGCCGACACGGTGACGTCGAGGGCGACGTCCAGCCCGTTCTCGTACGGCTTGGCGAGCCGGGCCGCGCGGATCGCGAGGACCTCGAAGGACGGGGGCCGCCCGAACACGGCGAGCGCGGTGCCGTGCGCCTGGAGGCGCACCGCCGCTCCACGGTCGTAGTGCAGCAGCCGGCCGAGGAAGGCGGCGAGGTCGGCCGCCTCTCCCTCGTCGGCGAGGTGCAGGACCGTCATGCGGCGACGGCCCCACCCTCGTCGTCGTCCTCGTCGTCCGCGTGCATGTACTCCTCCAGGAACTCCCGCTCCTCGGAGGTGATGCGGCGCGGACGCTGGGTCGCGAAGTCGAACGGCACGACGACCGTCGAGGCCTGGACGTACACCTTGTCCTCGTCCTTGACCTCGTAGGTGAGCGTGAAGGACGCCGCTCTTATTTCCGTGACCCACAGCTCGATGTCCACGGGCGTGTGCCGGTGGACCAACTGCCGTTTGTAGTCGATCTCATGGCGTGCCACCACGGACCCCTGCTGGAAATCCTTGTCCGGGCGGAACAGGAAGTCGATACGGGCTTCCTCCAGATAGCGGAGGAAGACCACGTTGTTGACGTGGCCGTACGCGTCCATGTCCGCCCAGCGCAGTGGGCAGCGGTAGATGTGCCGCAAGATCAGTCCCGGGTCAGCTTCTTGTAGGTGGCACGGTGCGGGCGGGCCGCGTCGGCGCCGAGTCGCTCGATCTTGTTCTTCTCGTACGACTCGAAGTTGCCCTCGAACCAGAACCACTTGGACTCGCCCTCGTAGGCGAGGATGTGCGTCGCCACCCGGTCGAGGAACCACCGGTCGTGGGAGACGACCACCGCGGCACCCGGGAACTCGAGCAGCGCGTTCTCCAGCGAGGACAGGGTCTCGACGTCGAGGTCGTTCGTCGGCTCGTCGAGGAGCAGCAGGTTGCCGCCCTGCTTGAGGGTGAGCGCCAGGTTGAGGCGGTTGCGCTCACCGCCGGAGAGGACGCCGGCCGGCTTCTGCTGGTCCGGGCCCTTGAAGCCGAACGCGGAGACGTACGCGCGGGACGGCATCTCGACCTGGCCCACGTTGATGTAGTCCAGCTCGTCCGAGACGACGGCCCACAGCGACTTCTTCGGGTCGATGTTCTCGCGGCTCTGGTCGACGTACGAGATCTTGACGGTGTCGCCGACCTTGATCGAACCGGAGTCCGGGGTCTCGAAGCCCTGGATCATCTTGAACAGGGTCGTCTTGCCCGCGCCGTTGGGGCCGATGACGCCGACGATGCCGTTGCGCGGCAGGGTGAAGGACAGGTCGTCGATGAGGAGCTTCTCGCCGAAGCCCTTGGAGAGGTTGGTGACCTCTACGACGATCGAGCCCAGACGCGGGCCCGGCGGGATCTGGATCTCATCGAAGTCCAGCTTCCGCATCTTGTCCGCCTCGGCGGCCATCTCCTCGTAACGGGCGAGACGGGCCTTGGACTTGACCTGACGCCCCTTGGCGTTGGACCGCACCCAGTCGAGTTCTTCCTTCAGCCGCTTGGCGCGCTTGGCGTCCTTCTGGCCCTCGACCTTGAGCCGGGAGGCCTTGCTCTCCAGGTACGTCGAGTAGTTGCCCTCGTAGCCGATGGCGCGACCGCGGTCCAGCTCCAGGATCCAGCCGGCCACGTTGTCCAGGAAGTACCTGTCGTGGGTCACGGCGACGACGGTGCCGGGGTACTTGGCGAGGTGCTGCTCCAGCCACTGCACGGACTCGGCGTCCAGGTGGTTGGTGGGCTCGTCGAGGAGCAGCAGGTCGGGGGCCTCCAGGAGCAGCTTGCACAGCGCCACGCGGCGGCGCTCACCACCGGAGAGGTTGGTGACGGGCCAGTCGCCGGGCGGGCAGCCCAGGGCGTCCATGGCCTGCTCCAACTGGGTGTCCAGGTCCCACGCGTTGGCGTGGTCCAGGTCCTCCTGGAGCTTGCCCATCTCGTCAAGGAGCGCGTCCGAGTAGTCCGTCGCCATGAGTTCGGCGACCTCGTTGAAGCGCCTGAGCTTGCCCATGATCTCGGCGGCGCCGTCCTGGACGTTCTCCAGCACGGTCTTGGACTCGTCGAGGGGCGGCTCCTGGAGGAGCATGCCGACCGTGTAGCCGGGCGAGAGGAAGGCGTCGCCGTTGGACGGCTGCTCAAGGCCCGCCATGATCTTGAGAACGGTGGACTTACCGGCACCGTTCGGGCCGACCACACCGATCTTCGCGCCGGGCAGGAAGCTCAGCGTCACGTCGTCAAGGATGACCTTGTCGCCGTGCGCCTTGCGCGTCTTGCGCATGGTGTAAATGTACTCAGCCAAGAGAAACCGTCCGGCAGCTTGAATTCTGGCAGTGGTGGGATACACCCCATCTTGCCTGACCGCCACCCCTGGGGGGAAACCCGTATGGCGGGGTGACCCTGACCAGGGGCGCAGCCGACGGCCCCGCGCTCGGTACCCGTTGTTGTTGGTCGTTGTTGGCCGTCACTGGCCGCCCTCGGACGGCCCGTAGACGGCTCGAGCGATGGGGCTCCGACCTGCTGCGATAACGGGACACGGCGAGTATCCACGGCCCCACTCCCCCGCAGCTTCGGTCGACCTTGCACAGCCCACGCGGGGCCGGTTGCTGCGGTTGTCGGACCTGACCCTGCACTACTGGCACGCAGATGGAGGGGCGACGTATGGCGACTGGCGACGGCAGACCTCGATCTGCCATGTCCCTAAATCCTTGATCCAGGGACATGGCACACATCATCACGCTAACATGTGACGCATGTCACAAAAGAAGCTTTCACCTTCGGACGCCTCCACCGCCCCTCGGACTGAAATGTTTGCTGGTCACATCAATTTTATGGCTGATTATTTCTGGTGGCGTATGGACGCTTTGCTAGAGGTGGCAGATGTTTCCATTCCAGAAATCGCGAAGCTTGACTCACTAGACGAATCCTCGTCAACTTTCCGAAAGATGATGTCAAGCCTGAGCGACGGGAGCATAGAGAAAGTTGCAAACGCATTCGAAAAGTACGAATCGATCCTGAAGAAAGGTTCTGAAAAATCTGACGACGATCCCCACATTATGGAGGTTATTTGGGGCGAGGTTAAATCTGAAACCTGGGGCCCAGCATTCATGATGCACCTCCACGAATCCATGCAGAGGCCACCCAGATTGCCCATCTTTCTACAGTCCACCACAGTATCCGCTGTAAGTAATTTTGAGGTACTATTTTCCGGGCTCGTAGGAGCGTATTACAGCATGACACCGCAAGCCCTTGAGGCCGTTTCACGAGAGAAGGAGAAAGAGTTTTCCCTAAGGGAACTGAAAGAAATGGATAGCCTGACCGATGCCATTGACATAGCCATCAGAAGGCGCGTAGACGAGCTTATGTTCGGCAGCTTTTCCGAATGGAGGAAGTTCTTTTCCGAAAAAATGAACCTGAAGTTCGAAGACTACGCAATTGACTGGGAATTCCTGCAGGAAGTATTTCAGCGGCGCCACGTTATCGTACACAATGGCGGGATGGCGAGCGGCAGATACCTGCGCAACGTAGCCCCCAAATACTCGGCCGAAGTAGAAGAGGGCGACCTCCTTCCAGTTGACCACGATTATGTAGTTCAGGCGGCAAACGAGCTGCTCACTTTCGGATTTCTACTAGCCACTGCAATGGGCGCGAAACTGGCTAAGAAAGAAATCAAGTACTTCAACAGCACGCTACATAAGTTCATCTACCGAAATCTCGTAAGAAATCGCTACCGAATCGTAGAGAAGTGCGCAACTTTTGGCGAGAATTTTGCTCAGGATATGGACGATGAGCTGACATGCCGAGTTAACAAATGGATCGCCAGGCAGAGAATGGGCGACGAATCTGTACGCGCCGAGGTCGAAAATTGGGACGTCATGGCTCTCAGTGCAAGGTATAAGCTGGCCAGACATTGCCTCCTGGGCGAAGAGCAACCGGCTATGTCTCTACTGGAGTCTCTGCACTCGGCTGGCGAGTTGGGCTTCGAAGACATCATCGAGTGGCCGCTGTTGCAACCACTGCGCGGAACGGACGCCTATGTTGCTTTGACTCGACGAATGGAGGTTCCTGAGGGCTGGCATCTTTCCGACGTAATTCTCTACGAGAATCCCAAGTCAGGTACCCTGCATCTCCAGAAGTGCCAATTGGTGCGCAGTGATTTCAGGCGAAAAACAGTCGACCAAATCGACCCTGAATCGGCCGCACTCTGCAAACGCTGCAAACCAGAACTGGCCTGCTAGGTTGGCGGGCGAGATTTAAGTGGGAGCTGTTTTGGGGCGAGCAATGATTCCCTCTTAAGCTTCCGACGAGTCGGGCAGATTTTCCGTTAAAGCCTGACGTCGGGCCATGGTCTTATGCGATGTTCTGGAGCGCATCACCCGTCCCGTGTTGGCCAAGGGATGGCCGGAGGATTCCGTCGCTGGGGCAGCTCAGGCCGCGAATCGGAGCCGCTCAGGGGGCGGCGTACGGTCCGCGAATCCGTGCTCCGTCGCCCGCCGCGCCTCCCGCTGCGCGAGCCATCCGGAAACCCGTGGCCCGCCATTTACCGCCGCGCCCTCATGGACAGTGCGAACGTGCGTGAAGCCCTGTGCGAGGTAGTACCGCTGGAGCCCCACGTTCGTCGTCCAGGCATCCAGCTGGAGCCATTGAGTACCTGCACGGTGCGCACGGTCGCCAGCCCAATCAAGCAAGCGTTCACCGAGGTTCTGCCCGGCGTACTCGCGTGCAACGGTGAGCTTGTTGACGAAGATCGACGGTTCGGCCAACTCCTCGGCAGTCCACAGCCTCTCTTCGGCGTCTGGTGTGAGCGTGATCGTGCCGGCCGTCGTATGCCCGTCCCGGAGCATGAACACGGTGCCCGCTTCGATCGTGGCCAACAGCTTGTCAGCCGGGTACGGAGGACTCCACTGGTCGGAGCCGCGACCTCGCAGCCAAGCCGCCGCCTCCTCCCGAAAGGCCAGCAGCTTGGCCACGTCATACGGCTCTGCCGGGGCGATGATCACGTGTTCTCGCTTCGGGCGGACAGCTCGCCGATCTCGTAGTTCATCCGGTTCAGGTCGCCCCGAAACGTCGTGATCGTGCACCGGATGGGCCTATCCGGCGAGTAGCCCGTTCTCGTCCAGAGCATGACCGGCACACCGGCTCCAATCTCAAGTAGACGGGCCTCATCTTGCCGTACCGCCACCGTTTCTAGAGGCTGAGCGGGAGTGGGTCCTGTTGCCAGGATCCATGCTCAGTCGAACGCCCCGAACGGTGTTGGGCGTTCTGGTTGCCCGCGTTCGATCCGCATCCGGTGCGCACGGATCGTGTCCGTGGTCCGGGGATGCGGGGGCGGGTTCCCTCACGCCCGGGGACGCCCGGTCTGGCCTGGGCGGTCCGATGCCTCTGCTCATCTCTCTGGTGAGCAGGGGGCGGTGCCGTCCGTCGCCGAATCGGGTGTCCCTGGGCGCGCCTTCCGATCGCCACGGCAGCAGCATCGTGGCGAGTGGTCCTACGGTTCTTCGTGGTGAGGGGTTTCTGCCAGTGCTGGGCGCCCCAGCGGCTGGTGTAGGCCGGGTCCACTGCGATGACCGCGATACCGGTTTGGTCCGCCATCGAAGCCAGCCGGGCTCGGAGCTTCGCGGTGGGCATGCCGGAGATCAGCTGGCGGAAGCGTTTCCTGCGGCCGTGCTTCTCCCGGGTCTTCTCTGCAGCGAAGTCCAGGTCCTCCACCGCGATCGCACGGACGCCGCAGGTGCGGGCCCAGTGCAGGAGGCGGGTCAGGGCGTGGCGGACCTGGGCGTCACGGTGTTCGGAGGTGCCGGTCAGGTCGTAGAAAAAACGGCGCGGGGCGCCCATCGGGTTGCCGTGGATATCGAGGCGCCAGGCCGCCAGGTGGTCGGCGTTCATGTCCACACCGATCACACCGTGGGAGAGCGCGGCCTCCAGCGGGATAGTCGGGGTGAGTGGGATCTGCCAGGAGGCGGTCACATACCAGCGGCCCCGGCCGGTGTCGTAGTGGAGACGGTAGGCCACGGCCCGGTTGGCCTCGACGCGGTCCGCCCACTCCGTACCTCGGTGCGCGAACGCGACCTTGGACGCGAGGACGTACCGGCCGTGCGGGGCATTGGCCAGACCTATGAGCGGCGCGGGAAGCTTGATGCTCACCTCGCCGTCCGGGCTGATACGGATCGTCTCATTGCCGTAGCGCTTACCGGACTCACCGTCCGCCTCACAGAACCAGCGCTCGGCCTCCCAACGCCCGCGCCACTCACCCTCGGTGAGCCCTGCCTCCTCCAAGTGGTGCCGCGCGCGGGCAAGCCGTTTACCTCCTCGCACCACGCACACCACTCCAGCCTCGCGGTCCGCGCGCGCGGCGGCCAACCGGTCCTCCAGCACATGCAGCCGCCGGGACTTGACGTGCCACTCTCGCCTCGACCGATAACCCCCCGGCGCCTGCTTGGTGCCCTTCTGCCCGATCGGCAGAGACAGCCGGTGCGTCAGAGTACGGACGCCCGCTTCCAGGGATCTGATGTGCGCCAACTGACTGCGGCGGGCCAACGCCCACTGGTCGTGCGATGCCTTGGTGATACTGCCTGCCCACCGCGACGACGACAGCGGCGTCAACTCCCGCTTACGCACCGCCCACGTGCCGCCGGAATGCGACAGACCGTCCCGGCAACGCGCCTTGAGATCCTGCGAAGCCAGCGACCCCAGATGCGCGCCCACCAGGCGGAGCACCTTTTCATCCCCGGGCGCCAAGTCCTTGAGACGGGTACGGATCGCCACACCGCTCGGCCCGGACGTGACGAACGACAGCGCCACGCTTCTCGGCTCTCCCACCCCGCCCCCTACCAGCAGCCCTACCCGAAGCCCCCTACCACCGCGTCCAACGAGCACCACCCACGAAGGTCACGCATTCGATGCGGGAACGCCAGTTCCCCGAGGAAGGCCAACACCACAACCGGGGTGCCTGGCCCCTGCGGGGAAACGAGTACGTCAGCGGCCCCGGGCGCCAGAAGGGCGGGCCGGGGCCGCGTGGTCCAGTGGGTCACCGTGCGGTCACACGCTGTTGAGTTGTCAAGGTGCGATGTCGCTCGCGCTCACTCCCGGGCGCCTGTCCCGTGCGGCTCCTTCTTGCCGACGAGGAGGACCACGCCGCCGCCGATCACCAGCAGGACGATCGCTATGCCCGCGATCATCGGCGTCGCGCTGGAACCGCCGGTCTCGGCCAGGTTGACGCCCCCGGTGGTGGTGTCGTCGCCCGCCAGGGCCGGGCTCGGCTCGCTGAGCGTCTGGACCGACTCGCCGCCCGCGGCGCCCTGGGTCTCGCAGTCGAGGACGCCCGTGAACCGCTGCTCGAAGCCGTTCGGCCCCTGGATCGTGAAGTCGTACGGCTGGTCCTCCTGCAAGGGGATCGTCACTGTCCGCGACTCCCCGGCCTCGATGGTGTGCTGGAAGCCCATGAGCTGGAAGGTGAACGCCTCGTCGCCCTTGTTGGCGGCCGTGATGTCCACACCGTTCTTCGCGCAGTTCTTCTGTGCCGACAGCGCGGGCACTGGACCCGTCGTCGCCCAGTTCGCGGTCGCCGTCGCGGAGACCGTGGACTCGCTGGAGCCGGCGAGGATCTGGGTCTGGCTTCTGCTGTCGGAGGTGAAGGCACGGCCGACCGGCACGCTGGTCGAGGCCTGGACGCTCAGGGCGGCCGAACCGTCCAGCGCGTCCTCGGGCACCTCGAAGAAGACCTGGCCGCCGTCGAGCGCGGAGGTGACGGCCCTGCCGTCCTGGTCGACGACCCGTACCCCGCTCGTCGCGGCGTCGGCGGGCGGTATCACCGTGACGCTGTCCGCGTTGGTGTGCACGGTGACCGGTCCGAGCCGCTCGCCGGGGTGGCCGGAGACCGCGGGCGGGTCGAGGGTCAGTGAGGCCTCCGGTTCCGCGAGGTTCTCCGCGCTCTTCTCCAGGTAGTCCGCGAGCTTCTCGGCCGCCGGGTCCACGGCGTCCACGTCCGCGCCGTCCGAGTAGCGCCAGATGGCCACCTGGGTGCCCGCCGCCGCGTCCTGCTCGGTGAGGCCGGCCGCGCCCGCCCGGTCGGCCAGCGCCGCGAGGTCGTTCACCTGCGGGTAGGAGTTCTGCAGGATCCAGCGAATCCTGCCCGCGTCCTTGTTGCCGCCCAGGGAGGTGCCGCTCCAGGAGGTCTCCTGGTACTTGGCGTCCTTCTGTGTCGGGTTGTGCAGGTCGACGCAGTACGTCTGCAGCATGCCGCCGTTGTCGACGGACATCTCGAACAGGCCCGCGGAGATCTGCTCGTCCCCGTCGTCCCCGTGGACGACGGCCGCGCCGTACGTCTTCAGCCCGCCTATGGTGGCGGTCGCCCCGCCCTGCTGCTGCGGAGTCCCGTCGGCGACGGCCGTACCGGCGGTGACCAGCGCGCCCGTGAGGACGACACCGGACACCATCGTCGCGGCGGCGAGCCGGGCCGCCGCCGCTCGCCCGCGCCCGGACAGCGCGGAGAACGAAGAAAACACAGAATTCCCCTTCGAACAGGACTCGTTGACGTGGGGGGTGCGGTCCCACCAGCAGCATCAGAGGCCCCGTGAGCTATGCCCGGCATCCTAGGGACGCGGGCGGACCGCACTTCCCAGTCCGGTCATCGGATAACCGATCCGACTCGGAATCGTTATCGCCAAGATCATCCGCATGCCGGTCAGTTCACCGATAAGCCTCAGTTCGGTCAGCGCCCACGCCCACCCCGGCCTGATGTCATGTCACCGCCGCCGGTTCCCGCCGCTGTTGGGCCCCCGCCCCCGCGCCGTCCTCGTCGGCCACCGGTGTCTCCCAGCTGGGTTCGGGGCGGGACGGTGCCCCCGCCTCGCCCTTGAGCGGCCCGGCCGAGCGCCGGAACGCCGACGTGCCCCGCGCGAGGTCGTGGCCGATCGCCACGGCGTCGATGTCGGCGGACGTCCGGCTCTGCCCGTCGCGCACCTCCGTGCGCACCTTCAGCCGGCCCTGCACGATGACCGGTTCGCCCACTGTCAGGGACGCCCCGACGTTCGTCGCGAGCGCCCGATTCGCCCACACCGTGAAGAAGTTGGTGTGTCCGTCGGTCCACGCGTTCTTCTCGCGGTCCCAGTAACGCGAGGTCACCGCGAGCCGGAACCTCGCCGACGCGCCCGACGCCAGGTCTCGGTACACGGGCTGCGTCGCCACGTTGCCCACCGCGCACACCATCGTCTCGTTCATGCGGACCACCCCTCCCGGTCCCGGCGCACTCGCGCCGGGCGGATACCCGTACGGGCCCGTCCCGTACGGCTGATTCCGGCACGGCGACCGCGTGTTTCCCCGGTCACCGCCCCGCGTCGATCGCGTCCGTCGTGATCGCCGCGAAGCCAGAATGCATCCGCCGGGCCGAGCCCGCTGAGCGCTGTGGACTACCGGCCGGTTGTGGACAACTCCGTCACCCGACCGAGTGATCCACTTCCCTCCCTCGCCTCACTCCTCCGCGGTTCGCCCCCTTTGACCTGCCGTTTTCCAACGGTTCCCCCGCACTCACCCCACCACCGACCGAGCCCCCGTGACCCGCACGTACTGCTCCCGTACCTCGCGGTACCGCAGCAGTTCGGCCGCCACCGGATCCAGTACCCGGGCCCGGCCGCAGCCGGCCGCCGCCTCCCGCAGTCGGCGTTCCGCCTCCAGGCCGTACCTGCGGGCAGGGCCGCGAGCCGCCAGTTTGCAGCTCCACTCCACGCCCGGACCGCCGACGATGCCCACCGACATCAGCAGCACCGGCACACCCAGGTTCGGTGCCATGACGCCGACGATCTGGCCCACCAGCCACAGCCCGCCGACGATCTGAAGGAGCGTCATGGACGCCTGCGCCAGTACGGCCACCGGCCACCAGCCCGGCCGGGGCGGCCGTCCCGACGGTGTCCCGGCCCGGGCCGCCAGGTCGTCCAGCGCCTCGGGCAGGCCCTGGGAGCCGCGTACGGCCGCCTCGCGCACCGCCAGCGCCCAGGGCGCGGGCAGCCCGGCCGACGCCCGCTCCGCGACCGTACGCACCGCCTGCTCGACCCGCTGGCGGGCCGTGGCCTCCTCGTCAGGCTGTGTGCGTACGGCGAAGCGGCCGGTGGAGGGTTCGCGGCGGTCCTGGTACCAGCGCCACAGCCGCAGCCACGGGGTGCCGCAGGCCCGGTTGGCGTTGCGCAGCCAGGCTCGTTCGGCGGCCTGGCCTGCTGCGGTGGCGCCCACCGCGTCGGCGAGGCGGTCGGCGAACTCGTCCCGGGCGCGTTCGCTCAGCCCGGCGCGCCGTCCGGTGGCGTACACGGGCCGCAGTTCCCATGCGGCGGCGTCGAGGTCGGCGGAGATCCGGCGGGCCGCGGCCCCGCGTTCGCCCACGAACTGCCCGAGGGCCTCGCGCAGTTCGCCGATGCCGTCGCCGGTGAGCGCGGACAGCGCCAGTACGGTGGCGCCCGGTTCGCCGTACTCCCCCAGGGCGATGCCGTCGTCGTCGAGCAGGCGCCGCAGGTCGTCGAGGACCTGGTGGGCGGCCTCCCCGGGGAGGCGGTCCACCTGGTTGAGGACGACGAACATGACCTCCGCGTGGCCGGCCATGGGCCGCAGATAGCGCTCGTGGAGCACGGCGTCCGCGTACTTCTCCGGGTCGACGACCCAGATGACCGCGTCGACGAGCGCCAGTACGCGGTCCACCTGTTCGCGGTGCTGGACGGCCGCCGAGTCGTGGTCGGGCAGGTCGACGAGGACCAGGCCGCGCAGTTGCGCCTCCGCCTCCGCGCTCTGCAGGGGGCGCCGGCGCAGCCGTCCCGGGATGCCGAGCCGGTCGAGGAGGGTCGCGGCGCCGTCGCTCCAGCTGCACGCGATGGGCGCGGCGGTGGTGGGCCGGCGTACCCCGGTCTCCGAAATGGCCACTCCGGCGAGGGCGTTGAACAGCTGGGACTTGCCGCTGCCGGTGGCGCCCGCGATGGCGACGACGGTGTGCTGCCCGGAGAGCCTGCGCCGGGCCACCGCCTCGTCGAGGACCCGGCCGGCCTCGGCGAGGGTTCTGCTGTCGAGGCGGGTACGGGACAGCCCGACGAGTTCGCGGAGCGCGTCGAGCCGGGAGCGCAGCGGTCCGTCGTACGCCAGCGGCATCACGGGCTGGGGGGTGCTGGTGATCCGGGGCTCGAGGACCGTCTCGCGCGCGGGACCGTCCGTCTCGGACACACGACGCGCGATGAGCCCGTCGTCCCAGGCGCCGGAGGGCTCGGGTCCGGTTCGGGGATCCTTGCCGGTGTCCTTACGGGTGGAAGGAGCGCGGGTGCCGGAATCGCTCTCCACGCGCGCGTGGCCGTCGCCGTCGGCGGAAGCGGCCTCCCCGGGGGCGTCGGAGGTGTCGCTTCCGGGCGCCCCGCCATCGCCCAGGCTTTCCTCCTTGTCCTCGGCTTTGTCGTCGTCGGAGAGCCCCTCCTGTGGAGGCGCGTTTTCGGCCGGGGGCTGCGGATCGGTCGGCTCGGTGGACTCCGCGGCCCCGGTCCCCGATGCTTCGTGGTGGTCGTGGTCAGTGACGGCGGTCACCGCGGTCACCTCTCCTTCTGCAGTACGGACAGCGCGGCGATGAGTTCGGCCTGGGGCTCCGGATGGACGTCGAGGGCGTCGAGCGGGGCGAGGCGGCGCTCGCGTTCGGTGTGCATGACCCGGTCCAGGTGGTCGGCGAGCAGCCGTCCGCCGCGGTCGCGCAGCCGCAGGGCGCCGTGGGCGCCGATGCGCTCGGCGAGGCCCTCACCGGCGGACCGGACCCGTCGGCCGCCCAGCAGTGCGGTGGCGACGAGCGCGGCGACCGCCTCGACGTCCGGGGCGACGCTCCGGTCGAGGTCGCGCAGTTCCTCCTCGGCGTACTCCTCCAGCTCGCGCCGCCATCGCCGTACGGCCATCCCGATACGGTGTTCGACGCTCTCCTGGGACGGTTCGGGGGCCGTCAGTTCCGGGGCCCCCGCGGCGGGTTCGCGGCGCCAGGCGTCGTCGACGCGTTCGTCGGCGGCGGTGACGGAGCAGAGCAGGAGGGCGCAGAGGCTCTCCACGAGGGCGTCGAGGAGTTCGCCCGCCGAGCAGTCGAGCGGGAAGGCGCGCCACCGCTTGAGCGCGTCCCCGGCGAGCACGGCACCGGCCTGCAACCGCCCCCGTACGCGCGCGTGCTCGCTGTCGTAGGCCCCGTCGACGGCCGCGGTGAGCCGCAGGGCGGCCGAGTACTGCGCGGCGGCGGCGCCCGCCAGCTCGGGAATGCGGGACTTGAGGGAGTCCAGGACGCCGTACGCCGTACGAGCCATGGCCTCTTGGCGGCTGGCCGGATCCTGCGCCTGCTGGGTGAGCCAGGCGCGCAGCGGCGCCACCGCGGTGGCCGGAAGCAGCCCACCACCCCAGGCGGATTCGGGCAGTTCGGGCACGGTGAAGCGCGGTACGTCGCCGAGGCCGGCCTTGGTGAGGAGCGCGGCGTACTGCCGGGACACCTCGGACACCACCTGGTGGGGCACCCGGTCGAGGACGGTGACGAGGGAGGCCTGGTAGTCCTTGGCGGTGCGCAGGAGGTGCCAGGGGACGGCGTCGGCGTACCGGGCAGCCGTGGTGACCATGATCCAGATGTCGGCGGCGCAGATCAGTTCGGCGGCGAGGACACGGTTGTCGGCGACGAGGGAGTCGATGTCGGGGGCGTCGAGGAGGGCGATTCCGCGCGGCATGCTGTCGGCGGTCTCGACGCGCAGCACCCGTGCGCCCTCCTCGCCGGGGAGCAGCAGATCGTCGTCGGGGTCGCGTCCCGCCTCCTGTTGGGGCACCCACACGCGCGCGAGGTCGGGCAGTACCCGCATCCCGCTGAACCAGTGATGGTCCTCGGGATGGCAGACCAGGACCGGTGTCCGGGTCGTGGGCCGCAGTACGCCGGCCTCGCTGACCCGGCGTCCCACAAGGGAGTTGACGAGGGTCGACTTCCCGGCCCCGGTGGACCCGCCCACAACGGCGAGCAGGGGCGCTTCAGGTTCCCTCAGGCGGGGCACCAAGTAGTCGTCGAGTTGCGCGAGCAGTTCGTCGCGGTTGGCACGCGCGCGTGGAGCCCCCGCCAGGGGCAGCGGGAAGCGTGCGGCGGCGACACGGTCGCGCAGGGCGGAGAGTGCGTCGAGCAGCTGGGGCCGTACGTCCAAGGTCACCACATGCGAAGAATGCCCAATTTTAGGGGAATTCTGAAGCATATGGGCATGTCTGCGCGCCGACGGAACACAAGGGACGGAAGGGACGACTGGGACGTAGGCATAGTCCAGGCATAACGAGTGCACAACACCCGATGCGCGAGACGCCAAAATCGGTGCACGATTCGTACCTGCCTGCGATTATCAGGACCGCTTCACTGAACCTCCACATTGAGCCACGGAGGCGAAGCAACCAGGACAAGGACCCGGGAGCCCTATCCTTGTCCCCGGCAACGTCAAGGACCAGCCCACACCCGGGCCCACCACGACCGAGGCCACCACACCCGGCCCCCGTAGCTCAGTGGATAGAGCAGGCGCCTTCTAAGCGCTTGGCCGCAGGTTCGAGTCCTGCCGGGGGCGCCCATTTTTGCAGGTCAGAGCTGCTTTCAAGCCCTCCGCGAGATCGCTGGGGAAGGTTTTTCATTGCCCCCGGAGGGCGCTTTGCCCTGACCTGTTGGGGTCGGACGGATTCTGCGCCGCGGGCTGCACGAGGCCGCCGGTGGTCAGCTTGAAGACGAGCTTCTGGCCGTAGGAGAAGCAGACCCGACCGGAGAACTTCGGCATCCGGAGCGTCATGGCCTGGCCGGTGGTGAGCAGGGTGCCGATGTTGTAGACGTAGACCTGGTCACCGCGCCCCGAGTCGTTGCTGATCGTCAGCGGGATGGTGCTGGGCACGGCGGCCTGGGCCTGACTGCTTGTTGCTCCTTGGCACGGGGTCAGCCGGTGGTGACGCCGCCGGCGACGCGCCCGAGGTCGTTCCAGGCGCCGTGGCCGTCCCCGCCCTGCCAGGCATGGACGGTGGCGGCGTTGGTCGTGTTGTCCCCGAGGACGTAGTCGGCGTTGCCGTCGCCGGTGAAGTCGGCCGTGGACACGCGGGTGGCGTCAGCCGTCAGCCCGGAGGCGACCTGCCCCCGCCCCAGCCAGCCGCCACGGCCGTCGCCGCCCCGGTTGAGGTAGGCCGAGAGCGCGCCGGTGGAACTCAGCCACGTGTAGTCGGCGCGGTCGTCCCCGTCGAGGTCCGCGAAGCGCACCTTGGAGGCGTCGGCCGTCAGGCCCGAGGCGATCTGGCCCAGTGGCGACCAGCCGCCGCGGCCGTCGCCGCCCCGGTTGAGCCACACCGACACCGCGCCGGTGGAGCCGAGCAGGACGTAGTCGCTCCGGCCGTCGCCGTCGAAGTCGGCGAACTTCACCTGGTTGGGGTCGGTGGTCTGGCCGGTGGCGACCTGGCCGAGGACGGACCAGCCGCCGTGGCCGTCACCACCACGGTTGAGGTAGACCGTCACCGCGCCGGTGGAGCCGAGGACGATGTAGTCGGCTCGTCCGTCGCCGTCGAAGTCGGCGACGCGGACCCGGACCGCGTCGGCCGTCAGGCCCGAGGCGACCTGACCCAGTGGCGACCAGCCGCCGCGGCCGTCGCCGCCCCGGTTGAGCCACACCGACACCGCGCCGCTGGAGCCGAGCAGGACGTAGTCGCTCCGGCCGTCGCCGTCGAAGTCCGCCCACCGGACGTTGCCGGTGGTGCCGGACTCGGTGCCCGCGTCCAACTGGCGCCTTCCGGCGGTCCATCCGGCGTCGAACACGTTGGTGAGGGCCGGGGAGAGGGCCTGTGCCATGCGCTGGTAGCCGGCGTCGTTCGGGTGCAGGTCGTCGACGAACTGGGCGGAGGTCAGGGCGGGTGGGTCGACGTAGAGGAACTTGTTCCCGGCGGCCTGCTCGGTGACCTGCAGTTGCTTGGCCGCCGCGTTGTACGTCGCCACCTGCGAGCCCAGGCCCGGCGTCGTCGGGATGAGGCCCAGCATGATGACGCTGGTGCCCGGCCGGTCGGCGTAGATACGGTCGACCAGGCCGGTCAGCCGGGCGGGAGCGTTCGCCACGTCGACGCCCCGGTGGAGGTCGTTGATGCCGATGTGCAGGATCACCACGTCGGGGCGGGCCGCGGACATCCAGCCGTCGATGCCGTCGCGGATCTGGGAGATGACGTATCCGCTGTGTCCCTCGTTGGACTGGTCGGCCAGCGTGCCGGAGCTCTGCGAACCGACGAACTGCACGGTGTACGCGGACTGGCCGGCCACCAGACGCGCGAGGGGCGCCCGGTACGACGACGTGGTGGCGCTGCCCACGCCCCAGGTGATCGAGTCGCCCAGTGGCATGACCCGCAACTGAGGGACGGGTGTCTGGGCGGAGACCGGTCCTGCCGGCACGAGTGCCAGGAGAACCGCGCCGACGGCGGCGAGGACCGCGGCGGATGCCCGCCGCGTCAGGCGCCGGGTTCGCGTGTCGCGGTGCGCGGATGGGGGTCTGCGGCGGACGGACACGGACATGGTTCTCCTCCTCTTGCGGCACGGGCGGCTGGTGGGGGGTCAGGAGGCGGCGTTCATCAGATCGAGGGCACTCTGCTGGCGGGCGGCATCGGTCTTGTCCAGGGGGCCGTACCAGCGCAGGCCGTACTGGTCGAGCGCGTTGCGGTCGGAGGTGTAGGCCTGTGCGGCCTGCTTGTTGAGGTACGCCGTGTAGGGGCGGTCGGACAGAACCGCGTTGAGCTTCGCCAGGCCGCGTACGTCGGCGCCCTTGAAGGAGGGCCCGTCGGCGCCGCAGTCACCGCTCTCGCAGGGGTCCTTGAGGATGCCGGCCGAGGTGTTGAGCCTGCTCGATGTGGTGTTGGCGTCGGCGATCCGACGGGCGGCGGCGAGTACGGAGGAGTCGGCCGTGGCCTTGTACAGCTCGGTCAGACCACCGACCAACTGGCCCTGGTTGTACGACCAGACCGTGGCGTTGCCGTTCTTGCAGGTGCTCAGGCTGATGCCGTCGCCCACCGTGTTGTCGGAGTTGACCATGCCGGTGCCCTGGAACCAGGTCCAGTCCGCCTTCGCCCGCGCAAGGTACGTCGTATCGCCCGGGATGCGGTTGTGCAGGGCGGCGTTGAGCTCGATGTAGAGGGAGTTGGGGATGGCGTTCTTCACCGTTTTCGCGGTGCTCCACCACACCCCGCCGCCGCAGGTGTTGTCCCAGTAGGAGGCCATGTAGTCCGCGTCGGCCCGTGCCGTGGCCAGGTAGCGGGGGTCGCCGGTGAGGTCGTAGGCCGCGATCCAGGTGAGGCCCCACCATCCGGTGTCGTCGATGTAGTCGTTGCGGAACTGCCCGGCGTGGGCGTTGAGTTGCAGGTCGTAGGTGCGGGCGATGGCGTAGGTGTAGCTCCGCATGCCGGTCACCCGGGCGTTGTCGATGACGGCGTTCAGCGCGTTGGCGGAGTTCCACCAGCCGGTGGTGTCGAAGAGGCCGGTGCCGTAGTTGTAGAACTGCATCTGCGCGGTGGCCGCCGCGGTGCGCCGGTCGCCGGCGTTCCAGGTGGAGCGGGCCCAGGGCGTGCAGACGATGTCGGTGCGGTCGGCGGCCTTGCCACAGGCGCGCAGGGCGCCGACGCCGTGGTTCGCCCAGTCGTCGACGTTGTACATCATGGTCCGCCAGCCGGTCTGGCCCGCCGGGATCGTGGTGGCGCCGATCCTGCTGTCCGAGGACCAGGTGCGCCCGCCGTCGAACGAGCGGTCCATCCACACCTCGTCCCCGGGGCTGCCGTTGCCTATGGACGCCCAGCCCATGGCGTCGGCGTCGTCGAAGTGCAGTACGAACGTGCGCGAGAAGAGCGTGGCGGTGACGGGTTTGCGGTCCTGGCTGCTGAGGGCCGGGTCCCGCGCGTCGCAGTACTTGTTGCAGACGGTCGCCTGGACCGCTGCGGTCGCTGCTTCGGCGCTTCCGGACGCCGGGATCAGGAGTGCCAGGGACACCGCCGTCGCGAGCAGGCCGGTCCCAAGCATGCGTGTTCTTGTCGTCTTTGACTGCATGTCAGCTCCGTTGAGGTCGGTCAGCCCAGGCGCCACTGCTGGTTGGCGCCGCCGTTGCAGGTCCACAGTTCGAGCGCGGTGCCGTTGACGTTGCCGGAGGCCTGGTCGCCGCCCATGACGTCGAGGCAGAGGCCGGACTGGGTGCCGGTGATGGTGCCGTTGCCGTTGAAGCGCCACTGCTGGTTGGCGCCACCGGTGCAGGGCCAGAGCTGCACTCTCGTGCCGGCGGTGGTCCCGCTGCCGTTGACGTCCAGGCACTGGGTGCCGCCGTAGAGGCGCAGTTCACCGGCGGCGGTGAGGGTCACGGCCTGGTTGGCGCCGCCCCCGCAGTCCCAGATCTGGATCTTGGTGCCGGGGGCGGTCTGGTTGTCGTACGCGTCGAGGCAGCGGTTGGAGGAGGCGCCGATCAGCGGGTGCGTCGTCCCGACGCTGGTTCCGCTGCCGACGGACACCCGGTACATGACCGAGCCGTGCCCCGGGACGTTGGCCGCGATGCTGCCGCTCGTACTGCTGATCACATGCGTCCAGAGGTTGTCGATCCGGTACGTCGAGGCGGCCGGCAGGCCCACCGCGGAGGCCGAGGTGGTGATCGTGGCCGCGCTCGCGTTCTCGTTGAACAGGACCACCGACACGTCACCGTTCGCGAGGGGTTTGGCCAGCACGTGCAGACCGCCTGCCGAGGAGATCTCGGTGCCCTGCTTGCCCAGGGAGTCCTGGTCCACGGCGATGACGTCCTTGTTGCCGTAGAGGGAGAGGGTGGCGGCGGAGGCATTGCGCATGTCGTTCCCGGCGATCAGCGGCGCGGCCATCTCGGCCCACAGGCTGAAGTGGGAACGGTCCTCGTTGAACGACATGCCTCTGCCGACCTCCAGCATGTCCGGGTCGTTCCAGGCGCCGGGCTTGGCGTACGGGGCGAGCTTGACGTTGGCCTTGAAGATCGACACCACCGTGGAGAAGTTGAGGTTGATGTCGTCGGTGGTGCGCCAGCTGTTGCCGACCCCCGCGCCCCAGGTCCACACGTTGGCCAGGCCCCAGTTGCAGAGGCTGTAGACGATGGGGCGGCCGGTGTTCGCCAGGGCGTCGCGCATGGCGGTGTAGCGCTGCTGGTCGGGCACGTTCTGGTGGTTGCAGTTGTCGTACTTGAGGTAGTCCACGCCCCAGGCGGCGAAGCTGTTGGCGTCCGTCTGCTCGTGGCCGAGGCTGCCGGGGTAGCCCTGGCAGGTGGCGGTGCCGGCGCTCTCGTAGATGCCGAGCTTGAGGCCCTTGCTGTGGACGTAGGCGGCGGTGCCGCTGATGCCGCTGGGGAACTTGACCGGGTCGGGCACCAGTTGGCCCGCGGAGTTGCGGGCCGAGGCCATCCAGCAGTCGTCGATGTTCACGTACTGATACCCGGCGTCTTTCAGACCGGAGGAGACGAGGTGGTCGGCGGTCTGCCTGACCAGCTGCTCGGTGACGTTGCAGCCGAAGGCGTTCCAGTCGTTCCAGCCCATCGGGGGCGTCCTGGCCAGGCCGTTCTCGAGGGCCTGCGCGGGCGGTGCGGCGCGGAGCACCAGCAGAGCCGGGGCGAGGGCCAGCAGAAGCACCATCGTGAGGGCGGCGCTCAGGCGTCTCATGAGGGGTGACGGGAGAGTCATGCCGATGTCTCCTGTTCGCCGTGCGGGGCCGGACGAACTCACGTGCTGGACAACGTTGTCCAGTCGGGGGGCGGAGCGTCTTGGAAACGTGACCACCGAGAACATCCCATCAGCCAGGTTCAGGCGTCAATGGTCCGTACCAAATTGCCGTCGGGCTTAACTACTCATGCCTGCAGGAGCGTTGACGACCCCACGGCTCAGTAGGAACGTTTCCATCACCCCATCCCTGGAGGGCTCCCGCGGCCCGCACGGACCGCACGGACACCGACCTCGCCGCAGCCATCAGGATCGCGCTGGACGGCGGTACACCCGGTGGCGTCGAACCTCTCGACTGGCTGTCCACCACGGCTCCTCGTCGTCGGCGGGCCGGTGCGGAGACCCTCGTCCACGACTGGGCCGAAGCCTGGGGAGCGACGCCCTGCCGGTATGAGTGCGCCGAACGCCCCTGCCGCTCCTGGTCTTTCGCTCGGCCCTGGTCCCGGCACCTCACCGCACCACCGCCTCCAACCAGAACGCCTTGCCCTTCGAGGTGTTCTCGGACAGGTCGACCGGCAGTCCCTCGGTGCGCAGCCGCTCACCCGTGAACTCCCCCTTCGCGGCGTGGGCCTGGCTGCCGTCGTCGTCGATCGTGATGTCCGTGACGGCGTAGGTCGTACGGCCCTTCAGCCAGCGCACCTTCGCATCGACGGTGGTCTGGGGAGTTCCGGCCGCGGTCGCGATCAGAAGGGCGGTGCGGCGCGAGGCATCCGTCCACATCCACACGTACGGGCCCTTGGCGCTGTCCCACTCCGTCGTGTCCCAGCCCTGGCCCAGGTGGACGGGCAGGAACTGGCCGTCCGTCAGGGCGGTGATCTCGGGCCGCCTGCGCCAGGCGTTGAACACGCCCATCAGCTTCACCGCCGCCTCGGGCCACTTGCTCGGGTCGCCCGGATCCTGGCCGAACTTGACCGCTCGGACGGCCATGTAGGAGTAGTAGTCCTCCATGCGGCCGGTCATCTTTCCGCCGTTCATGTACGTCGCCCCCATCGGCAGGTGCCCGAACGCGGTGAGCGCGGTGCGCAGCGACAGGTCCTCTCCGGTGACGCCTCCGTTGGAGGTGTTCCAGCCGTTGTACGCGATGTGCAGCAGACCGTTGTTGCGGTCGCCCTGGGTGGGGGCGATGTCGAGTTCGCTGGTGAGCTTGGGCAGGTACTGGGGGTTCTTCGTCACCAGGTCGTCGAGCATGGTCCGGGTGAGGACGACCTTGCGGTAGACGTTGTCGCTCGGGTGCGAGTAGGCGGTCGTCTGCTCGTTCTGCCAGTACTCGGTGAGGTCGATCATGTGCTGGGTGACGCCGTAGTCGTTGAGCAGCGTCTCGATCTGGCCTCGCTTGTAGGCGAGTTGGGCCGGGTCGGCGAGGTCGCGGCCATTGAGGTGGCCGTCTCCGGTCAGGGAGAACCAGAGGCCGAAGCCGAGTCCGTTGTCCTTGAGGGTCCTGGAGAGCGTGCCCAGGCTGGTGATGGACTTCTTCATCGAATCGCTGGGTTCGATGGAGTCGCGCGTGGTGTTCCAGTAGTCGTCGAGCATCACCATGTCGAGGCCCGCCCGCCTGGTCTGCGGGATGACGGTGTCGTAGTAGTAGCCGGCGGGCAGTTCGTGGCCCGGGCCGCCGCGGTAGTCCCAGTCGTTCTGGTGGAAGAGCGCGGTCGTGTGGTGGTACTTGAAGCGCTTGCGGAAGTGCAGTTCGTCGGCCATCTTGCCGTCGACGACATCCCCCTCGAACACGGTCAGGTTCACCGCGAGGTACTCGAACTCCTCCCCCGGCCGCAGTGTCAGTCGCAGCGATTCGGGGTGCGTGTCCACGGAGACGGTGTCCTGCTCGTGCCAGGCGTTGATGCCGGCGAACGGCGGCAGCATGTAGTCGGTCGGGTAGTTGCCGTTGCCCCGCTGGGTCTTCCAGTTGAGCTCGGGACTCACGCTCCAGCCGTGCCCGGTGTCGTACACGGTGAGGGCCTTCTTCGGCCAGGACCTGCCGACGGGGTCGGTGCTCAGCGACCCGCGGGTGCTGAACCACTTCATGTTCGGGACGTAGTGGAGGGTGTGCGGCTGGTTGGGCAGCCGCAGGTCGATCACGGTGGAGCGGGTGAGGGTGAGATCGCGGGCCGGGTCCTCGTTGCGGACGAGCGTGAAGTAGCGCAGGCCCGCGTCGCCGTCGTAGATCTCGAAGACCAGGGTGACGCGGAACGGGCGGGGCACGGTTCTGCGCAGGGCGATGCGGACGCGCTCCCCGACCCGCCAGGACCTCTCCTTCGTGCGTACGGTGATGAGTTCCCTGGTCGTCGCTCCCAGGCGCCACCCTCCGTCGTCCGCGCGTACGGTGTCGGCGCCGTCGAGTTCGTGGGCGAAGAGCGACGAGGGGGCACTCAGATAGTCGCTTCCGGCACGCTTGTTGAGGATCCGGGTGAGGTGGATCCCGCCGTTCCGGTAGGTCACGGTGGCATGCAGGGAGTCGTTCTCGAAGGTCCAGTCTCTGGATCTGTGCCGGATGGTGTCCGACACCGCGGCGACGGGTCCGGCGCCCGCGGCAAGGAAGGCGGCCGAGGCCGCGCCGAGGAAGAGACGGCGGCTCAGAGGGGGCACGGCGGAGATCACCTTTCGTCGGGGGGAGGCTCGTTCCGGAGTTCAACGGCCGTGATGGCGAAGGCCGGCGGCCCGGGCAGAGCGGCCCGGGCAGAAGGGGGGCGAGCAGCGAGAGCATCCACAGGAACGCGACGCACAGTCCGATGTCGGGCGCGATCAGGGTGCACCCCGCCGGATCGGGAACGCAGCGTGTCGCGGCTCGGCGCAGGGCCGGACGCCAGCCGTGCGCCGCCTCCGGATCCGCGGCGGTGCGGAGGGCGAGGGCTCAGGCGCGGTGGTTTTCCCCGACAGAGCGTGCGAGGTACGCGACCAGGAACCCGCGAACCCCCCTTGACGACGGTCCTCGACCCGCCGTGATGACAACGTTGCCATACGGCGGGCGGGCGCCGGAGGGGAGATAGCGGTGTGCGCATGATCGCGAGGATTTCTCCGTCAGGCGAGCGAGACGTGGCGCGGGAAAGCAGCCGATGGGGCTGCGCGGGGTGAACGGTGGGCGACGGCAAGCGCTTTCGCCTCCGGGGAACCTAAGTGGCGTTCGACCAGTCGGTCAATGGGGCTGCGGGAAATGCTTGATTGGGCCAGGTGCGCAGGCGCATCGATCGTCACGCGTGACCCGTCGAGTGCCACAGGGGGCCCCAAGAGCCTTGACGTGCACACGGCGCGGCCACAGAATGACCGCACACTCTGACAACGTTGTCGAAGGGTATCGCCGAATGTCGCAGCACGTCGTGGGGTTCACCCGCCGTCAGGCCGTACAACTGATCGGCGCCACCGGCACCATGGCCGCTTTCCCGCTCGCCCTGGGTTCGGGTCGGGCCTCCGCCGCGACAACCGCGGACGCCCCAGGAGGGGACCCTGTCTCCGACACGTACTACCGCGTCCTGCTCTCCCACACCCGGTGGTCGGAGCAGCAATGGGACCCGGCCCAAGGCCACTACACCGACAAGGACTTCGGCTTCGGGGTCGTGCTCGGCAACGCCGTCCTGCTGACCCGGGGCCCGTACGACGCCGAGCGTGCCGGAGTCGACAAGGACACTCTGCGCGCCAGAACCCTCGCCACCGTGAAGCACTTCGCGGCATCCAACCGGCTGACCGGCGGCGCCCTGTGGGGGCGGAAGCTGTTCTGGGACACCACGTTCCAGTCGTACTTCGTGCTCGCGGCCCGCCTGCTGTGGGACGACCTCGACGAGGTGACGCGCCGCAACGTCGACACCATCGCCCGCGAACAGGCGCAGTACACCGCCCAGTTGGGCACGGCCGATGATCCCGACTCCGCCGGCTGGACCCCGCACGGCCTGAGCGGGGGGTTCGAAGGCGACACCAAGCTGGAGGAGATGGGGGTCTACACCCAGTCGCTGGCACCCGGTCTGGCCTGGGCGGGCGACGATCCGCGGTACGAGGCGTGGCGCGCCGCCTTCGGCCGGTGGAGCCGCAACGAGGCGGGGCTCCCGGCCGCCGACCTCGCCAACCCGGCCCGCGTGGACGGGGTCGCCGTCAGCGAGAACACCGCGCGGAACCTCTACGACACGTTCATCGTCGAGAACCACGGCTCGTTCGGCCCGCACTACCAGGAAGAACTCTGGCGTACGTCGGGACGCAACAGCGCCCACTTCCTCGTGGCGGGCCGCGCCCTGCCCGAGGTACTCACGGAGCAGCCGAATGCCGCGCCGTTGTGGCGCACCCTGCTCGGGGTGATGAGCGACGCGGGAGAGCCCCTGATGCCGATGGTCGCCGACCGCGAACACCTCTACGGCCGGGACGTCATTCCCCTCGCCTTCCTGGCCCAGGTCGTCGGCGACCGCGCGGCGGCGCGCTGTGAACTGGCCCTGGCCGAGCGGCTGGAGGCGTATCAGGAGTACCCGCCGCAGTATCGCCTCGCGAAGTTCTCGGGCGAGCCCAAGTACGAGCCGGAGGCCCGGGCCGAACTGGCCATCAGCTATCTGCTCCACGAGTGGCGGGCGCGGTCGGGGAACGCACCCGTGCGTCCCCTGTCACAGCGCGAGCTCTTCGAGCAGGCGAGCGGCGTCACCGACTACGGCTCGGCTCCCGGCCTCGTCTCCCATCAGTCACCGGGCGCGTGGGCCGGTGCGGTCAGCAAGGCCGGTTTCGTGAAGTTCGCCTGGCAACCGGCCCATGACGACTGGCTGTTCGCGCTCAGCGGTACGACGCCGATGTTCCTGCCGAGCACCGGCGCCAAGGTCACCGGACGGTCGGTCGTCGCGTACTCCCGGCTGCGGGACGGGTTCGACGGCAGCGCGAGCCTGCTCACGCTGGACGCCGGGTACGCGGGGTTCACCACTCTGCCGTCCGGCGCCGTCGTCTACGCGACCTCCGGTACGGCCGCCGGGGAAGGCCACATCGAGGTGCACAACCTGAACATGCCCGGGATGCCGGGGCTGGACGGAAGCCGCACGTACCGGGCGGCCGAAGGCAGCACGACGATCGCGGCACAGGCCGGCACCTCGGCTCCCGCCGCCGGCCCCCGGATCGACGAACTCACCTTCCCTCGCGGCCGGTTCCGCCATCTTCGGATGCTCGGGACACGCCCCGACCCCTCGTACGGCTATTCGCTGTACGCCTTCGAGATACGCGACGGAGTCACCGGCGTCGACCTGGCGCGCGGCGCCGGGGCGACGGCCTCCGCGTCCTCCTTCGACCCGGGCAAGGAGCCCGCACTCGCGGTCGACGGCGACGGCTCGACCCGCTGGGCGGTGTCCCGTGCGGACCGTCCTCGCGTGGACAGTTGGATCACCGTCGATCTGGGCACGGCCCTGGACCTGGACCGGGTGACGCTGCGCTGGGAGACCGCGGCGGGCCGCGCGTACCGGATACAGGGATCGGTCGACGGGCAGACATGGACCGACCTCGTCGCCTGGCCGCAGGCGGACGTCACCAGCAGCGGCGGCTGGCTGGACATCGACGGCCGTGCCGGTCTCGTCGTGCGCGGCGGCACCAACCCGATCTCGGTGTACGGCAACACGGTCGTCCTCTCCGACGGACCGGCCGAGGGCCTTCTGGTCGAGGGCCTCCCGGGCGCGACTCCCGGGCGGCTGCGCGCCGCAGCCGCCCGCAAGAGCCCCTCGGCACGGTCCGCCCAGGTGAAGGCCGCTCTCACCGACGACTACCTGAGCCTGTTCAACCTCTCCTCGGATCCGGTGACCACCACCGTGACGATCCCGGGCTCGCGCACCGACGGAATCCGCCTGTACGAGGGTGTCCAGACCGTCACCGAATCGGGCACGGCCTGTCGAGCCGAACTGCCCGCCGCCTCCGCCGTGTTGCTGCCGGCGCGCTTCGTCCTCTCCGGGGAGCGCGTTCCCGTCGGTCTGCGCGCCGAGGTGGTCGACGGCCGCACGGTGCGACTCGGCGGGCCCTCCTGCCACGTCACCGTCTCCGCTCAGGGCAGGAGCCTCGACGCCACGGTCCGTGCGGGCCGTACGACCACGGTCACCGTGCCGCGCGCCACGGCGTACCCGCTCGCCGACCTGGCACTCGGCCGCCCCGCCTTCCCGACCGCACCGTTGCCGCCCGGCATGACGGACCCGAACGCCGCGGTCGACGGAGACGAGGGCACCGCATGGACGCCCGGCCCGGGCGGTCGGATGGTCGTCGATCTGGGTGCCGAGCGGCACATCACGGAGATCCGCACTCAGTGGCGGGGCGGACACGTCCCGGCGGCGCAGGCCGAGTTCAGCGGGGACGGCCGTACATACACCGGAGCGGCACGGCTGACGGCGCGGGGAGTGCTCCGCACCGACAGTAGGGCCCGCTATGTGGCACTCCGAGTCACCGCCCCGGCCGAAGTCCACACCGCACTCACGGCCCTCACCATCACCTCGTGACCCACGGCTCCGCGTCCGAGTCCATACGGTTGCGGAGCTTCCAACGGCCGCCCGGAGGAGGGGCGGTGACACCCTCACTGTCGTCGACCTCGCTGTCGTCGACCTCACTGTCGGCCGCCTGGGCAACTCCCGGCAGGGACACGGCCGTTGTTCCGGCCGGCGCCGATCCGATGACCGCTCTTCTGGAGGTCGTCGCCGGATCACCGCGTCCAGTAGGTGATGTTGCGGAAGCGGGCCTCGGCCCGTCCGCTGCCGTGGTGGTAGACGCCGTTCTTGAAGTGCCGGGTGGGCATCAGCCAGGCAGTGCCTCCGGCGAGTAACCCTCCGGCTGCCATCTGCCCTTCCAGGGGGTGGCGATTCATCGGATCTATCTGTCGGGTGGGCCTAGAACTGCCCCAGATGCGCGTCAACTCTCACGTCCAGCCGAAAATAGATCCGATGTACGCCGCCACCTAGGCGGGGCGATAGCTCTCCGGCGGAGCCAGCTAACTGACCGGCAGTCCGCCCGTGTCGATGACGATCAGACCGCCCAGGGCCGTCGGGTCGCACACCAGGGCCGTGACCGAGTCACCGGAGCGCAGGGCCAGGTCGACGAGATGGCGGCCGTGGGACCGGTCGCGCCGAGAACGAGCAGCTTCATGGCGAGGGACTCCTCCATGTACACGCACAGCCAACCGGAAGGTTCCCTCAGCCCACGTACTCCGTCGCCGCGTCCAGCAGCCAGTCCGTCAGATAGCCGGCGAAGGACGAGCGGACCAGGACCCAGAAGCCGGCTCTGGGTTCGTCCCGGGCGACCAGGACGACCTGGGTTCGGCCGAGGGTCGTCTGGGCGCAGTGGCCGGGGCCGAAGGCGCGCGGGTGCAGGTCGAGGGCGCAGCCGTGGGCCAGCAGGTCGCGGGCGCGCGGGCCCGTGACGAGGAGGGTGGTGCGCTGGGCGGAGACGTCGATGACGGACACCGGCTCGTCCCCGGCCGCCTCCCGGATACGGCTTTCCAGATCCCGTTCGCTGCCGGGCGGGCCCACGAGCAGCCACTCGTCCGGGCCCAGCCACAGGGCGACCAACTCCCCGGCCCGTACAGCGGTGTTGGGGGCCAGGGGCAGCAGGATGCCCAGGGCGAGCCCGACCGCGTCGGCCGCCGCTCCCTTGGCGTCGAGGCGCACGTTCAGCTGGGCCAGGAAGGGGAGTTCGGCCAGCCGGATCGCGCCCCCGGAGGTGCGGGTCGCGGTGGCGAGACGGTCGGCCGCGTCGGACAAGGGGGACACGGGGCTGCGGAGCAGAGTGGTGGTGTCAGCCATCTCGGCGGGCTCCCTCGGGGTCGTAGAGGACGGGGCTCGCGACGGTCACCGGGACCAGCCGGTCGCCCACGGGGGCGTACAGCCGCTCGCCGAGGCGTTCCCGGCCGCCCTTGATCAGGGCGAGGGCGAAGGTCCGGCCCAGGGCGGCGCTGCGGTAGCTGGAGGTGACATGGCCGAGCATCGGGACGGGCGGCGCGGGCAGCACGCTGTCGGCGACCAGCTGGGTGCCCTCGGGGAGGAAGGTGCCGGGGTCGTCCGGGAGCAGGCCGACGAGGTGCTTGCGGTCGGGGCGGACGGCGTCGGCACGGGCGTACGACCGCTTGCCGATGAAGTCGGGCTTCTTCCTCGACACCACCCAACTCATGCCGAGATCCTGCGGAGTCACGGTGCCGTCGGTGTCCTGGCCGATGATCGGGTAGCCCTTCTCGGCGCGCAGGACGTGCATGGTCTCGGTGCCGTAGGGCGTGATGCCGTACGGGGCGCCGGCCTCGTACAGCGCCTCCCAGAGGGCGCGGGCCTCCCACGGTGACACGTTGATCTCGTAGGCCAGTTCGCCGGAGAAGCTGATCCGGCACACGCGTGCGTCGATGCCCGCGACGGGTGTCTCGCGCCAGGCCATGAAGGGGAAGTCTGCGTTGTCCACGGCCAGTTGGGGTGCGAGGGAGCCGAGGACGTCCCGGGAGCGGGGGCCGACGAGAGCCACCGTGGCCCACTGCTCGGTGACCGAGGTGCAGTGGACGCGCAGGTCCGGCCACTCGGTCTGGGACCACTCCTCCATCCAGTCCAGTACGGCGGCGGCGTTGCCCGTCGTCGTGGTGACCAGGAAGCGGTCCTGGGCGAGGCGGATGACGGTTCCGTCGTCGAAGACCATGCCGTCCGGGCGGCACATCACGCCGTAGCGGATCATGCCGACCTTCAGGGTGCTCATCATGTTGGTGTAGAGCAGGTCGAGGAAGACGCCTGCGTCCGGGCCCTGTACATCGATCTTGCCGAGGGTCGAGGCGTCCATGAACGCCACGCTGTCGCGCGCTGCGGCGCACTCGCGCAGGACGGCGGTCTCCATGTCCTCGCCGGCCTGCGGGTAGTACCAGGGGCGCTTCCACTGGCCGACGTTCTCGAACAGCGCGCCGTGCTCGGTGTGCCAGGTGTGCAGGGCGGTCGTCCGGATCGGGTCGTGCAGCGCGCCCCGGTCGCGGCCCGCGAGGGCGGCGAAGGAGACGGGCGTGTACGGCGGCCGGAACGTGGTCGTGCCGAGGGCCGAGATGTCGACGCCGAGCAGTGCGGCGACAATGCCACTGGCCAGGAGGCCTGACGTCTTGCCCTGGTCGTTGGCGGTGCCCGCGGTCGTGTAGCGCTTGGTGTGCTCGACCGAGCGCATACCGGCGCCGGTCGCGCGGGCCAGGTCGTCGACGGTGACGTCTCGTTGGAGGTCGACGAAGGAGCGGGTGTCGGAGGCGTCCGGTATGGCGTACACGTGCATGGGCGGGGTGAGCGGCTGCGCGGCCGGATCGGGGGCGGGGAGGCGGGGCGCGTTCGGTGTGTAGCCCTCCGCCTCGATCGCGCGGGACGCGGCGCCCACGCCCTGGGCGAGGACCGTCGGCAGGTCCAGGACGCCGGTCGTGCTGCCCGCGACCTCGACGGCCTGACGGCAGCTGTCGGGGACGAAGGTGCCGAGCGTGTCGTCGTGGCGGAGCCTGCCGCCGGCCTGGCTGAACAGGTGGGCCACCGGGTTCCAGCCGCCGGAGACGAGGAGGAGGTCGGCGGTGAACCCCCGCTGCTGCCCGGCGAGTTCCCCGTCGGACTCTCCGTACGGGGCGACTGTTACGGCCGTCAGGCGCGCGTCGCCCTCCGTGCCGACGACCGCGTATCCGGCCAGCACCTCGATGCCGGCCGCTCTTGCGCGGTCCGCCCACTCGCCCGGGTCGGTGCGGGTGTCGACGATCGCTGCCACGTCCGCACCCGCTGCGGCCAGATCCAGTGCCGCCGCGTACGCGCTGTCGTTCGTGGTGAACACGACCGCCCTGCGGCCGGGCAGGACGCCGTGGCGGTTGACGTACGTACGCGCCGAGGCGGCCAGCATCACTCCGGGGCGGTCGTTGTCCGCGAAGGCAAGGGAGCGTTCGTGGGCGCCGGTCGCGAGGACCACTCGGCGGGCCCGGATGCGCCAGACGCGTTCGCGGGAGACGTTCTCCGGGGCGGCTGCGCCCAGGTGGTTGGTGCGGCGCTCGACGGCGAGGAGGTGGTTGTCGTCGTAGTAGCCGAAGACGGTGGTGCGGGGCAGGACGCGTACGTCGGGGGCCGTTTGGAGGTGGGTGACTGTCTCGTCCACCCAGTCGAGGTGCTCGCCCGTGCCCAGGAGGCTGCCGCCCAGTTCCGGGCGGTCGTCCGCGAGGATGACGCGGGCGCCGGTGCGGGCGGCGGTCGCCGCTGCGGCGAGGCCTGCGGGGCCCGCGCCGACGATCAGTACGTCGCAGTGGGCGTGTACGGCGTCGTAGCGGGCGGGGTCGGGGGTGGTGGCGAGTCTGCCCTGGCCGGGGAGGCTGGTTGCCGCGAGGCCGTCGTACAGCTCCACCGTGGTGGCGGGGAGCATCGGCTCGGGGAACGGGGCCTCGATCTGGATGACCGCGTTGGGTTCTTCGGGGCCGGCGGAGAAGATGCCTCGGGGGCGGCCGAGTTTGATGCTGGTGCCGGTGTGGATGATGCCGTTGGCGAGGAGGGCGGAGGCGAGGGTGTCGCCTCGGTAGCCCTCGTACCGGGTGCCGTCGAAAGTGAAGGTCAGACGGTCGTCACGGTGTGTTCGACCTCGGGTGGGGAGTCGGAACGGCTGGGATTCTTCTTCCCCCACCCCACCCCTTCCCGAAACCAGGGGGCCTGCCCCCTGGACCCCCGCTGGGGGCTCTGCCCCCAGACCCCCGTCGCCCTTAAGGGGCTCGTCCTCAAACGCCGGACGGGCTGAAAATGTCTCCGGACGTTCCTCACCCGCCCGATACACCGCCAGGATCTCGTTCGTCCCCGTGTCCCGTACCGCGTTGAACCACTTGCGGCAGCCCGCCGCGTGGCTCCACCTCTCCGCGAACGGGCCCTTCGGGTTGGCGCGGAAGAACAGGTACCGGGCCCACTCCTCGTCGGTCAGGGTCGACGGGTCCTGCGGGTACGGCACATGTGCCTGGCCGCCGTAGTGGAACTCGGCCTCGTCGCGGGGCCCGCACCACGGGCAGGGGATGAGCAGCATGTCGTTCGGCTCCCTTGAGGATCCCTAGTGGGCCACCGCGGCCGCGCCGTGCTCGTCGACGAGCGCGCCGGTGGTGAAACGGTCGAGCGAGAAGGGGGCGTTGAGGGGGTGGGGCGTGTCGTGGGCGATCGTGTGGGCGTAGACCCAGCCGACGCCCGGGGTGGCCTTGAAGCCCCCGGTCCCCCAGCCGCAGTTCAGGTACAGGTTGTCCACCGGGGTCAGGCCGACGATCGGTGACGCGTCCGGGCTCACGTCCACGATGCCGCCCCAGGTGCGCAGCACATGGGCCCGGGCGAACACCGGGAAGAGTTCCAACGCCGCCGACATCTGTTCCTCGATGATGTGGAACGCGCCGCGCTGCGTGTAGGAGTTGTACGAGTCGATGCCCGCGCCCATCACCAACTCGCCCTTGTGCGCCTGGCTGACGTACACGTGCACGGCGTTGGACATCACCACCGTCGGATGCACGGGCTCCAGCAGCTCCGACACCAGTGCCTGCAACGGGTGGCTCTGGAGCGGGAGTTCGATGCCCGCCATCGCCGCCAGCACCGAGGTGTGGCCGGCCGAGCAGAGCGCCACCTTGCCCGCCGCTATCGGGCCCAGTGTGGTCTGTACGCCCACGACCCGCCCGCCGACCACGTCCAGCCCGGTCACTTCACAGTTCTGGATGATGTCGATGCCCGCCGCGTCCGCCGAGCGGGCCAGGCCCCACGCCACGTGGTCGTGCTTCGCGATGCCCGCGCGGGGCTGGTAGGTGCCGCCCATCACCGGATAGCGCACGTCCGGGGAGATGTTGACGATCGGGCAGACTTCCTTGACCTGCTGCTCGTCGAGCCACTCGGCGTCCACGCCGTTCAGGCGGTTCGCCTCGACCCGGCGCACGCTGTCGCGGACGTCCTGGAGGCTGTGGGCCAGGTTCAGCACGCCTCGCTGGGAGAAGAGGATGGGGTAGTCCAGCTCCTCCTCCAGGCCCTCCCACAGCTTCAGCGCGTGCTCGTAGATGCCGGCGCTCTCGTCCCACAGGTAGTTGGAGCGGATGATCGTGGTGTTGCGGGCCATGTTGCCGCCCGCGAGCCAGCCCTTCTCCAGCACCGCGACGTTCGTGATGCCGTGGTTCTTCGCCAGGTAGTGGGCCGTGGCGAGGCCGTGCCCGCCGCCGCCCACGACGATCACGTCGTAACTGCGCTTCGGCTCGGGCGTACGCCACAGCCAGTCGGGGTGCTCCGGCAGCTCGGCGCCGGGGGTACGGGGGCTCATCGCGCGTCTCCGATTTCTGCGGTGAGTGGTGGACTCGGGGCGCCCCCAAGGGGCGCGGGGAACTGCGCGACAAGCCACGACGGCGCCGCAGCGAACCGACAACCCCTAGCCGCCCCTACAGCGGAGCGCCTACCCACGGAGGCGGGACATCGTCGGGTCGAACAACGGCTCCTCTGCGACGACCGCCTCGACACGCTCGTCGAAGTAGCCGATGTGCAACGTCGTTCCGGGGGCGGCCAGTTCGGCGGGCAGCCACGCGTACGCGATGCCCTTGCCGATCGTGTAGCCGTACGCGGCGCTCGTCACGTAGCCGACGGCGCGGTCACCCTCGTACACCGGCTCCTTGCCCATCACGACCGACCTCGGGTCCTCGATCGTCAGGCAGGTGAGCTTGCGGCGTACATCGGTCTTACGGCGTTCCAGGGCCGCCTTGCCGATGAAGTCGCCCTTGTCGAGCTTCACGGCGAAGCCGACGCCGGCCTCGTACGGGTCGTGCTCGTACGTCATGTCGGTGCCGAAGGAGCGGTAACCCTTCTCCAGGCGGAGGCTGTTGAAGGCGCCGCGGCCCGCCACGATGCCGCCCAGGGGCTGTGCCGCCTGCCAGAGGGTGTCCCAGAGTTTCTGGCCCTGGTCGGCGGTGGTGTACAGCTCCCAGCCGAGTTCGCCGACGTACGACAGACGCATCGCCGTCACCGGGACGCTGCCGATGTAGGCACGCTTGGCGCGGAAATACTTCAGACCGTCGTTCGAGAAGTCCTCGTCGGTCAGGGGCTGGAGGACCTTGCGGGCCAGCGGGCCCCACAGGCCGATACAGCACGTGCCGGGGGTGATGTCGCGGACCTGGACCGTGCCGTCGGCCGGGAGGTGGCGGGTGAACCAGTCGAGGTCCAGGTTGCCGTTGGCGCCGACCTGGAAGAGGTCGCGGGCGAGGCGGGCGACCGTGATGTCGCTGCGGATGCCGCCGTCGTGGTCCAGGAGGAGCGTGTACGTCACCGAGCCGACGGACTTGGCGACCTTGCTGGTGGTCAGGCCCTCCAGGAAGTCGGCGGCACCCGGGCCCGTCACCTCCAGGCGCTTCAGAGCCGTCATGTCGTACATCGCGACCGTCTCGCGGGTCGCCTGGGCCTCGGCGCCGACGATCGGGGACCAGTACTGGGCCGCCCAGTCGTTCGGGGTGGGCACGGAACGGCCTTCCACCAGGCCCGCGTTGGCCTCGTACCACTGCGGGCGCTCCCAGCCGTTCGCCTCCAGGAAGAAGGCGCCCAGGTCCCGCTGGCGGGTGTGGAAGGGGCTGGTGCGGATCGGGCGGGGGTGCCCGGACGGCTGGAGGGGGTGGAGGATGTCGTACACCTCCACGAAGTTCTGGCAGTCGCGGGCCAGGACGTACTCCGGGGACAGCTGGTGCGGCTCGAAGCGGTTGAGGTCGCACTCGTGCAGGTCGAAGGAGGAGCAGTAGCCGTCGACCAGCAACTCGGCGACGGCACGGCCGACGCCCGCCGAGTGGGTCACCCAGACCGCCTCCGCCACCCAGAAGCCCTTGACGTCCGGGGACTCGCCGAGGAGGGGGAAGTTGTCGGTGGTGAAGGAGAACAGGCCGTTGATGCCCTCCTCGACCTTCGCGTCCTTCGTGGACGGGAGGAGCGACTGGGTTTCCGTCCAGGCCGGCTCGAAGTCGTCCTCGGTGAACTTCAGCACCGAGGGCATTCCCCCGGCCGTGTCCGCCTCGTCGAAGGAGAGGATCTCGTCCGCGGTGATCGGCATCGGGCGGTGGCCGTAGTAGCCGATGCCGATGGCGTCGAAGCGGTCGCGGTAGTAGAGGTCGGCGTCCTGGTGGCGCAGGATCGGGCGGACCGACTCCTCGGTCTGGCCCGCGAGCGCGGGGACCGGGCCGGTCCAGGCCAGCTGGTGGCCCAGGGGCGTGAGGGGAAGGTTGAGACCGACCATGCGGGCGATCTTCGGGCCCCAGATGCCGGCGCAGCACACGACGATGTCGGCCGGGATCTCGCCCTGGTCGGTGACCACGCCGGTGACCTGGCCGTCGGTCTGCTGGACGTCCAGTACCTCGTGGCGGGGCAGGAAGGTCACGCCTCGTTCGGTGGCCCGGCGGATCTGGGCCTCCACGGCGAGGACCGCTTTCGCCAGGCCGTCCGTGGGGACCAGGAGGCCGCCCAGGACCCGGTCGGGGTTGAGGAGCGAGTGCTGCTCCGCGCACTCGTCGGGGGTCAGCAGGCGGGCCTCGATGCCCCAGGCGGTGATCCAGCCGTGGCGGCGGTGGAGTTCGGTGAGGCGCTCGGGGGTGGTGGCCACTTCGAGGCCGCCGACCTGGAGGAAGCAGGGCTTGCCGTCGACGTCCAGGGAGCAGAACTTCTCGACGGTGTAGCGGGCCAGTTCGGTCATCGTCTTGGACGAGTTCGTCTGGAAGACCAGGCCCGGGGCGTGGGAGCTGGAGCCGCCGGTGGCGGGGAGCGGTCCCTGGTCGACCACGGTCACTTCGGTCCAGCCTCGTGCGGAGATCTCGTCCGCGAGTGCCGCGCCAACGACGCCCGCTCCGATGATGACCACTCGGGGTCCCGCCATCGCCGCACCTCCGGTTCAGTTGCTGTCTACGCAACATGATTCAGGTTGCGCAACTCAATGTGCCTTCCGTGCAGGTGGGTGTCAAGAGGGTCCCGGGGGCGGGAGAAGGAGCTTGTTCCGCCCCCGCCGCCCCTACCCGTCCCGTCCTTCTGGGGGCTACGCCCCCAGACCCCCCTGTCGCGCTGAACGCGCTCGTCCTCAATCGCCGGACGGGCTGAACTACTCAGCCCCTCCGGCGTTTGAGGAGCGGGGGTTCGGGGGCGGAGCCCCCGAGGATGGGACGGGTAGGGGCGGCGGGGGCGAGAAAAACACAGCAATGCCCGGCAGGCGGCGCGCACACCCACGCGCACCGCCCACCGGGCCGTCATGCTCAACTCACTCCACCTCAGGCGCTACTTGATCCAGGCATCCACCTTCGCCCGGTTCGCGTCGACCCACTTCTTCGCCGCCGCCTCCGGGGTCATCTTGTCCTCGGCTATGTACTTGGCCACGGTGTTCTGGTCGTCGTTCGTCCAGGTGAAGTTCTTGACCAGGTCGTAGGCGGGGCTGCCCGACTTCGCGAACTTCGCGCTGACGATCTTGTCCAGCTTGTACACGGGGTAGTCGCACGCGACCTTCTCCGCGTCCGCGTCGCAACCCGCCGTGTACTCCGGCAGCTTGACCTTCACCAGCGGCACCTCGGCCATGAACCACTGGGGCTCGTAGAAGTAGCCGATCACCCATTCCTTGTCCTTCTCCGCCTTGCGGAAGGCCTGGATGAGCGCGGTCTCGCTGCCCGCGTACACCACCTTGAAGTCCAGCTTCAGGTTCTTGACCAGCGCCTCGTCGTTGGTGACGAACGACGGGTCGCCGTCGAGGAGCTGGCCCTTGCCGCCCGACTCGGACGTCTTGAACTTCGCCGCGTACTTGTTGAGGCTGTTCCAGTCGGTGATGTCCGGGTACTCCTTGGCCAGCCACGGCGGCACGTACCAGCCGATCAGACCTTCGTTGCCGGTCGCACCGGCCTCGACGGCCGTCTTCTGGTCAGTGATGTACTTCTTCTTCAGGTCGTCGTGGCCCCAGTTCTCGATGACGGCGTCGACCTCGCCCGTCCCGAAGCCCTGCCAGGCGATCTCCTCCTTGAGGTCCTTCTTGGTGACCTTGCACCCGAGGTCGTTCTCCGCGACGTACGCGACGACCGCCGCGTTGGCCTCGTAGCCCACCCACGGGTTGACCGCGAGGTTGAAGGTGCCGCACTTGGCGGAGGACCCGGAGGACGTGTCGGAGCCCGATGAAGTGTCGCCGACCTTCGCGCCGCCGCAGGCGGTGAGGGTCAGGGCGAGGACGGCTGTGCCGGCCGCGCCGACTCTCCACTTTGTTGCTTGCCTTGCCATGGTGGGTAGCTCCTTACGCGCTGGTACGCCGCGCCGCTGCCTGAGTGATCCGGTCGAACATGACTCCGAGAAGGACGATGGCCAGCCCCGCGGCCAGCCCCTTCCCGTACAGCTGGCCCTGCGAGAAGCCGGCCACGACGTCGTAGCCGAGGGCGCCCGCGCCTACCAGGCCGCCCACAACAACCATCGACAGCACGTAGATCAGACCCTGGTTGGTGGCGAGGGTCAGGGCGCCGCGTGCCATCGGCAGCTGGACCTTGGTGATGATCTGCCAGGTGTTGCACCCGGCGGAGGTGGCCGCCTCCACGGTGGTCGCGGGGACGTTCCGTACACCGTCCGCGATGATCTTCATGGCGACGGGCGCCGCGTAGACGATCGCGGCGACGATCGCCGTGAAGCGGGTCGCGCCGAACAGCGCCAGGAACGGTACGAGGTAGACGAACGGCGGCATGACCTGTGCCGCGTCCAGGGTGGGCCGGATCAGCCGGTCGGCGAGCGGACTGCGGCCCATCCACACGCCGACGATCACGGCCAGCAGCATCGTCATGACCGTGGCGACGAGCGTGGACGCCAGGGTCGTCATGCTGTCCGACCACACGCCGGTCGCGACCAGCAGGCCGACGCACACGGCCGTCGTCACCCCGGCCCGCCAGCCGCCGAACACCACGCCGAGCCCGATCAGGACCGCGCCGACGAGCCACCAGGGCGAGTCGGTGAGCAGCGACTGGAACGGGTTGAGCAGACCGTTGGTGAGGGCGTCGCGGAAGGCGTTGGTGAGGCCGGACAGGTTGTCCTGCACCCAGGTGCTCGCGGTGTCGGCGGCGCTCGCGACGGAGCTGCCGACATCGCCCTCGCCGGGGAACTCCGCCGCCCACACGTAGGTGTGCGAGAGGTAGACGAGGACCGCGGCGACCGCCGCTCCCGCCACCACCAGCTGGCGTCGCCGGGCGAGGAGCCGGCCGCCCGAGCGCCGGGCCGTCTCCGCGCGGGTGCTCGCCGCGGTCGTGACCCGGTCGAGGACGATGGCCATGACGACGATGGCGAGGCCCGCGTTGAAGGCCGTACCCACGTCGAGCGACTGGAGTGCCTGCATGACGGTCTTGCCGAGGCCCGGCGCGTCGATCAGGGCGGCGATGGTCACCATGGCGAGGGCGGCCATGATCGTCTGGTTGACGCCCATGACGACGGTCCGCTTGGACATCGGCAGCAGGACCTTGAGCAGCGCCTGCCAGCGGGTCGCGCCCAGCGAGTCGGCCGCCTCGACGGTGGTCTCCGGCACGGACCGGATGGCGTGCGCGGTGATACGGATCGCCGGCGGGGCCGCGTAGATGACGGTGGCGATGGTCGCGGAGGCGCCGCCGATGAGGAAGAACAGGGTCAGCGGGGCGAGGTAGACGAAGGTGGGCATCGTCTGCATGAAGTCCAGGATCGGCGTCATGACCTTGTTGACCCGGTCGGACAGCCCCGCCCACACCCCCAGCGGGATCGCGAACAGCAGCGCCACGAACACCGCGCACAGGATCAGCGCGAGGGTGTCCATGCTCTCCTGCCACAGGCCCTGGAGCCCGAAGAAGGTGAAGCCGGCCACGGTCAGCAGCGCCACCCGCCAGTTGCCCACGGCCCAGGACACGAACCCGGCGATCCCGACGACCCCGAGCCAGCCGATCTGCGGCAGCGGACGGCTGTCGGAGGGCTGGGAGATCAGATGCTGGACGAAGGTCACCAGGTTGTCGATGACCAGGCGGATCTCGTTGAAGAAGTAGAGGAAGAGCGGGTTGGAGTTGCGGTTGGCGCCGATCGAGTCGTTGACGTCGTTCAGCCACCGGTGCAGCCCGGTGAGGTCGGCCGCCGCGAGCGTCAGGGTGTTCGTGCCGCGCAGTACGGCGAACAGCACCAGCCAGACGACGAGGATCGCGCCGACCACCATGCGCCGGCTGACCTGCCGTACGGCGGCGACGGGCGCGGCCTCGGGCACGGCGTCCGCCGGGCCGGGCGGCTCGGGCGTCGGGGGTTTCTCCACGGCGACGGTCATCACGCGTCGCCTTCCCGCCCGGCGACCACGGCGAGGATCTCCTCGTCGCCGACGATGCCGAGCAGCTTGCCGTTCTCGACGACCTTGACCGGCTTCTCGGCGGCGAGGACGGCCCGCGTGGCTTCTCGTACGACGACGTCCGGCCCGAGTTCGGGACCGTCGAGGGCGTCACCGTCCGCCGCCGGCCGCATGATCCAGCGCAGGGTGAGGACATCGGCACGCGGTACGTCCTTCACGAACTCGCGTACGTAGTCGTCGGCCGGGGCGCCCACCAGCTCGTCCCCGGTCCCGCACTGGACCATCTTGCCGTCGCGCATGATGAGGATGCGGTCGCCCAGCTTGAGGGCTTCGGACAGATCGTGGGTGATGAAGACCATCGTCTTGCCGACCTCGCGGTGCAGCCGGATGACCTCGTTCTGCATGTCCCGCCGGATCAGCGGGTCGAGCGCGGAGAACGGCTCGTCGAAGAAAAGTACGTCGGGATCGCCCGCCAACGCCCGTGCCAGACCGACTCGTTGCTGCATGCCACCCGAAAGCTGGTCGGGGTAGGAGTTCTCGTACCCCGAGAGCCCGACCAGCTCGACGACCTCAAGCGCCCGCTTGATCCGCTCGGCCCGGCCCATCCCACGTATCTCAAGGCCGAAGCTGACATTGTCGACAACGCGCCGATGGGGCAGCAGCCCGAAGTGCTGGAAGACCATGGAGAACTTCTGCCGACGCAGCTCGCGCAGCCGCTTGTCGTCCGCGTCCCGGATGTTCTCGCCCTCGAAGACGATCTCACCGGCGGTGGGTTCGATCAGCCGGGTGAGACATCGCACGAGGGTCGACTTCCCGGACCCGGACAGACCCATGACGACGAACACCTCGCCGGGCGACACGTCGAAGTGCACGTCCCGTACGGCGGCGGTGCATCCCGTACGGTCCATCAGCTCGCGTCGGGTGAGCCCGCACAGCTCCTCCGACTCCGGCACCCGGTCGGCCTTCGGCCCGAACACCTTCCACAGGCCGCGCACGGAGATGACCGGCGTGCCGTCCGAGTCCTGGGATGTACCGCGCCGCTGCGGCACCTCGGTCTGTACTGGGGTCATGATCGACCTCTTTTCGGCGTTCAGCCGCGGAACCAGTGCTGCGGCCGGGGTTGGATGTTCTGCCAGATGTGCTTGGGCTCTCGGTACTCGTCCAGGCCGGACGGTCCCAGTTCCCGACCCACGCCCGAGTGCCCGAAGCCACCCCATTCCGCCTGCGGTACGTAGGGGTGGTAGTCGTTGATCCACACGGTGCCGTGCCGCAGCCGCCGGGCGACCCGCTGGGCCTTGCCCGCGTCCTGTGTCCACACAGCACCCGCGAGCCCGTACTCGGTGTCGTTGGCGATGCGGACGGCATCGTCCTCGTCGCCGCTGAACCGCTCCACGGTGAGCACGGGCCCGAAGGACTCCTCGTGCACGACCCGCATGTCCTGCGTGCACTCGTCGAGGACGGTGGGCGGGTAGTAGTGACCGCCTGCGAGGGCGGGATCGTCCGGCCGCGCACCCCCGCACCGCAGCACGGCCCCCTCGGCGAGCCCAGCCGCGACGTACGCCTCGACCTTCTCAAGATGCTGGCCGGAGATCAGAGCGCCGGTCTCGGCATCGGGATCAAAGGGCCCACCAAGCCGTATCTGCGCTGCCCGCCGCACCACTTCCCCCACGAACCGATCGTGGATGGACTCCTCCACGATGAGCCGGGCCCCGGCGGAGCAGACCTGCCCGGAGTGCAGAAAGACGGCCGTGAGAGCGAAGTCCACGGCCGTCTCGAAGTCGGCGTCGGCGAACACGACGTTGGGGTTCTTGCCGCCGAGTTCCAGGGCCACCTTTTTCACGCCCGCGGCGGCGGTGGCCATGATCCGTTTCCCGGTCTCGAGCCCTCCGGTGAAGGACACCATGTCGACGGCCGGGTGCTCGGAGAGCGGCGCACCGACCTCGGGCCCGGCCCCCAGGACGAGGTTGGCGACACCGGCGGGAAGCCCGGCCTCGGCCAGCGCCCGCACGAGCAGGATCGAAGTGGAGGGGGTCAGCTCACTGGGCTTGAGGACGAAGGTGTTACCGGCGAGAAGAGCCGGAGCGACCTTCCAACTGGCTTGCAGGAGAGGGTAGTTCCAGGGAGTGATGAGCCCACAGACACCCACCGGCTCATAGACGACCCGACTGACGGCGTCATCACGACCGGTGTCGATGACCCGCCCGGCATCGACGCCCCCGATCCCGCCGTAGTGCCGAAAGCACGAAACGACATCAGCGATGTCGTACTCGCTCTCCACCAGCCGCTTGCCGGTGTCCAGCGACTCGGCGCGGGCGAACTCCTTCGCGTCGCGCTCGATGAGATCGGCGGTCCGCAGCAGCAGCGCGCCGCGCTCCCGTTCGGGGGTACGCGGCCAGGGTCCTGTGTCGAAGGCACGGCGGGCGGCGCCGATCGCGGCCTCGGCATCGGGACGTGTCCCCTCCGAAACGGTCGCGGCAAGCCTGCCGTCAGCGGGACATCGGATTTCCCGGTGGCCGCCGGCCACCGGCTCCCGCCATTCACCGTCCACATACAGGTCTGCCACGCGCCAAGCCTTTCCGCAGGAATTCGTTGCGCATCGTGCACCCAATTGCTTGTGGTGGAACACCTTGGCGAATGTGCGGACATACGTCAAGTAGTTGGCGGATGACGATTTCGACATGCGTGACGGTTGCACGCGCGACCCTACCCACACGCGCCCGACCGCCCTTGACGCGACCGGCCACCGAGCCGACCATGTTGCGTATCGCTCACCATGTTGTGCAATACGCACCGACGGAGGCTGACGTGTCCCCTAAGTTCCCTCGACCGCAGACTGGCAGCGAGTACGTCCTCACCCTCTCGTGCCCCGACAGCTCGGGGCTGGTGCACGCCGTGAGCGGCTTTCTCGTCCGGAACTCGGGAAACATCCTGGAGAGCCAGCAGTTCGATGATCGCCTTCAGGGCCGTTTCTTCATGAGGGTCCACTTCGATGTTTCCGATCCAAACGCAGATCTGGAAAACCTGCGTTACCGATTCGGTCCTGTGGCAGAGGCGTACGGCATCTCCTGGACCCTACGGGAGGCGTCGACGCCGACGCGCACCCTGATCATGGTCTCCAAGTTCGGCCACTGCCTGAACGACCTGCTTTTCCGCCGCCGCACGGGCGGCCTGAACATCGAGATCCCGGCGATCGTCTCCAACCACCGCGACTTCGAGAGCCTGGCGGAGAGCTACGGCGTCCCCTTCCACCACATCCCGGTGACGCGGGACACGAAGCCGGAGGCGGAGGCGAGGTTGCTGGAGCTGGTAAGGGAGTTGGACATCGACCTGGTTGTCCTGGCCCGCTATATGCAGGTGCTCTCCGACGACCTGTGCAAGGAGTTGGAGGGCATGGCGATCAACATCCACCACTCCTTCCTGCCCAGCTTCAAGGGCGCGCGGCCGTACGAGCAGGCGTACGACCGGGGCGTGAAGCTGGTGGGCGCGACGGCGCATTACGTCACGCCCGAGCTGGACGAGGGCCAGATCATCGAGCAGGACGTGGTCCGGGTGGACCACTCGCTGGATCCCGGGGAGTTGGTGACCGTGGGGCGGGACGTGGAGGCGCAGGTGCTGGCGCACGCGGTGAAGTGGCACAGCGAGAGCAGGGTGATGGTGGAGGGCAACCGGACGGTGGTTTTCCGCTGAGGTTCGTATACGGGGGCCACCTCTGGGGGCTGCGCCCCCAGACCCCCACTAACTCAGCCCGTCCGGCGTTTGAGGACGAGGCCGTTCAGGCCGAAGGGGGGTCTGGGGGCACAGCCCCCAGGAAGGGATGGGACGGGTAGGGGCGGCGGGGGCGAAAACAGATCCTCAGCCACCCAACCGCTCCAGCAGCGCGCAGCGCCACCTCTCCGTCTCCGCCAGCTGGTTGAACGTGAACACGTGCAACCCCGCCACCCCCGCCCCAGGCGCCCCCAGCACCCCCTCCACCCGCGACAGCAACCGCTCCGGCACATACCCCCCAGGCGCCGCGAACCGCAGAAACCACGCCGGATGCCGAGTCAGGAAGCGCGTCGACTCCCCCACCCCGATCTTCGTCGCCATGGCCAACAGCTTCGCCCGCTGCACAGGCCCCGCGACCCCCACGTACACAGGCAGGGACACATCCCGCCCCCGTATACGACCCACCCACTCCCCCAGCACGCGCGCGTCGAAGCACAGGTTGCTCACGATGTACGTCGCGTGCTCCCGCTTGTCCCACATCGCCTGGATGGTGACGTCGTCGTGGATGAGCGGATGGCTCTCGGGGTAACCGGTCACGCCGACATGCGTGAACGGGCTGCCCAGCTCGCCCAGCCTCCGCAGCACCGGCAAGGCACCCTCGTACGCCCCGGCCGGCGGATCCGAGTCCCCCGCCGGCACGAAGACGTCGTCGACCCCCACATCCCGCAGCCGGTCGACGACGTCCTTCACATGGGCGTCGCCCCGCAGCAGCCGCGCGGGCACGTGCGGGACGACGCGATAACCGTGTGCCGCCAGCCGCCCGGCCAGGTCGAGGGTCGGTTCCAGCCCCTTGACCGGCGACGCCGTCACCGTGACCACGACGTCGCGCGGAACATGGGCCAGAACCTTGTCCTCGGTCGCCTTCGCGGGCAGCACCTCGTACCGGACGTTCTTCAGCAACGCCCGCAGCCCTGAGGCACCCAACGTCTACCCGGCCTGCTGAGCGTCGCCGGAGGCGTCACGGAGGCGGTAGTACGCGGCCTTGGAAGCCGGCAGCGGCTCCTTGCCGAGGATCAGGTCGGCGGCCTTCTCGGCGATCATCATCACCGGCGCGTAGATATTGCCGTTGGTGACGTACGGCATCACCGACGCGTCCACGACCCGCAGGCCCTCCACCCCGTGCACCCGCAGACTCTCCGGGTCGACGACCGCCATCTCGTCCGCCTCGGGCCCCATCTTGCAGGTGCAGGACGGATGCAGAGCCGTCTCGCCCTCCTTGGCGACCCAGTCGAGGATCTCCTCGTCCGAGTCCACCTTCGCCCCGGGCGACACCTCACCGTCGTTGTACGGAGCCATCGCCGGCTGGTTGAGGAGCCTGCGCGCCACCCGGATCGCCTCGACCCACTCCCGCCGGTCCTGCTCGGTGGAGAGGTAGTTGAAGCGCAGTGCCGGATGCTCGCGCGGGTCCTTGCTCTTGATCTTCACCGAGCCGATGGCGTCGGAGTACATCGGGCCCACGTGGACCTGGTACCCATGACCACCCGCAGGCGAAGAGCCGTCGTAACGGACCGCGATGGGCAGGAAGTGGAACATCAGGTTGGGGTAGTCGACGTCCTCGTTGCTGCGGGCGAAGCCCCCGGCCTCGAAGTGGTTGGTGGCGGCAGGACCCTTCCGGAACAGCCACTGAAGCCCGATGAACGGAGCACGCCACTTCGCCATGTACGGCTGCATGGACACCGGCTGCTTGCAGGCGTACTGGACGTACACCTCCAGGTGGTCCTGCATGTTCTCGCCGACGCCGGGCAGGTCGTGGACGACGTCGATGCCCAGCGCCCCCAGCTCCTCGGCGTTGCCGACTCCCGACAGCTGGAGCAGCTGCGGGGAGTTGATCGCGCCGCCGCAGAGGATGACCTCCTTGGCGCGGACCTGCTGGGTCGCCCCCTTGCCCCGCTGGTACTCGACACCGACGGCCTTCTTGCCCTCGAACAGGACACGGGTGACCAGCGCCCGCGTCTTGATCGTGAGGTTGGGCCGCTTGCGGACGGGCTTGATGTACGCCTTCGAAGCGGACAGCCGGCGTCCCCGGTGGACGTTCCGGTCGAACTTGGCGAAGCCCTCCTGCCGGTACCCGTTGACGTCGTCCGTGGGCGCGTACCCCGCCTCCTCGGTGGCCTTGAGGAAGGCGCCGAAGAGGGGATTGCTTGCCGGGCCGCGTTCGAGGACGAGGGGGCCGTCGTGGCCGCGGAACTCGTCGTCGGGGTCGGCGGCGAGACAGTTCTCCATGCGCCGGAAGTACGGCAGACAGTGCGCGTAGTCCCACTTCTCCATGCCGGGGTCGGCCGCCCAGCGCTCGTAGTCCATGGGGTTCCCGCGCTGGAAGATCATGCCGTTGATGCTGCTGGAGCCGCCCAGGACCTTGCCGCGGGCGTGGTAGATGCGCCGACCGCCCATATGGGGTTCGGGCTCGGACTCGTACTTCCAGTCGTAGAAGCGACTGCCGATGGGATAGGTCAGGGCCGCGGGCATCTGGATGAAGACGTCCCACGGGTAGTCGGACCGGCCGGCCTCCAGGACCAGCACCCGGTTCGCCGGGTCCGCCGAGAGCCTGTTCGCCAGTGCGCTGCCGGCCGATCCGCCGCCGACGATGACGAAGTCGTATTGCAGGGGAGCCATGATCTCTCGTCTCGCTCGCGCCGTAGATACGCGACGCATGCTAATCCAGTAGCGCTATACGCACCAGGTTGCGGGACACGCAACATGCAAGGTCTTGGTTTCGAAGCTGTTACCGGCAGGGGCGTTTTTTACTGCGCGTATAGTTTCGCTGTGAGCAACCACAGCACAGACACCGAAACGTCCAATTCACCGGCCGGCGGAGTGCAGTCGGTCGACCGCGCGATCAGCGTCCTGGAGATCCTCGCCCAACGCGGCGAGGCAGGCGTCAGCGAGGTCGCTGCCGAGATCGATGTTCACAAATCCACCGCGTTCCGGCTGCTCGGCGCGCTGGAGGCACGCGGTCTGGTGGAGCAGGCGGGTGAGCGCGGCAAGTACCGACTCGGCTTCGGCATCGTGCGGCTGGCGGGTGCGGTGACGGGGAGCATCGACATCACCCAGCAGGGCCGCCCGGTCTGCGAGCAGCTCGCCGAGGAGATCGGCGAGACCGTCAACATCGCTGTGCTGCAGGAGCACTACGCCGTCAACCTGTTCGAGGCACGCGGCCCCGGAGCGGTCAGCGCGTACAACTGGGTCGGCCAGCTGACCCCGCTGCACGCCACCTCCAGCGGCAAGATCCTGCTGGCCCACCTGCCCACGAAGGAGCGGGGCGCGCTGCTGAACGGGGCCGGCCTGAAGAAGGTCACCCCGCACACGATCACCGCGAAGTCGAAGCTGGAGAAGGATCTTGCGGAGGCTCGGGAGCGGGGGTATGCGTGGACGCGGGAGGAGTTGGAGCTCGGGCTGCACGCGATGGCCGCGCCTGTCCGGGACCGGGATGGTGTGGTCGTCGCGGCGGTGAGTGCGTCCGGGCCCTCTTACCGGTTCACCACGGAACGGTTGCATGAGTTGGCGCCGCTGCTGGTGAAGGGTGCGGCGGAGATCAGTCACCGGATGGGGTATCTGGGGTGAGTTTGTCGGGTGCCGGTCCGGTGGGGGCTTGTCGCGCCCCGCGGCGGAGCCGCAGATCAGATACAGCCTCGCGCCCCTGAAAGCCGATGCCCGCGCCCCCCTACTGAACGAGCCGTTCGTTGACCCAGTCGTGGAAGGCGCCTATGTGGTGCTCACTCGGGACCAGGACACCGCCCTTGGCATAGAGCCGGGAACTCATCCCGGGCTGGGTGCGTTCGCAGGCCTCGAAGTCCTGGCGGTTGACGCGGTCGAAGAGTTCCACGGACCGGCTGACGTCCTTGCCGCTCTCGACGACGTGCGGGAGGTAGAGCCAGTCGCACTCGACGATCGTGCGGTCGACGGCCACCGGGTACATGCGGTGGAAGATCACATGGTCGGGTACGAGGTTGATGAACACCTGCGGTTTGACGGTGATCGCGTAGTAGCGGCGGTCCTGGTCATCGGCGACGCCCGGGATACGGTCCAGCCCCTCGGAACCGTCAATCGTGAACCCCTGGACCTCCCCGCCGAACTCGGCGCCGTGGCCGACGTAGTACTGGGCGGCGTAGCCGTCGGCGAACTCGGGGAGCACCTCGGTGAGTTCGGGGTGGATCGTGGCGCAGTGGTAGCACTCCATGAAGTTCTCGATGATGAGCTTCCAGTTGGCCTTCACGTCATAGACGATCCGTTTGCCGACCGAGAGGTTGTCGATGTCGTAGTGCTCGATCGACTCGACGTCACCGAGCCGGCCGATGACCTCGCCGATGACGTCCTCCTCGAAGGAGGGCGGGTTCTCCGCGAGGCAGACCCAGACATAGCCGAGCCACTCCCGCACGGCCACGCTCACCAGGCCGTACTCGGTACGCCCGACGTCCGGCATCTTGGTCAGGTTGGGCGCGGCGACGAGCTTGCCGTCGAGGCCGTACGTCCAGGCGTGGTACGGACACTGGAAGGCCCGCTTGACCTCGCCGGTCTCCTCGGTGCAGAGCTTGGCGCCGCGATGCCGGCACACGTTGAAGTAGGCGCGGATCGAGTTGTCCCGGGCCCGCGTCACCAGGATGCTCTCGCGGCCCACGTCGACGGTCCGGAAGGCACCGGGCTTCGCCAGTTCAGAGGCGCGCGCGACGCAGAACCACATGGTCTCGAATATGCGCTCCTGCTCCTGGGCGAAGATCCCCGCGTCCGTATAGGAGGAGCCGGGGAGGGTGGCGATCAGACTGTCGGGCAGACTGGTCGAGGTCACAGGGCACTCCTCGGAGAAACGTAGTGATCACAAAGGTCGGTCAACGTGATAGGTCGGGGCAGCGCCCCACTTGATGTCGGGTAGCGCCCCGCAGGGGCGCACCCGACAGGGGCGCGGGGAACTGCGCGACCAGCCCCCACCGACCCGCAGCCAAAATCACCGCGATCCCGGCAATACACCCAATTGTTTCCGCCACCGCACAAACAACCGGGGCTGATTCATCCCCAGCACAGCAACCGGCTCCCCACCCCGCCGATAAACAGCCAGGACATTACGGTCACCAACAGCACCCTCTTCGACCGTCACACTGTCAGCGACACCCGCAAACCCGGCGAACTGAATCTTCACCCCGTACTGATCGGACCAGAAATACGGCGGCCGGGGCACCCCCGGCTCCACCGCCCCGCCGGCCAGCAGCGCGGCCACCGCCGCAGCGGGCCGCTCCACCGCCCCGGTCCAGTGCTCGACGCGGCGATGAACGCCCGCCCGAGGGTCGTACCAGTTGGCACAGTCCCCGACCGCGACGACACCGGCCAAGCTGCTGCGACCGTCGGCCCCGCACTTGACCCCGTTGTCGAGAACAACCCCCGACCCCTCAAGCCACTCGACGCAGGGCCGCGCACCCACCCCGACGACGACGATGTCGGCGGGCACGCTCCGCCCGTCCTCCAGCAGCACGGCGTCCACCTGCCGCTCCCCGCTCAGCCTCTTCACTCCCACCCCGCACAACAGCCGTACGCCGTGGTCGGCGTGGAGGCCGGAGACGACGGCGCCCATGGTCTCGCCGAGCGGGCCGGCGAGCGGTGTCGGGGCGGCCTCGATCACCGTGACGTCGAGGCCGAGGGCGTACGCCGTGGAGGCGACCTCGGCGCCGATGAAGCCGCCGCCGATCACCACCAGGCGTCCGCCGCGGGCCAGTTCGTCGCGCAGGGCGCGGGCGTCGTCCAGGGTGCGCAGGGTGTGCACGCCGGACAGGCCGTCGGCGCCCGGCAGGGTGCGGGCGGCGGCGCCGGTCGCGATGACGATGCCGTCGGCGCGCACTGCCCGGCCGTCGGCGAGGCGGACGGACCGGTCGGTGCGGTCGAGGCCGGTGGCGCGGGTGCCGAGCAGCCACTCCGCGCCGAGGTCCTCGCCGTCCGTCTCCAGCCCGAGGTCCGCCTCGCCGAGGGTTCCGGCCAGGAACTCCTTGGACAACGGCGGTCTGTCGTACGGGCGGTGCGCCTCGTCGCCGATGACGACCAGCCGTCCGCCGTAGCCCTGCTTCCGGAGGGAGCGCGCCGCCGACAGTCCGGCCAGCGAGGCGCCCACCACGGCCACTGTTCTCACGCGGGACCCCCGGCGAGCCGGGCGGCGACGCAGGGCGGCAGGTTGGGAGCGTCCGTGGACACCCGTACGTAGATCATGCCGTCGTCGATGACGACCTCGTGGGTCCGCACCGGCAGCTTGGCCGGCGGGGAGTCGACCGCGCCGGTGCGCAGGTCGAACTTGGAGGCGTGCAGCGGGCATTCCACCTCGCAGCCCTCCAGCCAGCCGTCGGCGAGCGAGGCATCCTGGTGGGTGCAGGTGTCGTCGATGGCGAAGACCTCGCCGTCGTCGGTATGGAACACCGAGACGGCCGGGTCGATGTCGAGCCGGAAGGCCTCACCTCGCGGGAGATCCGCGAGACGGCACGCGGGAATCATCATGACACCTCGGTGCGTATAGCGAAACGGATTGCGGTAAGCGCAACGTCAGTTTGAGGGCGCCCAGAACCCTTGTCAAGAAGTCCAGAAGGCGGGATGAGCCACCGACGCGAGTTGCGCCCTTAACAACGCGACGCACATTGCACAACATGAAACCGGGCGAGCCCCCTACCGGAAACCAAGCGGGCCCGATGCCGGAACGAGCGCGTCGGAGCAGCTCAGACAGACATCGGGCAGGCATCGGACAGGCGTCTGGCGGACATCGGGCGGTAACGGGCCCCCAGTAGTGGGGCGTACGGATCGTGGACGGGCCGGGCGGTCAGAAACCGCGGTCGATCCACTCCTGGAGGTGCGGCGCCTCGGCGGCGACGGTGGTCGTGTCGCCGTGCCCGGTGTATACGACCGTGTCGCCCGGCAGGGTCAGCAGCCGGTCGCGGATCGAGTCGACGATGGTCGGGAAGTGGGAGTAGGAGCGGCCGGTGGCACCCGGGCCGCCGTGGAAGAGCGTGTCGCCGCTGAAGAGGGCGGCCAGGGCGGGCGCGTACAGGCAGACCGCGCCCGGGGCATGACCGGGGGTGTGGAGGACGGTCAGCTCGACCCCGGCCACGGTGAGGACCTGGCCGTCGGCCAGCGGGGCGTCGGGTTCCCGGTCCGGGTGGGTCTGCTTCCACAGCGGCAGGTCGTCGCCGTGGAGCAGGATCGGGGCGCCGGTGAGCGCGGCGAGCGCGGGCGCGGCGTCGATGTGGTCGTTGTGGGCGTGGGTGCACACGATGGCGCGCAGGGTCCGCCCGCCCACGGCCGCCGCGATGGCGTCCGCGTCGTGGGCGGCGTCGATGACGATCGCCTCGCTGTCGTCGCCGACGATCCACACGTTGTTGTCGACGTCCCAGGTGCCGCCGTCGAGCGAGAACGTGCCCGAGGTGACGAGCTGCTCGATACGGGCGCCCATCAGAACACCACCACCGAACGCAGCACGTCGCCACCGTGCATCCGCTCGAACGCCTTCTCGACGTCGTCGAGCGCGATGGTCTCGGTCACGAAGGCGTCCAGCGGGAGGCGGCCCTGGAGGTGCAGGTCGATGAGCATGGGGAAGTCACGGGAAGGCAGGCAGTCGCCGTACCAGGACGACTTCAGCGAGCCACCACGCCCGAAGACGTCGATCAGCGGCAGTTCGAGCTTCATGTCCGGCGTGGGTACGCCGACCAGCACCACCGTGCCCGCGAGGTCGCGGGCGTAGAAGGCCTGCTTGTACGTCTCCGGGCGGCCGACCGCCTCGATGACGACGTCGGCACCGAAGCCGCCGGTCAGTTCCTTGATCGCCTCGACGGCGTCGGTCTCCTTGGAGTTGACCGTGTGGGTCGCGCCCAGTGTGCGGGCGGTGGCGAGTTTCCGGTCGTCGATGTCAACGGCGATGATCTTCGCGGCGCCGGCCAGGCTGGCCCCGACGACCGCCGCGTCGCCCACACCCCCGCAGCCGATGACGGCGACCGTGTCACCGCGTCCGACGTTCCCGGTGTTGATGGCGGCACCGATACCGGCCATCACCCCGCACCCCAGCAGCCCGGCGACAGCGGCCGAGGCGGCCGGGTCGACCTTGGTGCACTGTCCGGCCGCGACGAGCGTCTTCTCGGCGAAGGCACCGATCCCGAGCGCCGGCGACAGCTCGGTCCCATCGAGCAGGGTCATCTTCTGCTTGGCGTTGTGCGTGTTGAAGCAGTACCACGGCCGCCCGCGCAGACACGCCCGACAATTCCCGCACACGGCACGCCAGTTGAGGATCACGAAGTCACCGGGGGCCACGTCCGTGACGCCCTCCCCGACCGACTCCACGACCCCGGCCGCCTCATGGCCGAGCAGGAAGGGGAACTCGTCGTTGATCCCGCCCTCGCGGTAGTGCAGGTCGGTGTGGCAGACCCCGCAGGCCTGGATCTGCACCAGCGCCTCACCCGGACCGGGGTCCGGCACGAGGATCGTCTCCAGGCTGACGGGGGCGCCCTTCCCCCTCGCGACGACAGCACGGACCTGATGAGTCATGGCCACTCCTCGGCTGATCCAGAACCTGGATGTTGCTCATTACGGCACACACCTCATGTGCCGCAACACAGCATCGTGGAGCGCCAAGCAGCGGTCAAGAATGCTGGAAGTTCCTCAGACGTTCCTCCGGTACTGGCCGCCGATCTCGAAGAACGCCTCCGTGACCTGGCGGAGCGTGCACACCCTGGCCGCGGCCATCAGGGCCTCGAAGGCGTTCTCGCCGCCCACGGCGGCCTCCTTCAGCCGGGCGAGCGCCTGCGCGGCCTCCGCCCCGTGCGCGTTCTGGAAGTCGCGGACGCGCGTGAGCTGGGACTCCTTCTCCGCCTCCGTGGCGCGGGCCAGCTCGACCTCGTGAGGCGTTCCCTCGCCACCGGGCCGGCGGAAGGTGTTGACACCGATGATCGGCAGCGAGCCGTCGTGCTTGCGCTGCTCGTACAGCATCGACTCGTCCTGAATACGCCCGCGCTGATACCCGGTCTCCATCGCGCCCAGCACGCCACCCCGCTCATTGATGCGGTCGAACTCGGCGAGCACGGCCTCCTCGACCAGATCGGTGAGCTGGTCGATGATGAACGACCCCTGGAGCGGGTTCTCGTTCATGGCGAGCCCCCACTCCCGGTTGATGATCAGCTGGATGGCCAGCGCCCGCCGCACCGACTCCTCCGACGGGGTGGTGACGGCCTCGTCGTAGGCGTTGGTGTGCAGGGAGTTGGCGTTGTCGTAGATGGCGATGAGCCCTTGCAGGGTGGTGCGGATGTCGTTGAAGTCCATCTCCTGGGCGTGCAGGGAGCGCCCGGAGGTCTGGACGTGGTACTTCAGCTTCTGGCTGCGCTCGTTCGCCCCGTACCGCTCCTTCATGGCGACGGCCCAGATCCGCCGGGCGACCCGCCCCAGCACGGAGTACTCCGGATCCATGCCGTTGGAGAAGAAGAAGGACAGATTGGGCGCGAAGTCGTCGATGCTCATGCCCCGTGCCAGATAGGCCTCGACGTACGTGAACCCGTTGGCGAGGGTGAAGGCGAGCTGGCTGATCGGGTTCGCCCCGGCCTCGGCGATGTGGTAGCCGGAGATGGACACGGAGTAGAAGTTGCGGACCTTCTGCTCGATGAACCACTCCTGGATGTCGGCCATCATCCGCAGCGAGAACTCGGTGGAGAACAGACAGGTGTTCTGCCCCTGGTCCTCCTTGAGAATGTCGGCCTGCACGGTCCCGCGCACGTTCGCGAGCGCGTACGCCCGCAGCTCGGCAGCCTCCTCGGCCGACGGATCACGCCCCTCGGCCGTACGGAAGGCATCGACCCGCTGATCGATGACGGTGTTGAGGAAGAAGGCGAGGACGGTCGGCGCGGGCCCGTTGATCGTCATCGACACGGAGGTGATCGGCGCGACGAGATCGAACCCGTCGTACAGCGCCTTCATGTCCTCCAGCGTGGCCACTGAGACCCCGGACGTGCCGACCTTGCCGTAGATGTCGGGGCGTTCGTCGGGGTCACGGCCGTAGAGGGTGACGGAGTCGAACGCGGTGGACAGCCGGGTGGCCGGCTGCCCCTCCGAGAGCAGCTTGAAGCGCCGGTTCGTACGGAACGGATCGCCCTCCCCGGCGAACATCCGCGCCGGGTCCTCGCCGTCGCGCTTGAAGGGGAACACCCCGGCGGTGAACGGGAAGAGGCCGGGCAGATTCTCCCGCCGCCAGAACCGCACCAGCTCCCCGTGGTCGGTGAAGGCGGGCAGCGCGACCCGGGGGATCTTGTTGCCGGACAGGGACTCACGGTTCAGCGCCGTACGGATCTCCCGGTCCCGTACCTTCACCACCTGCTCGTCTCCGGAGTACGACGCCACGACCGCGGGCCAGTTCCGGATCTGGTCCCCGATGTCGGGCGGGAGGGCCCGCCGGGCGTCGGCGAGCAGCGCCTCGACGCCCCCCGGATCGGCGTCGGCCTCGACCAGCTCGCCCATGACGGCATCCAGCCGCTGCACGCGCCGGGCCGCGTCGGCAAGCGTCTCGGTCCGGGCGTGATAGGCCCGGACCGCCTCGGTGATCTCGGCGAGATAGCGCACCCGCTCGGCGGGCACCACGCGCCGGATACCGGAGGAGTGCCGCACGGCGACCGGCGCCAGAGCACCGTCGGACAACGGCAGCCCCCGCTCGGCCAGATCGGCTTTCAGATATTGATAGAGCGCGGTGACACCGTCATCGTTGAAGGTGGCGGCGGAGGTGCCGAACACCGGCATGTCCTCGGGCTTCTTCCCGAAGGCCTCCCGGTTGCGCACAAGCTGACGCCCCACATCACGCATCGCGTCCTTGGCACCACGCCGCTCGAACTTGTTGATGGCCACGACATCGGCGAAGTCGAGCATGTCGATCTTCTCCAGCTGCGAGGCGGCGCCGAACTCCGGCGTCATCACATACATGGACGTGTCGACGTACGGCACGATCGCCGCGTCGCCCTGGCCGATACCAGGCGTCTCCACGATCACGAGGTCGAACCCGGCGGCCTTGATCACATCGATCACGTCGGACAGATGCTCGGGCAGCTCACGGCTCCCACGCGTGGCCAGGCTCCGGAAGAAGACCCGGCTCCCGTCCAGGGAGTTCATCCGGATCCGGTCGCCGAGCAGCGCCCCGCCACCGCGCCGCCGGGTGGGGTCGACGGCGATCACGGCGATCCGCAGCTTGTCCTGCTGGTCGACGCGGAACCGCCGTACGAGTTCGTCGGTCAGCGAGGACTTGCCGGAGCCGCCGGTACCGGTGATCCCGAGGACGGGCGTGACCCGCGCGGCAGCGGCGGCACGCACCTGTTCCAGCAACTCGGGGGGCAGCTTGCCCAGTTCGGCACCGGTGATGGCACGGGCGATGGCGAACCGGTCACCAGTGAGAACGGCGGCGGCGTCAACAGCCTTACTGTCCCAAAGATCAAAATCGCAGTCCCGGACCACGGAGTTGACCATCCCGGCAAGCCCCATCCGCTGCCCGTCCTCGGGCGAGAAGATGGTGACACCGCTCCGCCGCAGCCGGGCGATCTCGTCGGGCACGATGACGCCGCCCCCGCCACCCACCACCTGGATGTGCTCGGCCCCCTGCCCCCGCAGCGACTCGACGAGGTACTCGAAATACTCCACATGCCCGCCCTGATAGGACGAGACAGCGACACCGTGCGCGTCCTCTTCGAGCGCCGCGTCCACGACCTCCCGCACCGACCGGTTGTGCCCCAGGTGAATCACCTCGGCGCCCTGGGACTGGAAGATCCGCCGCATGATGTTGATCGAGGCGTCATGCCCGTCGAACAGCGCCGAAGCGGTGACCAGCCGGACGGGGTGCACGGGACGGTGGAGATCGCTCACTGTCATGCCTTCCCATTTACTTGGACGTCCTAGTAAAGAGGATACTAGGACGTCCAAGTAAATGGGGGGGGGGAGGCGACGCGCCCCCCCCCGGGCGCCGGGCACATGGGGCCCCTCCCACGCGCCCGGGGGAGTGCGGGGCGCTATAACCCCCGCCAATCAGTCAACCGCCCCCCCCC